>CASEVT010000104.1 GCA_949291445.1 uncultured bacterium | reverse complement strand
CAGTGTTATACGCAGCACTCGCCTGAGCTATTTGAGCCTTAGCCGCAGATATTTGCGCCAAATCTGATTTATAAGTTGATTCCGCTAAATCCAGCTCGCTTTTAGCAACAAAATTTCGTTGATAAAGATTTTTATACCGTTCATAAGTTTTTCTGTCATTTTCAGTCACAGCCTGTATTTTTGCTAAATTAGACTTTGCATTCGCAATGTTGGCCTGTGCCTGTTCCACTTGTGCAGTAAAAAGAGAAGTATCAATTTGCGCAAGCAGCTGTCCCTTTTTTACCTTGGAGTTATAATCCACATATATCTCTTTAATCATACCGGAGACCTGTGAACCAATACTAACAGTTTGAACCGGCTGAATGGTACCTGAGGCTTCCACCACTTGAATTATGGTTTCATTTGAAACAGAAGCGGTTTTATATTCTTGAGGCTTATGTTTTTTCAAAAACGCACCTGCACCTAATATCACAACTAATACCAATATAATTAAGGGTATTATTAATTTTTTCATTGTATTTCTCCCATAGATTTTTCAAGATCAGCCTTTGCTATGTTATAGTCATATATAGCCTTAACATATTGTTGTTGAGCATTGTTATAATTGACCTTAGCATCTTGTAACTCAATGAAATTGCCAACACCGACTTCATATCTGCCATCTGCCAACTCATAATTCTCCAAAGTTTGTCTGACTTTTACGGCTAAAAGAGGAATCCTCTCCTCGACTTGTTTCATATTAATATACGCAGTTTGAACCTCAAAATACAAATTTTGGCATATTAAATCGAGATTACTCTTTGCAATATCCAGTTGAGCCTTAGCTTCATCAATTTTAAATTTCGTATTCATAATATTTATACTTTGAGCGTTGATAGTTGCAGCAAGATTAAAACTGTTTGTGGTGGTACCGTCCATATGTCTGAAACCATAACCTGCCTGACCACCAATAGTAGGAAAATACTCTCTTTTGGTGTATTTTAAAGACTCAGTCATTGCAGATAACGTTGCCGCATACGACTTCACATCAGGGCGTTTCTCCTTTGCCAGCTTAACCGACTCCTCAAATGATACGTCATAAGGCTTGAATACATAATCCTTGAGTATATTGCTTTTTTCAACCGACGTAGAGAATACCGCATTTTTGGGCTGTTCCGGCGCTTTGGACAGATCTCTTTTTTCTGCTATATTAACAAGATTAACGTCAGTATAGACGCTATTTTTAAAGTTAAAGCTTTCTGTATTTTTTATGGAATAAGCAGGTGCATAAGCGACATACATTGCATTATTAAGCTTAACAAGCGCAGTCTGATAGGCTTTTTCGGCATTCACAAGTTCAATCTTAGCATCACTAAGATAGACCTCAGCATTCACCAGATCAATTTTTGACTTTAAACCTTCCTCAAAAAAAGCTTTTATTCTTTTATATTCTCTCTCATTTAATGCAACATTAGATCGTGCAACAGCTCGACTTGCCTGAGCAGCTAAAACACCATAATATGCAGATTTTACGTTATAGACAGTATTCAAAACTTGATTTTCATAATCAAAATCGGATGCTATCTTATAAAATTTTTGCATGTTAATTTTAGCGCCAGTCTTACCAAAGTTATAAAACATCATGCTCAAAGAAGTATTTACGGAATAATAATCCATATTGTTTGCTATGGTTCTGTTACCCGAAGAATTACCGTTTTGAAAATAATATCCGCCACCAACACCAAAAGTAGGAAAATAATCCGCTTTTGCTTGACCTATTCTACTCTTATAAACTTTTTGATTATTTTTGGAAATATTTATCTGAGGACTGTTTTTCAGAGCTATATCAATACACTCTTCAAGACTAAGCTGAGAGCCTTCTTTTATTTGAACAATAGAGAAAGAAGCATTCATGGTATTTAAATACAAAGAAAAAACTAGCGTCAGAAACAACAAAAAGTGTTTCATAATCCTCCCGCCTTCCAAGGCTTTTGCATTTATTATATATTTGCAAATTTCTATTTACATGGTCTTTGTAGAGTATTTTTTAAATCTAGCATTTATACATTAGCATTTAATTATAATTGACTGAAAAATAAAACTCTCACAAAAAATTAACCCGAAAGGTATTGACAACCACAAAAATTATATTAATCGGTAATGATAAACATATAAAAAGCGAATATAGTTCCAATATGAAAGAAAATTTATTAAAAAAAGAAAATAACAATTTATCAATTTTAAACGATCATAAAAAGATCGTATCTGACAAATTATATGAAAAGTTCTGGGAGGAAGCGACACCAGTAAATAAATTACTAAAAGCCACAGACGGCTCGACAAAACTCTATTATGATAATTGGACAGAGCATAATGCCTTTAAAGGAATCGATTACGCACACAAAAAGCGATGGTTAGCAGGAATAACCCCCATCCAATTGCTAGACAGAACAATTCAAGACTCAGTATCATCAATAATGACCCTATCAGAAAATAACGATTTTGCCCAAACTGTTCCAAAACAAATAAACACACCCGATTACGGAGACAATTGGGGCAGAAGTGCAAACTATATTGAAATAAATAACCGTGCGATTGCAAAACAAAAAAACGGACACAGCACAGAGGGAATCCTTAGTGCAATAAAACTACTGCCGGCAATTCCGCCATCAGCAATAAGCTGGGCAAACTGTATTATCCTCTCACAAGTCTTTCCAAATATTTACGGCGACGGATACGTAAAAGAACCGTGGGAAGAAAATTCACTTTACGGAATCAGGCTTAATGCAGGTTACAGTGACAACATAATATCCTATGACTTATCATTTAAAGGTAATATGCTTAGCGCAGAGGATCAAATTCGTGCATTTAACGATCTGGCACACTTTAGAGGCTTAAAAACCGGATTCAGAATGTTAATCTCCGAAGATCAAATAAAAATTGCACAAGAAAACCTGCCGGATGAGAATTTCAAATGGGACAACCCTCAACACGTCGAGCTGTTCATAAATGAAGGAGTAAAAGTGCTAAATCTCGGCTTTGACTCGATATTTTTTGACTCGCTAAAACATGTTAACGGGCATGAGTGGCATTTTTACACGGGTGTAGGAAAAACGCCCGACTACGAGCAAATGCAATATATATTCTACGAACTCAGAAATCGTTCGAACAGAACAGATCTGAGTTTTGTAGGCGAAAGATGTGATTGGGATATAGACAGATACAAAAACATGGGTCTAACCGCAGGTACCGCTTGGGGTAATGCAGACGATTTCGAAAATATTAAATATTGGTCAGAATACTACAAATATTCAAGAGAATACTCACCCGGGCCAGAAGTGTCAAACGATAATGACGAAGGATGGGCAAATTATGAACAACGGGCAAATCGTCTGAAATCATGTTTGTTCGGATATAATGCTCCGACAGATAAGTTACCCAGCTTTATGCAAATGCATGACCTGTTTCCCCTGAGATACGATACCAATACCCACCACCTAATGATGAGCAACCCGTCATACTCAAAAGACGGAACTGCACAAAGTCACTGGAAAAACCTGTTTGCATTTGAAGACGGACAAAACCAAAATTTCAAAATAGGTGAAATTTTTGCATACGCATTGAACATGTGATCAATGAAACTTCAACTCAATCCCTTTGAGGATGAGCTGCAATTCCTCAAAGGATTTTTTATCATTTAATGCCTCCGTCGCCAACTCTAAATATTCAAGATATCTTGTGTCGGATGAAAGCTTTTTAATCTTGTCAATCAATGCATTTACTCTGTTTTCTAACAATGTTTCCTGCTCGGTAATAACATTCTCTATAGTTCCGTCAGGATAATAAGTCCTGACCCCAATACGGTTCTTGCCGACAAAATACTCAACCGTGACAGGTTTATTTAATTTTTTTGAAAGAATAATCATAGATTCCTCGGACTTGTCAGCAGGAATCTTTCTTATCTCCTTAATAACTTTAGGTTCAACCGAAGCTGATTTTACGGTGACAATATTATCTTTTTCAACAAGACGCAAAAGTGGTCTTTCATCAGTACCGGTTCGTAAATATTCCGCACTGTACTGCCAGTCGAATTCGAAAAAACACTTCGGCTCAACATCCAATGCAATCGATAATCTAACTATTGTTTCAGAAGAAGCAAAATTTACACCGGACTCAATTCTACTCAACTGGCGTTGATTCATACCGACGAGTTCGGCAAGTTTTTCTTGAGTTAAGCCTCTGTTTTTTCTAAGTTCTTTTATTCTTTGCCCAAACAGCACTTTAAAATCAGACATAATGTGTATTATATATTTTCCAATCCAAATTCATAAGGTAGTAAAACTGCTTATTAGAATTAATTTCATTTGACATATGACGTTTAGTGTCTTATAATCAACATAAGCTATTATTTTAAATTATTTTTTTGTCCGGCCAATTGGCCAATTGCAGTTATCTTCCCCTGTTTTTTATTTTGTTTGTTATACATGTCTAGCTTGATAATATAATGACTAAAAACTTCTTATTTAATCTAAACACAAAGACAAACTTATAGTAAATTTGTTCCTCAAGATAATGATTTTTTTTAAATTGTCATTAATAATCAACTTATGAAAAGAATATTTTTGATACTGACAATTACAATTATGCTGACACACCCCGCTGATTCCAAAGTCCTTGAAGGGAATATAACATACAACGTTGATAGGGCGAGAACAGAAGCCTTTAATGGAATAGAAAAAACATTTTCACCCGAGTTAATACAAAAACATTTCATAGATAAGAATTATAAAACAAATAAACAAGCCCTGCTCCTTGGAAATGTGGAATTGAAAGACAGAACCCTATGCCAGTTTTCAAACGGGATATACGGCATCAGATACAATGAAGATCCATACAGGGCATATTATTACACGCAAGACGGAACACTTTCCTACGTAGATAAAAAGAATCGTCTGGAATATCCTCACAATGTTTCAACTTACAATCTACACGGCGAATTAATAGGTACAGCACTATACATTACAAAATATGAACAATATATTTTCGATTTGAATAAGAATTTAACAACACACTGGATCGGCAACAATGGATACGATGCCGCCGGAAACAAGAAATGGACCAGATTTTATGAAGAATGACTACATGATAAAAATTAAAAATACGTAATATATATAAAGAAATGTAAAAAAACGGTTAACAAAACGATTATTTTTTTGTACACTTAGCAAATAATTCCATTGAGGAATTTAAAGCATGCAACTAGCTAAGCATGGGATTAAGGAATATGATAACTAATTCGATAAAGAATGATTTTTCAGAGAAATATCTGGAGAGGACCAGATACAAAGGCAGAGGGCGAGAGAATGAAACCACGGCTCATAGCGACCAGAAAACAATAGGAACAGGTGTGTATGAGAGTGACAAAATAAATGTGAATACAAGTGCGACAAAAACGACCGCCGGATTAAATCCGAGCGGTCGTTTGAGTTTTAAAGGTGCAAATGCTTACGTATCAAAATATGCCAATAAAACAGCCGCAGAATTGGAAAATACCCTTGCCGGAAAACTTGTTAAAAACAAGGTATTTAACTGGTTTATCGATCAAACATCCGGCAACACACTTATTACGGAAGCACTTGTCGCACTGGGGTTAACCGCAGTATTCAGACCATTAGCCATAGCAGCACTGCCTGCAAAAGATGAAAAAGATAAAATGAAAAACAGATACCAGATAGGACAAGCAATCTCTACTGGTATTGTTGGATTGGGTCTGACATTTTTGGTTTCTGAACCAATAAAAAGAAGCTTCTCCAGACTGCTTGACAAACCTGAGAATTTTCTTAAAAAGAATCTTGATCTTACGTCAAAAGAAGTGCATCCCAAAATAAAAAGTGCACTAAAAGAGACAACAATAAGATTGGTACAACCTGTCTTCCTGCCATTAAAAGCAAAATTGACAATTATGATGATCCCGCCGATTTTGGCAGCACTGGGAATAAAGAAGATTAAATCGAATCCGACTGAATCACTATCGCCGGCACAAAAAGCAGCTGTTGATTACTCTTTTATGAGCTTTAAAGGCGATAGCGAAAACAAAAAAATATTCCAAAATTTTGCCGGAAATGCAACTAAGATAAATAAAAATCAACAATCGCCCTCTTTCAAAGCTAACTTAAAAAGCTTAATAAACGCAGATATAGCAGAAAAAGGCAAGAAATGGAATCAAAAAGCGGCTAATGTTCTTTATGATACGGTAGCAACAGCAATGGGCAAGGTTATTGATACCGAAACATTTAAAAAATTCATTAACTGGTTTAAAGATACGAACTTCATGCCTCACCTTATTGCGGGTGAAAGTATATGGCTGACAGGATTCTACGCAAATGAAACAAGAAGATCAAAAGACATTGAAAAAGAACAGAAACTGCCACTGGTTTTAAATCAAGTCATAACAACAGGATTCTGTACAGCAGGTGCATATGGTTTTGACGGCACAATCAAAAATAAAATGACAGATCTTCAAGCTATATACAAAAAACTCAATCCTAATTTACCAAAAGAAGTCATAGAATCTAAATTGACCGGTATAAAACTCCTCGCTCCGGTTGTAATATTTACAGTAATCTACAGATTTATCGGACCCGTCGTAGTTACTCCTATAGCAAATGCTATCAGTAACAAAATTCAAAACAGAACCCAAAATTAACACACATTATACAAAATGCATAATTTAAATAATTGCTATCAAACAAAGATAGCAATTATTTTTAGCAAATTGTCACTATCCCCCTGAATAATAAATTCAATACAAAACAAAAGATAGTAAGTCACCAAAAAAAAAGACTACATCGCAATAATGCAGCCCCCAAAAGGTAAATTATGGTAAAAGTTCATAAAGAAATGTTAGCTTAAACAAACTTTTGTTGTATAAATTGTAAGGCATGACTAACATTTTGTCAACCAGAAACTTATAGTTTCTAAGAGGGATTACCGTGTTTCAATAACCTTAATCAAGTGCCAGCCAAATTGAGTTTTAACAGGTTGAGAAATCTCACCCGGCTGCATGCTGAAAGCAGCATCTTCAAATTCTTTAACCATTTGTCCCCGTTTAAAGAAGCCCAGATCACCGCCATTGGCACCTGATGGGCATTTTGAATATTTTTGCGCAAGGTACTCAAAAGTAATACCGTTATCTAAACGTTTTTGGATAGCTTGAATTTCTTCTTCCGTATCAACAAGGATATGTCTGGCATGAACCGCCCGAACCTGAGCAGCAACAGAACTATAACTTGAAGCAAAAACAAAAAAAGAAAAACAGGCAATACACAAAGCTAAAACAAATTTAAAAATTTTACTCATCATAACACTCCTTTTGTAAAATAATATTCTAAATTTTCGAAAAAGACAAGAAACAAAAATATATCCAAGTGGGTAATAGAAAATACTACAAGAAAATTATACCATCGATTAACTATGAAAATTTATAAATTTACCATCCTGCTCATATTAATGTTGTTAATTGAAAACAATGCAACGGCGGCAAGATTACATCAGGAAAAAGAATACCAAAATGTCTGGTGTACAAAGAATCACGGAATTCAAGAATACATGTTATATGACAAATCAAGGGTTGATTGTTTAACCCAAAACTATGCAATAGAATTTGATTTTGCATCAAAATGGGGTGAGTCAATCGGACAATCTCTATATTATGCAGCCGTGACAAAAAGATCTCCCGGAGTAGTACTAATAATGGAAGACCCACAAAGAGATCAGAAATATTTAAACAGACTAAACACAGTAGCTCAAAAACATGGAATAAAAGTTTGGACAATATACCCAAGCGCGCTAAAACAAGAAATTTGTACGAATGAATAATAAAAGCGGGATACAGATATGTAACCCGCTTTTAAATTTATAATCAACAAAACCGATTAGTAAATGATAGTCAATTCTTCATCGGGATTGAGGCTGGAATTGTTAGAAGCACTCGGGATGATAACGTACTTAATTTCATCAGTTAATTCATAGAACAAACCGAAAGTACCGCTAACAATCAACTTAGCAATATCGAATATGCCGACGCCGAGAGTAATGAAGCTATTACCGAAGCTTTTCAAACCGGCACCCGGATGCATATCAAGTGTATTCAGAAATACATTAGACCAGTTGTCACCGTATTTTTCAAGTCCGTTAGAAACAACATTGACAGTACCGCCAACAGTTCTTCCGGCAACACCGACTATTCTGCCCGCGGCAGAGAAAGGAGCGCCGAAAAGACGAGCTATGAAGTTAGGATTTTGAATTTCATTAGCTTGAGCTTCTGAGATATTTTTGGGGAATTTAAGACATTTATCGCCGTCTTTAATCTCCAAGAATTTAACTTTGATATAACCCGGATTTTTAATACCAGGTCTGGCAACTTCAACGACTTCACCTTTAACGGTGGCGCCTTCAGCGAAAGATTGACCTGACAGTTCAACAGCCTTAGTCAGTTTAGCATTGAATTTATCGCCAACGTTAGAAGTTCTTGCACTTAGTCTTTCCGTTAATTTAACAGTCAAACAAGTCGGTTTGTATTGAGCAAACTTAGACTGAACAGTACCATTCTTAGCGTTGTAAATATAATTTTGTCTCAAAGTACCTACAAGGTAAGCGACTTGTTCTTTAGAAAGATATTCATCATCAGCAACCTTTGCAGGGTTAGGAACAGAATCCAACAACTGAGAAGCAACAACTTCTTTTGTAGGAGCAATAGCCCACTTAGGAATGTACTTCATTTGTTTGCCTTTAAATTCAGGGACATTCAAGCTTCTGTCAGTAGGAACCTGTATTAAAGTAGCAATAGTTGCAAAAACTTCTGCCTTAGTAACAGGTTGATCAGGCTTAAAAGTTTTATCCGGATAACCTATCATAACGCGAGCTACCAAAGCCTTGTTGATCCAGTCTTTAGCCCAATAATTAGAGGGGATATCGTTATATTTGTAGCTTGGCGTACCATTTTTGATATTCAACCCTTCAGCAAGTATTACAGCCAACTCAGAACGCAGAACTGGCATTTTGGGGTTAAATACTTTACCGCCGGTATTTTCTTTGATTGTAGCAAGGATATCTTTTACCCAGGAATCAACCAGAACATTGTCTTTGTTTTTCATACCGATTTGACGTTTAGACTTTAAAATTTTTCCGCCAACAATGTAAGACGCATCCGCATAAACAGTTTCTTGTGCGTCGGAACCGAACATAGTCGGATGTGCATAGGCCTCAACTTTTTGTTCATTAGCCATGACCGAACCAGCCATGACAAAGACAGCAAACAGAGAAACCACTAAACCGAAAACCTTTTTCATGATAATCTCCTTAATACTTCAATTTCAGAGTATTATTATATATAAAAAAGAAATAAAGGTCAATTGGTTTCACCCGCCCTATAACCGCACCAGGCGTAGATTATAGGCAATAACTTATCAATATGTAAATTTTTGACACAAGGAAAATTAGCCAGCACTAATGCACCGACAGCGTCATCAACGTTAACAACAGCGTCAAGCATGCTCAATTTTCTGTCCGGTACCTTATCTTTAGGGTCGTTAATTAAGTTTGCAGCCCTAACAGCAAGTTTCATGCCGGAGAAGATACCCGTCAATAAAATACCCACCTTTAAAAGCTTATTGTCCTTAAGTTTGCCGCCATACGTTTCGGTAATTTCAAGCATACCGGCGATCATAGCCGGAGGGATAACGGAATTTAAGAACTGAAAAGTACATTCATCCATTTTTTCCTTGAAGGTATTTTTTTTATCAAAAGTGATACCGGCAAGCCCGCCACCGACAATCGAACCTGCACTCACACCAACCATTTCTTTCAATCCATACTCAACCTTAAAGAGAGAGGAGACCTTTTTCAAATCGAGATTCTGCTTTTTAGCAAATAACATCAAAGGGATTACAGTCCCCAAAACGGCACCTGCCGCAATCTTAACCTTTGTAGAGGTATCGGGTGCATCAGAAACTTTATGTCTTTTAGAGTAAATGTTTGACAAAACACCTTTGGGCTTTGCAGCATCCTGAAAAGACTTAAATACAAACGGTTTATTAGAATTGGGCGTAACGGCTGTAAGCATAAATCATTAACAACTTCTCTTTACAGAGATATTATAAACGAAAAAAAAAATTAATTTGCTACCAAAATAAAAAATCATAAAAAATGCCGGTTGAAAGAGTGTTTCAACCGGCATTACAATTAATCAAATTTGACTTCAGGAACTTTTTTGTCCTCAGAGCTAATCTGATAATATTCTCTTTGTTGCATACCTGCAATTTTAGCAACAACAGAAGTAGGAAAAGTTCTTATGATCGCGTTATAGACCTTAACTTTGAGGTTATAGTCTTTTCTTGCCACCGCAATTCTGTTTTCAGTACCTGCCAATTCATCCTGCAAAGCGACAAAAGACTTATCCGCCTTAAGGTTAGGATATTGTTCAACGACGACGAGCAATCTGGATAAAGCAGAGCTTAACTGTTCAGAATCTTTGCTGATAGCCTTAACATCCTTTGAATTCATAGAACCTGCCAATTTAGCTCTGGCATCAGACACATTAGCAAGGACTTCTTTTTCATGCGAAGAATACCCTTTAACAGTTTGAACTAAATTCGGAATAAGATCATTTCTGCGTTTCAACTGGTTATCAATCTGTGCCCAATCGGAATTAACAGCCTCATCCAGTATTTGCAGCTTATTGTAAGTACCGACATAATAGTTAAACAGCAACGCCGCAACTATTACAATTGCCGCCAAAGATAACCATACAATTCGTTTCATAAATTTTCTCCTTTAATTTTCCATATCATTAGTATACTTGAGTAACTTAGTTAAAGCGTTTAAAAAATCATTTGCGGTTGAACGCACATCTACTATTTTACATTTTTTTTCTTTAAATGAAAGTAATTTACCAAAAACATCAATTCCCTCAACACCAATTCGAAAAGCAAGCTCTAATAATTCAGCAGAATTTTGAGGAACAGGAATATTTTTTAATCGCAAAATTGATTTCAAAACAGCGATAACATCCTTGATTGCAGGAACAAAACTTTTCGCCAGCAGAGTATTTTTCGGATTCAATGCATAAAATTTTCTATAGCGCATCAAAATATTTTTTACCGTATGCTCACATTGAAGTCTTAAATCACTATTTTTAACCTCAACTTGAGAAATCAGATCCAAGCCATAAACAATCTTGTGAGACTCTTTTATATCAATATACTCCATAGGATACACATCAGCGGATGAAAGCCATTCATCCTTATCCATAAAAACAGGAACAGGATTGGGGTTTTTCACCCACTGATTTACATATCGGGAACATTTACAAATATCCTCCGCACAAAGCTCATCAACGATTACCATCATATCAACGTTAACCAAAGGTTGCCCACAACCGGCACAAGAACCGTATATAAAAACAGAAGTTAATCTTGAACCCAACTCATTCTTCAAATTGTTAACAAACCAATTTAGATCTTTTTTCACAGAAAACATTACCAACCTCCCGTAGCACCACCGCCACCAAAACCGCCGCCGCCGCCGAAGCCGCCAAAACCGCCTGAACCTGTATACCCTCTTCCACTTCCGAATCCAATCGAAACAGGACACAAACCAGTACGCAAAAAGAAGAGAAAAATACATAATAAAACAAAAGGCAGACTTGTCTCCGGAGACGTTTGAACAGGAGGAGGAATACGAACATCCTTATCCAACTGAATGTTATAATATCGGGCTATATCAGAAGCAAGCGTATAAACCCCCAGCCAAATTCCTTTCTCATAATCACCGTTTTTAAAATAAGGAATCATTTGCTCATCACGAATTCTACCGGCATGTGCATCGGTAATAATCCCCTCAAGCCCGTAACCAATTTCAATCCTAAGCTTTCTGTCACTGGGAGAAACAAGTACAACAGCCCCCTCATCCTTGCCTTTTGAGCCGACCATAAAAGTTCGTCCTATCTCAAGAGCAGTATCTTCAATCATCTTTCCGTCAAGCGAGTTTACAGTAACAACTGCAAT
>CASEVT010000103.1 GCA_949291445.1 uncultured bacterium | reverse complement strand
TGACGGATTAGCTTTACCTGCTTCGATTTGAAGCTTGATCTTTCCTACGATTTTCTTTGCCATTTGTTTCTCCTTTCGTGGTCTAACAGGGCTTTTAAACCCCTCCCACTATTTTTGGTCTTATTTTATACTTTTTGTATTTGTTTGTATTCCAATTCTACAGGCGTTTCTCTTCCGAATATTGAAACAGTTGCGCGCAATTTAGATTTGTCAGGATATACTTCCGTAATATCCCCGATAAAGTCAGCAAACGGTCCTGATATAATTCGGACTTTATCACCGACTTTAACGTCAAGTTCAATTTTTGTTGTTTGTGTTTGAACTCTGTGTATGATCTTTTTAATTTCGGCATCTTTTGCAGGGATCGGTTTTTTCGATGAACCGACAAATTTTGTTACTCCTGCCGTGTGACGAACAACGTACCAGCTGTCATCGTCCATTATCATTTCCACCAAAACATATCCCGGAAAGATTTTTTCTTCTCGGTCTTGTTTTTTGCCGTCTTTAACTTTTGTTATTGTTTTTTGCGGTACCTCAACACGAAAAATCTTATCACCCATATTCATATATTCAATACGCTTTTCAAGGTTTACCTTAACCTTGTTTTCGTGTCCTGAGTAAGTATGTACAACATACCATCTTTTTTTCGGTTCTTTAGCAGAAGAATTAGCTGCTTTAAATTCAGCCTGCTTTTCATCTAACATTTCTTGGACTTCTTCTTTATTCAAGTTTGATGAATTGTCCATAGCTTCGTCATTTTTTTCTTTAGTCATTATTACTTCCTGCTCTAAATAGTTACCTGTTTGTTCCCGTTTTGCGGGGGATTAACTTAAATGTAAGAGTTTCAAAATTCCGCTAAAAATAAAGTCCATAAACAATATTGCGATCGTAAATATGAAAACGATTACAATAACGTAGATGGTTTCAACAAATACCTGTTGTTTCGGGGGCCAGGTTATTTTTCCCCATTCCAGCTTAACGCTTTTTAAGTATGCGATAATGCTGTCCTTCATATTTGTTTTGTCTTTTACTTGATTAGCCATTTTATCCTCTGGTTTTTTATACAAATCGCGCCCTGAAGGACTCGAACCCTCGACATCCGGTTTTGGAGACCGACGTTCTACCAACTGAACTAAGGACGCCCTTGCGGAGTCTTTCTCTCCGCTTTAAACTTATTTTGTTTCTTTGTGTACTGTTGATTTTTTACAGAATGGACAATATTTTTTTAATTCCAATCTTTCTTTTATTGTTTTTTTATTCTTCGTGGTGGTATAGTTTCTTCTTGAACATTCTTCGCAAGCGAGAACTACCATTTTATCGTTTTTTCCTTTGATTCCCATTTCTACACCTTTTCTATATACTGTTTTTAATAATTTTACAAGTCAAAACTATAGAATGCGACCTCTTCTACATTCTACTCGGCTTTTTTCTGATTGTTATTACATCTTACTATAAACATGTTTTTTTAAAAGCTTTTTTTTAATAAAACTTAATTATTGTTTAACTTTAGTTTTTCTTCAATCAGTGAGATATATGCTTCAGGATAGTTTATCAGTACTCTTTTTGACAAATAGTCCACACCAAGTCTATGCGCAATAAATCCGATATTGTAGGTCGCCGAGACGATTACAATCTGATTGTTATTGTAGGGGGTTGTATTTTGCAGTTGTTTTATCAGCCATTCACCGGCAAAGTCCGGATGAAAATCCGTTTCCATTTGCAAGTCTGTTACTATCAGATCGAAATCTTTGTTTGTTCTCAAGATTTCAACAGCTTCTTTTGCACAGTTGCAAATTGTGCAATGGATTTTATCTTTGTAGTGTTGATTGATAAGTTCTATCTGAAATGCTTGCCATTGGGGGGTATCTTCGGCAATTAATATTTTTTTATTCATACAAAAATTATACAAAAAATAGCCCGTTTGTGTACAGTATTCTTCCACTTTATCTGGATTAAAGTTTTTCTATATAGTGCCAAGATTAACATTGTTGATCTAGCGGAATTATATTTATGGATAAAAAAACGGAGTTCTCTAAAATCATGGATGACATAAACAAATTGGACGAAGAATACAGAAAACTTTATAAGGATAAATGTTATACGTCCAATCCTTTTTCTTTTACTTGCGGGCAAACTTATGCCTGGGTAGAAGAAGATAAGTTGAGCAAAACTTCTAAAAATAAAAAAAAGAATGACAAAAGTTAGCAAGGTCTGATATTTGTGGTTTGTTTTAATTTTTTAGTAAAATTTTTGCTCATAATTATTTATTTTTGCTACAATACAAGTTAAGAAGTTAAAGTAAGGAATAGTAAGCAAGATGGAAGAGAAGTTCATAATAAAGGAAGAATTTATAAAACAAGCACAAGAAATATCAAGAGGCGCGGAGCTTTTGCCCGGTGGGGTTAATGAGCTGGCAATAAAGCTTCAAAAGTCTGCTGAATCCAAAAAACCGATTCGAGTGAAACTTGGAATGGATCCTACACGTCCTGATTTACACTTGGGTCATACGGTGGTTATGAAAAAACTCAAAAAGTTCCAAGAACTCGGTCATACAATCGTGCTTCTTGTTGGCGGTGCAACTGCCATGGTTGGTGATCCTTCAGGTAAATCCGAGACTCGTCCGGCGCTTTCGAAAGAACAGGTTGAGGAAAATGCTAAAACTTATTTTGAACAAATGTCAAAGGTGCTCGATACCTCAAAGGCTGAGGTTGTAAATAATGCCGATTGGTTGCATCCGATGCAGCTTACTGATTTATTGAAGCTTGCTTCTAATGTAACGGTTGCTCAAATGATGACTCGTGACGATTTTGCTAAACGCTACGCGGAAGGCAAACCTATTTCTATTCACGAATTTTTCTATCCTTTAATGCAAGCTTATGATTCTGTTGCAATTGATG
Organism: uncultured bacterium; assembly: GCA_949291445.1. Classification (GTDB taxonomy): domain Bacteria; phylum Cyanobacteriota; class Vampirovibrionia; order Gastranaerophilales; family Gastranaerophilaceae; genus Spyradomonas. The sequence continues at coordinate 8,174 of CASEVT010000103.1, read as the reverse complement.
CGGATATAGAGCTTGGCGGTACCGATCAGCGATTTAACGTGCTTTTGGGTCGTGAGATACAGGCGGCATATGGAAAACCAAATCCTCAAATGGTTATGCTTTTGCCTTTGATTGAGGGTACAGACGGTTTGGTCAAGATGTCTAAGACTTATCCGGAACATTGTATTTCACTTACTGATAGTGCTAAGGATATGTATGGAAAGTTGATGTCGATTCCGGATACTTTGATTATAAAGTATTTCAGTCTATTGACCGATATTTCTGACGATGAGTTGAAAGATATTGAGGCACGTCTTAAAGTTGAAAATCCGAGAGATATAAAAATGAAACTGGCATTTACTATTACTCGTGAATACCATGGTGAACAAGATGCTGTTTCTGCTCAAAATGATTTTATTAATGTTGTTCAAAACAAGGGTATACCTGATGATATTCCTTCATTTAAGTATACAGATGCTTTGAATATTGTTGATTTGTTAGTTGAATTGGGCTTTGTAGCCAGCAAGGGTGAAGCCAAGCGGCTAATTGCCGGAGGCGGTGTTAAAATTGATAATGTAAAAGTTACAGACCCTTCTTTGGTTGTTCCTGCTGATGGGTCTGCTAAGGTACTTCAAGCCGGTAAGCGTAAATTCGTGGAGTTGATTAATGGCTAAAATTTATGACAATATTTTGGAGTTGATCGGGAATACTCCCTTGGTTCGCTTAAATAAGATTAACGATGGTTATGCTGATATTGTGGTGAAGCTTGAGTATTTTAATCCGGCAAATTCTATAAAGGATCGACCTGCTCTGTGTATGGTCGAGCAGGCAGAAAAGCTTGGATTGATTGATAAAAATACGGTAATTGTTGAGCCTACAAGCGGCAATACGGGTATTGGTCTGGCTCTTGTTTGTGCTGTAAAGGGGTATAAGTTAATTTTGACTATGCCTGAAAATATGAGTATAGAAAGACGGAAATTGCTTAAGGGGTACGGGGCAAAGCTTGTTTTGACACCTAAGGATCTCGGCATGAAAGGCGCAATTGATGAGGCGCTGGCGATAGCCGAGCATTGTAAAAAATCGTTTTTGCCTTCTCAGTTTAGCAATCCTGACAATCCTTTTATACATGAATTTCATACTGGTGAAGAAATCTGGCATGATACTGATGGTAAGGTTGATATATTTGTTTCTTCTTTTGGAACCGGTGGAACTGTTACTGGCGTTGGAAGGTGTTTGAAAAAATATAATTCTGATATTAAGATTTATGCAATTGAGCCGGAAGAAAGTCCGTTGATTACGAAAGGTTATGCTGCACCGCACGGTTTGCAGGGGATTGGTGCAAACTTTATTCCTAAAAATCTGGATTTAAAATTTGTGGATAAAGTTGTCACTGTTTCGGTTGCGGATTCTCTTGAAGTTGCAAGACGATTGGCGCGTGAAGAGGGAATTTTCTGCGGAATTTCTTCTGGCGCTAATGTTAAGTACGCTCTTGAACTCTCAAAATTACCGGAAAATAAGGGAAAACTTATAGTCACAACAATAACTGATTGCGGAGAAAGGTATTTATCCACCGCCCTTTTTGATGATGAGGAGAAAAATGCTGATTGATAGAGCTTTAGCTCAGATTAAAGAGGATATTCAAACTATTTACGAAAAGGATCCTGCTGCTAATAATTTGCTGGAAGTGTTTTTGTGCTATCCGGGGTTACAGGCTCTGATTTTGCATAGGATTGCTCATAAGCTTCGATATTGGAAGATACCTGTTATTCCAAGATTAATTTCTTATTGGAGCAGAATATTTACGGGAATAGAGATCCATCCCGGTGCAAGGATTGGCAGACGCTTTTTTATTGACCATGGTATGGGGGTTGTTATTGGTGAAACTACTTATATTGGTGATGACGTGTTGCTTTATCAGGGGGTTACGCTCGGTGGTACCGGTAAGGAACACGGTAAACGCCATCCTACGGTGGAGGATAATGTTATTATTGGTGCCGGTGCAAAAATTTTGGGCAACTTGACAATTGGTAAAAATTCCAGAATTGGCGCCGGATCTGTTGTTGTTGATAATGTACCTGAAGATTCCACCGTCGTTGGCGTTCCAGGAAGGGTTGTTCATCAAAGGGTTATGGTTGATGGACAATTACAGCACAACAGAATGCCGGATCCTGTTAAATGTCAACTTAATCGGCTTACCTATGAAGTTCAAGAAATCAAGGAACAACTTAAATCCAATGGATATGAGTTATCTTCTGACAGTTCTTCTTGTACTGCTCAACCTTTGTCAAAATCGAACGAACAGTGAATTAGGCGTTCATCTACAAGCCCAGTTCCTCAAGAACTCCGTTGAGTGCAATTTTTACGTGTGCATAATTGAGTCCGCCTTGCATATATGCGGCATAAGGTTCTCGCATGGGACCGTCTGCAGAAAGTTCAATTGTTGAACCTTCAATGAAACTGCCACCTGCCATTATAAGTTTATCATCATAGCCCGGGACTCCGTCAGGTATTGGGGTTAAATAGGATTCAACCGGTGAATTGTGCTGCAATGCTCTACAAAATGCTAAAAGCGGTTCGGGTTTGCCAAATTCTATTGTTTGAATAAGGTCAGTTCTGGGCTCTTGTGGTTTTGGTGTTGATATGAATCCGATATCTTCAAAAACTTGAGATGCAAGGATTGAACCTTTAATTGCGTCGGCAACGATAGACGGTGCCATAAACAGACCTTGAAATATCAGTCGTGTTTGATTGAGCATTGCTCCGCCTTGCGAGCCTATTCCCGGGGCTGTTAATCGCATTGCTGCTTGTTCTACAAATTCTTCTCTACCAGCTATGTATCCGCCTGTTTCGACTATTCCTCCTCCCGGATTTTTTATCAACGAGCCGGCTATTATATCCGCTCCAATTTCCAGCGGCTCTTTTTCTTCAACAAATTCGCAATAACAGTTGTCTACAAAACATATGCAATCGGGGTTTTTTGATTTTATTATGTCTATAATTTTTTTTGTTGTTTCAATGTTTAGAGATTTTCTTGTTGAATATCCCCTTGAACGTTGGATTGTAACCATGTTTACCGATTTATCAATCTTTTGTTCAAGTTTGTTCAAGTCTACATCCTGGTTGTTGAGTAGCGGTATTTCTTCGTACAAGATGCCATGTCCCATCAATGATGCTCTGTAATTGCCTCTTGTGCCAATGACTTCTTCCATTGTGTCATAGGGTGTTCCGACCACTGAGATGAGCTTTTCGCCGTGTCTTAAATTTCCGAATAGTGCGCAGGCAATTGCGTGTGTGCCGGAGACAAAGTGGTTTCTAACTATGGCTGATTCAGTTTGAAAAACATCGGCAAATACATTGTCAAGTGCTTCTCGTCCTAAATCGTCGTGCCCATAGCCGCTTACTGTTGAAAAATGTTCCAGTCCTATTTTGTACTTTTGAAAAGCTTTAAGTACTTTATTTTGATTAAATTCTTTTATTTTATCGACTCTTCTAAAGTGTTTTTCTACTTTTATCTCGGCATTTTCTATTATTTTGTGCATACTTTTCACCTCTTTGTTTATAATAACAAAAATATGCCTCTAATGATTATAATGATTCAAAATATTTTATTATATTGTCGTTATATCTTGAGTCTTTCGTTGAAAAGGGGTATACTTCCGTTTTTAATTCTTTTTTTAACTGGTTTAATTTTGATAAAATTTTGGATTTTGGGGTGAGGTCAATTTTTGTTGCTATGACGATTGAGTTTAAGTTGTTATATTCAATCCATTCTCTCATAATCCAGTCATTTTTTTGTATTTCGTGTCTGGAATCAATAAACTGAACGAGGAGTTTAAGCGGGGCACGTTTGAGTAAATATTCTTCAAGGTTTTTTTGCCATTTATTTTGCATTTCCCGAGATACTTGCGCGAATCCGTAGCCTGGCAGGTCGGCAATTATGTACTTCCCGTCAAAATTAAAAAAATTGATTAATCTAGTTTTCCCCGGTTTATTACTCGTCTTTGCGAGTTTGTTGTTATTTGTCAGTCCGTTGATGAATGATGATTTTCCAACATTTGAACGACCGAGCAGTGCTATTTCCGGTAGTGAAAAATCAGGACATTGGGAGAGATTTTCTGCGCTGATTTCGAATTTCGCGTTTTTTACTATCATCTAATTTCTTCTTTTTATACAAAACACTCGTTAACAAGTTGTAGACTTTAGGCGAATTGTACACATTAATTTGTGTCGCTTCGGCGGAGAGATTGAATTGAATTTTGTTCACTGGAGAGAGACCGTTCGACTCCACGTGATATATTTGAAATATGTTATCACGTATTATGCTCAACGGTTGGGACAAAAATAATTCAAAAGTTTTTAGTATATTCATTTCATCCGTCATAATAACAGACAATAAATATGCTTTCAACTGTAGATTAAAAACTGCTAAGAATTATTAATTATGCATTCAAGTTAATTGTGAAGTCTTTCTTGATGTTGTTGTCAAGAATCTTTTGCATACTTTCAAGTTCTGCTGCTGCAGCTTTTTGTTGAGTTTCCAAGTTCTTTTGTTGTAATTCCAGTTGTTGATCCATAAGTTGTAATTTTTTAACTGCCGGATCTTCTTCCCAGTCTGAACCGATTAAACTGGTTGTTTGATAAGCGATGTTTTGTCTTTTGTTGCTGATGTTCATAATTGAAAACTCTAAGTTGCTTTTGTAGAGTGTCAAAGTCAGCATTCTGGTGTTGATTGCACAAATAGTCATTTTCTCTCTCCTGAATAGTCTAGTTGTAACGGGTGGGTCGTAAAAAATTAGGTATTTTGGTTGTCTAGTTTTTTATTTTCTCTCTTACTTATATAAAGTATATTGCGTTTATAAAATTGCTATATTTGTTATATATTGCTTAACATTTCTTTATAAATAAGCAAAAAACCTAAAAAGAACAAGCTTTTCAGGTTTCTTGAGTTTATTAAAATTTTAGGTGATATATATTGAGTATTTACTCTTTATTTAAAGCAGATTGTAAAGCAGCTTCAAGTGTTTGAATTTTAGCTTCAAGTGTTTTAATTTTAGCACTGTCTTCCTCACTTTTTACTGCTATGCTGTCATTTTTCTTTTTGTATGCATTACACAGTTTGTTGACGTGTTCTTGTAAGAACAATGCGTACAAGAAGCCACCAAGCGCAGAAAAGAAAGACATAACCAGTGCCAACTTCCCCAGTGATGCACCGTACATTCTTTGGTTGAATACGCATCTGTACTCGATATTTATCGGAGCATTAAGATAGCCAAAATATAATACCAATCCTACTATAATTGCTGTGATGATTATAAATGCAAATTTTTTCATTTTGTGTTCCTCAAATAATTCAATGTTTTAATTATATCATTATCAGGATTAATTGTAATAGTTCTTTCTTGTAAATCAAATGGGGAAACAAAAGTTATTGAATATGCTTGAAGGACTTGTTCCTGAGTTTTTACCGGCAATTGTGCTCCGCCGTATAGTGTGTCATTAACGATAGGATGTCCGATAGCAGAGAAATGTACCCTTATTTGATGGGTTCTGCCGGTTACAAGGGTTATGTCCAGAAGCGAGTAGTTTTTAAGTGATTCTAAAACGGTGTATTTTGTAATTGATTCTTTGCCGTCAATTCTTGTTGTCATTTTTTTCGGTTTAGTCGGATGTCTGCCGATCGGGAGGGTTATTTCTCCTTCTTTGGTGTCAAAATTGCCGCTTACAATTGCGTAATACTTTTTTGTAAATGCTTTATTTTGCATTTTTTCTTTTAGAAACTCGAAGGCTGTATTTGTTTTTGCGATCATGAGCAGTCCTGAGGTGTTTCGGTCCAGTCGATGCACAATCCCTGGTCGCATTTGTCCGTTGCAATCGCAAAGTTGCGTAAATTTATACAGCAATACGTTTACTAATGTTCCTGTTTTTTCGATTGATGTAGGGTGAGTTAGCATGTTTGATGGTTTGTTGATAACTGCCATTGTCTCATCTTCATAAAGTACTTCAACTGGTATATTCTCCGGTTCTATTTTTAGTCCAAATTCTTCAAGATTTAGCGTAATTTCATCGTCCAGTTTCAGGGTGTAGGAGTTTTTAACAATTTTGTCATTGACGAGGACTTGCCCCTGTTTAATATATTTTTGGAGGGTGCTTCTTGAAAGTTCTGCATATATACGGCAAAGAAATACATCGATTCTTTCACCTGCATCTTCTGCTGTTACTGATATTTTATCTGTCTTTTTTGTAGTCATTGTTAAATAGTATGTTGCATATAACAAAAAATGCGCCTATATTGATAAATATATCCGAAATATTAAAAATAGGGAATGTGACAAAGTTCAATTTTATGTAATCTGTGACAAATCCGTCAAAAATTCGCTCAAAAAGATTGCAAAATACGCCTGCTAGCATAAGTGCATACAGAAGCAGGTTGGGGTAAGTTATTTTTTTTATATTATAAAAAATCATATATAATAGAATTGCCAAAATTGTTATCGAAAGAAGAATAAGAGCAATGGTATGTTTTGAAAATAGGCTGAAAGCTGCGCCTGTATTTTTAACATAGTCTATTGTGACGAGTGAAAAATTGCATCCGTCGTAGTTGGCAATGAGAAAGTTCCGTCCGGCATAAGATAGAAGTCCGAGCAGTAATATCATTAAAATAAAAACAATCACTTTTGTAGAAGGAGTTTTCATTTTTTATTTGACTCCATTGCAGTAGGTTGTGATATGTTAATTCTGCTTGTCAGAAATGCTATGCCTACAATCTTGATACTTATATCTTTTTCTTTTATATCAGCTTTTGCAATTCCTACTGAAGCCACAGCATTTTCGTTTTTACCGGTTTTGCCGGTTTTAAGGATTCTTTCTTGTATTCCGCTGGTTTTCATCGTTCTAAAAACTTCTTGGGATTTTTCCAATGGAAAAGTGATTGGTTCATTGTTTAAAGAAACCAGTGCAATATACTCTTTGGGGACGTTTATTCTAAAGATTGCAGAATATTCTTGACCGGATTTAAGCAGTGATGGTGCGTCAATTTTCATTTCTACATCTTTTGCTATTCCGTATTTTAATGAAGTTTTTTCGTCAATTATATAATCCGAAATGATCTTCCACCCGTCATAGTACTTTTTCAAATAATATATTGTTGTTGCTTTTGAATCGATATATCCAAACCCTTTTATATAATCAACGGACGAAGTAGTTTCACCCGTAATAGTTTCACTGGCAACAATTGTTGCATTTTCATATCCTGCGTTCATTGACAGGATTTTAAAGTCGTATTTTGCTTTTGGATATGCAGCCCATGATTGTTCTGCAAGTTCTCTCAGCTTTTTTTTGTCAAATTTGTCTGCACTGATATAGTCGTTATCGTACATGCTCATGAGCATATTGATATTTTGTTCGTTGGAATACTTCTTGTAGTCATTAAAAAATTTTTTCAGTTCGGAATCAGAGGAGAATGAAGGCATGTCAATTTCTGCTTCTCCTTTTAGTCTTTTCTCGTAAGATAGGTTTTGTGCGTCTACCGGTATACAAAGAAGCAGGCATAGTAACAATAAGACCGCTGCAATATTAATTCTTTTCAAATCTATACTCCGACTAAATTATCTATTAACTTTTTATATTATTATATCAAAAATCCTTTTATTTAAAAATTTTTTTGGTAATATATCGATTGAGGTAACTATGCTGTTAACGATAGATATAGGCAATACATCAACCACAATAGGTTTGTTTTCGGAAGAACGATTGATAGAGACTTGGGCTGTATCGACTGACTGTCGGCGATCTGAAGACGAGATAGGGATTTTGTTGATCAACTTGTTGAGCTTACATAATTACGCAGATAAAGTGCATAATGTTTCTATGTGTAGTGTTGTTGTACCATTGACCGAAAGATTCCGCTCGGCTGTAAAGAAATATTTGAAAATAACACCGTTTGTTGTGTCAAATAAAACAGCTAATTTACTTGCTTACAGGGTGGATAATCCTGAAGAAGTCGGGCCCGATCGAATTGTTAACGCATTTGAGGGGTATTTTAAGTATCGAAAAAATTGCATAATAGTTGATTTTGGGACTGCAACATCTTTCGATGTAGTTTCTTCTGGCGGTGAGTTTTTAGGCGGGATAATTTGCGCGGGCATGAAAATACAAGCGGAGAGCTTAAACAAGTTTACATCTAAGTTACCGCTTAT
>CASEVT010000102.1 GCA_949291445.1 uncultured bacterium | reverse complement strand
TGACTCACGCTTTGATTTTGCAGACAAATGGATAGACGAATTAAAAATTGAAAAAAACGAGTTCAAGGGAACCGGCGACGTCAATTCAAGATTCAAATTAAGGTATGCAGAAATTAAGCAGTCTTTTTCAATTATAAACAAGATTTTTGAGAAATTAAGAGAATACGAAAACGAACCGATAAATTGCGGATATGAAGTTTTACAAAAAACAAACGCAAAAGATGCCTTTGCAATTTCAATAGTTGAAGGCTGGCGTGGTGAGGTAGTACATATTGCCATGACAGACAATACAGGTTCGCTCTCAAAATACAAAATAAAAGATCCGTCTTTTAATAACTGGTACGGACTCGCACTGGCAGTGAGAAACAACGGTATATCCGACTTTCCGCTTTGCAACAAGAGTTTCAATCTGTCTTATTGCGGAAATGACTTATAAAATTACAAGGAACTACAGCTATGTTTGATACATTAAAATCAAGACTCTATCAAGGAGAACAATTCATAAAAGATATTCAAAATGCCCCCATGCGAGAGCAGTTTAGGGGATTGCCGGTACTCAAAAACAGCAATTGCGATAATTGCCAAAAATGCGTAAATATATGTCCCACGGGCGCATTGAAAACTAATCCTCTTTCAATTGATCTTGGCAAATGTACATTTTGCGGTGCTTGCAAAAATATATGCAACAACAATGCCATTGATTTTAGCAATTTTTATAAACTATCCGCTACCAAAAGAGAAACGCTAATCATCGACGAGAACATAACAGAGAAAAAATTTGATGAAATTGCAATAGAAACCCGTAAGGAGATTACTTCGTTATTCTCACGTTCCTTAAAATTGCGACAAGTTTCAGCAGGCGGCTGCAATGGTTGTGAAATGGAATTGAATGCTTGTTCTAACGTAAACTTTGATATGGGGCGATTTGGTATTGATTTTGTAGCCTCCCCAAGACATGCAGACGGAATTGTTATAACAGGTCCCATAACAAAAAACATGGCATACGCTTTAGAAAACTGCTACAAAGCAGTTCCTGCCCCAAGATTGGTAATACTTTGCGGCAGCTGTGCCATCTCAGGCGGAATTTACCACGACAGCACAGAACTGGACAGAGAATTTCTAAAAAAATATCCTGTAGACCTTTACATACCGGGATGTCCGGTTCATCCGCTTACGTTTATTAACGGTATACTTGGACTTATACGGGAGAAAAAGAATTAGCTTGATTTCTGCTTTTAGCATCTTTTTCAATTATCTTGTATAGCTCGATTCCGCCGGCTAAACTATATACATTATCAAACCCTCTTTGCAGAAGTATTCTCGACGCAACATAACTTTGGAATCCGGTGTTACAAAATAGGATTACTGGTTTATCCTTAGGAATTTCAGACAGTCTGTCTCGCATTTGAGAAGTAGGAATATTCACAGCCCCCAAAATTGTTTCAGCAGAAAACGACTCCGGTTCTCTAACATCGACAAGCAAAGAATCTTGTAAATCTTCATAAAACGCGAGCTTCACAAGCCCGGTTAAGATGTTTTCAGCATTCATCCCCAATATATTAACCGGATCCTTTGCCGAAGAATAAGGCGGTGCATAACACAACTCACTATCTAACAAATCGTATATAGTACCGTTATTTCTCATAACAGAAGATATTACATCAATCCTCTTTTCAACACCTTTATATCCAGCAGCCTGAGCCCCGAGTATTTTGCCGTCTTTATTAAATAACAACTTATACAAAGTTTTTGTAGCATTAGGATAATAACTCGCATGTGAATTTCCAAAAATGAAAGTCTTTAAATAAGAACCTTTTTCAAGCTGCTTTTCATTATTTCCGACATTGGCAACTGTTAAATCAAATACCTTAATGACGGCACTACCGAGCGAATTTTTATAAACAGACTTGCGACCTGCAATATTATCGGCAATAATTCGCCCCTGACGATTTGCAGGACCTGCAAGCGGAATGATAGACTTTTTATTGTTCACAAAATCAACAACCTCAACACTATCACCGCCGGCATAAATATCAGGATCAGATGTTTGCATAAACTTATTAACAACCAACCCCCCGCAATCGCCAATTTCTAACCCACAATCTCCGGCAAGCGTCGTCTCAGGTTTCACACCTATCGCCAAAATAGCTATATCATAAGGGAGCCTCAAACCAGAGTTTAATATCACAAAATCATCAGAAAAAGCCTTAACTCCATCTGACAATATCAAATTAACTCCATTATCTCTCAAAACGTTTTGTGCACAAGCTGCAACTTCCTTATCCACAGGAGCAAGGATTTGATCCGATAACTCAATCAAAGAAGTCTTCAACCCAATGTGAGCAAGATTCTCAGCCATTTCAACTCCAATGAATCCGCCACCGACAACAACAGCATTTTGTGCATTGGAATTTTTCAACAATTCCTTTATTCCATCACCATTTTTCAACGTACGCACAGTGAATATTTTTTTATTTTCAACCCCCTCTATAGGCGGGACAAAAGGATTAGCACCCAATGCCAAAACAAGTTTGTCATACTCAAGTCTTTCCTGCTCGTTGATTATAACGCTCTTTTGCTCTCGGTTTATCGATGTAACTTTTGAATTTAATCTCACATCAATATTCAACAGATCTTTAAATCTCTTAGGACCGGACACGATCATGTTAGTGCGCGAACTGATTACATCAGACGTATAATAAGGCAGCCCACAATTTGCAATCGAAATCTCATCAGTCGCCTCCAAAATAATAATCTCGGCGCTGTCATCGAGCCGTCTTAAACGAGCAGCTGCACTTGCCCCACAGGCACCACCACCAACTATTACTGTCCGCATATTATACTCCTATAAATTTATATCCAACTAAATTTCCATTTCCTTTAAACGAGGACTAACCATAAAATCTGCCGTTGTGGAATTTTTTATATCCTCAAGTGTAAACATCGGATTGAGCTCGGTCAACAACAATCCATCGTCTTGCACCACAAACACACATCTTTCTGTAATGATCAAATCTACTTCTCTATAAGCAGTTAAAGGCAAATTACACTTTTTGACAATCTTTACTTCACCCTTTGAAGTATGTTCCATAGCGACAATAACCTTTTTTGCACCAACAACCAGATCCATAGAACCGCCCATGCCCGGTACAAACTTGTTAGGAATAAGCCAGCTTGCCAAACTGCCTTCCTCATCGACCTGCAAAGCACCCAAAACAGTTGCATCAATATGCCCGCCCCGCATCATAGTGAATGCCATTTGCGAATCATAAAAGCAAGAACCGTACTTTGCTTCTACATAACCGCCACCTGCATTAATTATTCGCTTATCAATTTTATCACCGGACTGATCTTTTCCCACACCAAGAAGCCCATTTTCAGATTGAAAAACAACATGCATCTGTTCCGGCACATAATTTGCAACTATCGTAGGCAGCCCGATACCGAGAGTAACGACATCACCTTCTTTGAATTCTTTCGCCGCTCTTTTAGCGATAATTTCACGGATTTTTTCTTTAGTTAATTCTTTATTTAACTCATTATTTATAGCAAGAACCATCTATTTTCCCTCACGAACAACGACATAATCAACAAATAAACCAGGGACAATAACCTCATTTGGCTCCAGACAATCCACCAATTCATCAGCTTGTACGATAACAGTATCAGCCGCAGTAGCCATCACAGTATTCAAATTCCTTGTCGTTCCATAGTACGCAATATTTCCGAATTTATCGACCTTTGTTCCGTATATAAGAGCAAAATCCGCACTGACAGGTTTTTCAAAAATAAAAGTTTTGCCGTCAATATCCATAGTTTGCTTATCTTCTTCAACAACAGTACCAACACCGGTAGGTGTAAGCACACCGCCAAGACCGGCACCTTTTGCTCTTATTTTTTCAATCAATGTTCCCATAGGTACAAGCTCAACTTCCAATTCGCCGGAATGCATCTGGCGACCGGTCTCAGGATTTGTGCCTATATGCGAAGTTATAATTTTCTTTATTTGCTTGTTAACTATCAACTTACCCTTATCAACATCAGGAAAAGAAGTATCGTTAGAGATCATGGTTAAATTGCGAATATCTTGAGCAACCAATTCTTCTATCAACTCATCAGGTGCACCACAGCTTAAAAATCCACCAACCATTATCGTTGCGCCGTCCGGAATTAAATTTATGGCATCCTTTGCCGTAATTACACTTTTCATTGATTTTTTGCTGCCCTTAATAATTTCTAAATTCTATTCTTTGCTCATCTTCATTAATTTTATTATAAATATACAAATTGTAAAAATCCACGATTTTACATAAATAACAAACTAACTTTCTACATTTGTTGAATATCAATAGAAAGATTTTTAGTCTTAGCTATCAATGAACTCATCACCTTATCGTTATATTCCTCAATTTTGTTATATGTTTGCATAATATGGTTTTTAACTCTTTCTTCCTCAGAATTTTCTTTAACTGACAATTTACTTATCATGCCAAACATTAAATAAGCTTCGGAAATAGGGATTTTAAGTTCTTTTAACTTCGTATTCAAATCAGATATAATCCCTGATTTCACAAAATTAAAACCTTGTTCAACCAGTATCTCAGCGGCAATATCGGGGTTGCTTTCGATAACGGGTTTCAACCCGTCCAACATTGTTACAACTTTTTTAATATTAGTTTTAGAGCCAAATTTTTTCGTTTTTTCAAGAAGCTCTCTTTGAACATGTTCAATTTCTTCTATTGTATTTGCACCGCCACGAATAGAAGAAACAAGCTCTCCCATTTGTTGATCAATAACTTCTATCTGTTTACTGGCATTAGATATGGCTCTGCCTATTTTATCAATGTAAGATTTATAATCCTTAAAATCAAAATATTCATCTTCAATCTTGAGGAATTTTTCAGTCAATCCCAATTTTTCGACAAACAAAACTGCAGTATTATCATCATTTTCAACAATAAGCCTTCTAACCATATAATCTACAGCTTCAGGATCAGCCATAGTAGCAACCGAACCTTTATCATCTAACAGCGAAGTATCAAAATTCTTAAATTTAGAAGCAACCACACTGGGATTTCCCAATCCAACAGCTTCCATCAAAAGTCCCTGCACTTCAACAAGATTTGCAAGCGACAATGCCATATTAAGGTATGAATCGTACTGTTCAAGCTCTACATTCAAACGAACCTTCTGCTCAGGATTTTTTTCCGTGGCTATAACACCGTCTTTTGCCAAAAGCATCGTATATCTATCCAGTATCTCTTCCGGATAGTTTAAAATATGATATTTTTTATAATCTTCTATGAATTTTTCATGAGCAAGCGCTGCTTTTTCTTCGCTATATTTATTCTTACCAATTTTTTCCAGATTATCAGCCAAATACTCTCTTACCTTAATCCGAACTGCATCCTTATAATTAGGTTGAATATTATTTTCAACAAATTTCTCTATATTTAGCTTCAACAAATGTTTTTCACTTGCCATATTATCATCAAGCCTATATCCGCCATTGTCAATTTTGTAATAGTTATAAGCAGAGTTTATTAACCGTAAAACTCTTGTATCAGAGGCTAATTTACCCTTTTCAATATTGCTCATCCCTGACAATTCAGAGAGAATGTACTCTCTGACATCGGACTTGCTCAACTTATTTTCACTGCTTAAATAATTATGTATACTTTCGCCCAATTCCTTATATTGTTTTTCAGAAAGCAACTTATTGCTCAAAGACACAAGCTCATTCAACATAAATTCGTAAGCTGCCAACTGATTTTCAGTGTTTTGTTCTTGCAAAGTTTGAAGCTTCTTCAAATTCAAAATATGCATAATCAGATCATTTAAAAAATCATCCTTAATTTTCGGATCTTTTGCCGGCAGAAGAGTACCCGATATTTTTTCTTCCAGATTCCTATAAACCAGCGTTTTATCGTAAGGTGAAATATCGTATTTTAACTCTTCATTCAACCAATTGTTAATGTCATTTTTGATTGCAGAACGATACTTAGTAGAAAAATTGGAATTAACAACCATTTCAATAAAATGACGTAATCCGGTTATATCATCTTTAATAGACTGTTTTATAACCTCAGGACCATTCAATTTTCTAATCGCTTCAATTTCATCAAACCAAGGTCTGAACTGCTCTTTATAGTCACGTGCTCTTAACTCGGGATTTTCCATCTCAAGAATATTCAATGCAGATTCTCGGGATTTTGGAATAGCTTCATCGACGTAATTATTTGTAATAAACTCTCCGGCATAATTATAGAGAATCTTTCTTTGTTTCTCGCTCAATTTTTGCTCATCTTGTAATGAATTTAAAAACTCGCTTACACGTTGAGTCAATTCATAGACGTGTAAATTTTGCTTTTTCAATTTTATTTTTTCAATTTTATCATTAACCGAACCATCAAACCGGTCAGTCATTTCCAAAATTTTGTCTTCTGTCAAAACATTAATCTTAGGATAAGCAGGCAATGCGGAATACTTTCTATAATTTACATCGCTATACTTATTAAAGATTTTTTCAAGTTCCAACTCCGATAAAGTAAACTTAAAATTCCTGTACAAATCATCATAAGTCCGCTCTTCAGAATAGAAAGCACCTCTGATTTTTTTCTCAAGTTTTTTATACTTAAACGACGGTTCTGTTTTAGACATATTCAAATCGTTATAGAAATATTTTTGAAAGATTATATTAGTCACCAAATTTCTAATTTCTTCATTAGTAGCCCTATATTTCTGCAGCACTGAAAAGCCGCTCAAGTTCTTAAATGCCATATCCTCATCTTTAACATCCGCAGTCTCAATCATAAATTCTTTCAATGGCATATCCTGAAGTTTTTTATAAATTTGTATAAATTCTTCATCAGTTTTAGGATTATATTTTCGGTCAATAAACTTCTTTATTGCATTAAATTTTTCAGTATCTTTTTCCAAATCATGCATATTAAAATATAAAACCCTGCTCAAATCAGCCGTGAGTTCTTTTTTAATCTGAGTTTTAGCAGCCTCTCTTGCAGAAGACGCTGGAATCATATCATCAATCAGATTCAACAGATTATCAACATAGATACTTATAGCATTTTTCAAACTACCGTCATATTCTTTCAGTTTTGCGTTCGAAAGCTTAAAAACAGCCTGAGAAATTTTAGTATTAGTCTTTGAATCAGGCTTAATGCCGTTATCTTCAAATGCCTTATTCAATACATCAAAAAGTTTAGATTTATTACGGTTTCTAAAATAAGAAAACAAGACCTCTGGTGATTTTGCAAACGCATAATTGAAATTTTCTCTTGCAATTTTTCTTCTCTTTTCACGGAGCTTGTTAATTTCAGAAACAGAGTTAACATCCGCCAATTTTCTATTTAAATAAGTATACTCATAGGACAATATCAGTGCCGCTTTTTCAAATACAACCCTTAACTCATCATCATCAGGCAAAGCATCGAACTCAGATTTATTTGAAATAGTTTTCGCAAACGGTGTATCTTTCAATCTTTGCTCAATTCTTTTTAACTCGCTTTTATAACCAAAGCCGGCAGAATCAGACCTTGTCTTAGCAGCCTTAATTTGAGCAACCGTCATTTCTGATGCCAATTTTTTCAAATTAGGTATATACATAACTTCCGGCAAAAAGATAGTATCCTTAATTCCGGAAGCAAGCTCATTAGCCTGACCATCTACCCCGGGCAAAATTATTCTGCTAATTAGCGGAAAATTATACTCTTCATCATCACCATCAATATTTTTCAATTTACTTATTATTTTAGAGTTATATTTCTGAGGCATATTAAAACCGGTTTTTAGAGTCAAATTCTCGATATAATTCCCGTTTCTCCATTTTTTATCAGTAATATACCCCAACTCACCGCCTCTATTATCGCTATAATCGGTACGAACCAACCCCTCAGAATCAACCCAAACATTTTCATGTTCGGCAGCACCCCAGGAATTGTCGTGAAAAAGTATATCTTTGCCGTCTTTTTCTGATATTTCAGAAACATATTGTGCGTGCCAGCCGGGCTTGTCGTGAAAGACGCTGGTCGAGGATATTCCGGAATGCGGTGAATTTTTGATTATATCAACAGCTTTCTCCAAATCATTCACAGCCTGATACGGTTTACCGGTTAATTCTTGCAATATTTTTAATTGTTGATGAGAATATAACCCCGAAGAACCTTCAGCAGCATTCCAATAGCTTCCGGTATTAACACCGATTTGTCTTGCATGTTCTTTGAGCGGGACTTTTATTTCACGATACACATTAACCAACTCTTTGTTAACTTCTGATGCCATATAATTCAACAATCCGTTAATTTTTTTCAGCGATTTTTTTTCAGCCGCAGAATACTTGTACAAGGAAGGATCGGATATTTTTCCCTGACGAGAAGAAAATTCATCCTGAGAACGCAGTTTATCAATAGCATCATAGCGTTTTTTCAACGGCCATAATTCGGCAATTGAAAGAATTGTTCCTCTGTCCTCAAGTTTTTTTAAAACAACAGCAGACGGCACAGCAGAAGTGATCAGATTACCCTTATCGTCAACTATAGTAAAAATATCTCTAATCGTAGACAAATTAACCGACAACACATTGAACTTATTGCCGATATCCGACAATATAGCCTTTGTATACTCTAATGGTGCATCATCCGGCAATCCGTTTACATGATTAAACCGCTGAATCAATTGCCTATAAACCTCATCCTTCGGATTATTTATTGCATCAAGCATCACCTCAAAGTCTTGAGCAAAAGCATATAGTATACTCTTATTTCCAATGCTGTTAAAGATTTCAACATAGTCTTGTTCAGAAGGATTTGAGGAGAGGATTCGTTCAAATTCGTCATAAATTTGCAAAACTTTATTTTTATCTTTCTCAATACCAAGCGCAATGGAAGAATTTTCGAGTTCTTTTTGGTTACCATGCTCAATCTCATATTTCAAAGCTCTGACCGCATTCAATAACGCGGTCTTACGATCCCCTATACCCAATGCAGCATATAGTTCATCCATAGTTTTTGTAAGAGAAAGCTCAAGTGAATTACCCACAGCCTCAATACTTGGAATAACCTGTTCTTTAACCGGTTTTACACCAAAAACAGTAGCATAATGATTTAAAAATAGCGGATCATTTGTCTTTTCTATATGTTCAACAGTTGAACCCAATGTCGACAGAAGCAGCGTAGACTCGTCCGGAATATCGAAATGAACCATATAATCCCTTTTAATATCCCAATCCTTGAGCGCAAACATCACCGCAGTTCTGTACGAAGCAGCAGCATTATATAATTTTCGATCATAAGCAACTTTTTTGCTGGCAGTAGTTTTCGGTTTAATTGAATTATTTATGGAATGGAGCATTTCGGAGATTTCCAACAAATCTTTAACATAAACCCCGAGTTGCGATTCATCAACCGCCTGTTTGTAATTATCCTTAATAAAATCGGCTATTTTATTTTTCTTGACAGAATCCTGTTCATTTGGAATAAAACAATACCGACGTATAGATTCAGGTTTTTTATCAATATCCAAAGAATACGTTACAGAAAGAGAATTAACATCGTGCAATACATGTTGCAGTTGTTCAACAGAAAACGAAGGTAAAATCTTTGATAATTTATCCATCATACTCGCATTCAATTCTGAAACCAATTTCAAATCAGAATCAAGACGATTTTCACCCGCCAAATAATCATACTTGGATATAAGTTTTGAAGCTTTTGCAGCGTTGACATGTTCTTTTGCCTTAAGCAAAGATTGATAATATGAATGCTTGGGAACCAGTTTCGTATCCTCAATTGGTTTCATAAAATGGCTATCCTGAAAAGTACCAAAATAGCTCGCATCAAACGGAGTATAAACATACTCACTTTTATAATCCATTCCGTACATATCAGCAGCATTCATCCAAACAGTAGTCGCAGCATCTACTATACGATACCCTTTATCCAAGGCCTCTTGATAATCGACATCAGGCTTTTGGATCGATATTTTTTTACCCGACCCGATATGTGCAAGATCATAAATCATCATCTGACCTGAATCATCTAACTCTGAAAGGATAGAGTCGACATAATTCGCTTTATATTCATACGACATAAGTTTTCTGGCGATAGAAATTGCTGCACACATTCCGTGCTGTTTCTGGTTAATAGCCTTTGTGTTAGGGACTTCGCCAGTATGAGTATCTACAACCAAATCATTTAACATCTCTGCAAGAACGAGTGTTTTCTTATCCTCCAATTGAGGGTTTATTGAATAATCCGGACTTAACAAGAATTCAAATCTGTTTAAAATATATTTTTTTTGTTTTAAAGGTATATTTGACGAAGCAATAAAATAATTCAAATTACCCTCAATATTGGTTATATTTTTATTCTTTTGACCCTCAAGCTGGGTTTTGTCAATTTTAGCAAGTATTCTATCCTTATATCCAAGAATTTCTTTTTCGTCTACGGACAAGGGTTTTCGAGGATCGAATATTTTATTAAATTGCGAGGCAAATTTTTCCTTAAGAATAGGATCCGACGCAGCCAAAGAACGTTCTGCAGCAGTTCTTAACTCATTCATCCAATCATTATCGGGTCGTCCGACGCCGGTATCAATATTAGTACCATATTGCAAGTTTTTCGCTACATCGAGCAAAAACTCAATATTGTCAGCGCCAGTCTCATTGCCCAGATTTTGTATAGCGGATTTTATCTTCCGGCGGTTATTCTCGGTCAATGAATAATCATTATTTTTCGCCAACTGGCTTGTAGTATTCCTGTCTTCACGACGACCTTTAAAATTTATAAAATTTGCAATTGTACTAATCTTCATAACATCTCTATTCTCGAATATTTTTTATAGAATAACTTCTAAATAATTTTTTTTGTCAGTTTATTACAAATTTTTAATAAAATTTATAAAAAATTGAAAAAGCCGGCAACTAAATTGCCGGCATAACAGCTTAAAATAAGGATATTAACGAGATACACGTCCGGGGACAACGACGCCGCCTTTCAAGTTCTTTTTATAAAACTCAACATGCGGTTGTAAAACGCTATCCAATACCTCCGGCAAACCGGTATTCGTCATGACTTTTTCAACAATTTCCTGATATACAGTAGCATAAGCTCTCAACATTGTCATAGCACCTGCAGCGCACGGGGTTAAGCCCATACCATTTGTCTCAATATTTTCAACAAAAGTAGAACCCGTAACCTCATAAGATTTAACCAGAGCATCTATGTAAGCTTGTGCATTTTCTCTGCATACACCCTTATCGGTCGGAACACTCAGGGCAAATACAAGCTTATTTGCAGGATTAAAATGAGCTTCAGCACTATGATGCATCGCATCAGGCACCTTTGCAACCTGTTTCAAAGTATCTTTTACCGACTCATTTTGCATTTGAGCATGCCAATAAACAGTATTTTCAAAAACAGCACCCATATACTGATGGACCGAAGCCTCAATACCTTTCAATTTTGCATCTGCCCAGAAAATTCCCTCCTTCAGCGCAAAATTGGAATCAAAATCCTTGCTCAATGCCAACTCCGACATATCTTGAGCAGCTTGCAGCATTTCCTGCATATCCGATTTGTTCATACCGGCAAACGCCAATGTAAACAGAGCATGATCATCAAACGCCGAAAATCTTCCGCCTACATCGTCGTGAATATACAAATCACCCAGCCAACCATTCTCATTCGAAGTTCTTCTCAGCTCACTTTTCTCAGCATTAGCATCAGTAACAGCAATAAAATGCTTATTAGCAGCAACTTTAGCCTCACTGTCAGACATACCCTGTTTTTTGTAAGCTTCAATCAACAGGCTAAGTATTCTCAAAAAACCATCTTTTGTTTCAAATGTAGAACC
>CASEVT010000101.1 GCA_949291445.1 uncultured bacterium | reverse complement strand
GATGACGGTGCTGAAACCGATTTAGATCTCGGACATTATGAAAGATTTACTGATACAAGTCTGGGCAAGATTAACAATGTAACCTCAGGTAGTATCTATCAAACTGTTATAAAAAAAGAACGCAAGGGCGAGTATCTTGGTGCTACGGTTCAGACTATACCGCATATTACTAACGAAATTAAGTCTCGTATAAAAAAAGCGGCGGCACAGTTTAAGCCTGATTTTTTGATAATTGAAGTAGGCGGTACTATTGGTGACATTGAGAGTCTTCCTTTTATTGAATCTATAAGACAGTTTCGCTCTGATGTCGGTTATGGAAATAGTATTTCAATACACGTTACGTTGATACCTTATTTGCCGACTTCCGGTGAGTTGAAGACAAAACCTTCTCAACACAGCGTATCTGTTTTGAGAAGTTATGGTATTCAGCCTGAGATATTGGTGTGCCGTACTTCTAAGCCAATTCCTAAAAAAGAAAAGGAAAAACTTGCTTTGTTCTGTTCGGTTGATTTGGAAGCTGTAATTGAGTGTAAGGATATGAAGTCTATTTATGAGGTACCGTTGGCATTAGAGGCTCAAAATTTGGCTCAGGTTGCTTTGAAAAGACTTCAACTTCTCGATAAAAAACCTAATTTGGAATCCTGGTCTAGGCTTGTTGATAAAATTAAGAATCCAAAGAAAACATTTAAAATTGCTATTGCCGGTAAATATACGAAGCTTTCCGATGCTTATATTTCTGTGGTCGAAGCTTTAAAACATGCCGGTTATCAGTATGATGCTCAGATTGATATCAAATGGATTGCGTCTGAAGAGTGTGTGGATTATGCAAAGGCTAAAGAAGCATTGAAAGATGTCGATGGGCTTGTTGTTCCGGGTGGATTCGGTGTTCGCGGGATTGAGGGCAAGCTTAATGTAATAAGGTTTGCACGTGAAAACAATCTTCCGTTTCTTGGATTGTGCTTGGGCATGCAGTGTGCGGTTATTGAGTATGCAAGAAATGTTGCGGGTTTGAAAAATGCAAACAGTACGGAATTTGACGAAGGAACTGCTTATCCTGTAGTTGACATTATGCTCGAGCAAAAAAATATACAGGGACTTGGCGGTACTATGAGGCTGGGGCAATATGAATGTCATCTGAAAAAAGGTACAAAGGCTTATGAAGCATATAAATCTAAAGTCATTCAAGAACGACATCGTCATAGATATGAAGTTAACAATGAGTACAGAAAACAAATTGAGGATGCCGGACTTGTTTTCTCAGGGCTTTCGCCTGACGGTATGCTTTGTGAGATTGCTGAATATCCTAAAAACGATTGGTTTGTCGCTTCTCAGTTCCATCCTGAATTTAAGTCGCGTCCTGAACATTCACATCCGCTATTTGCAGGATTAATTAATGCTGTTAATAATAATAAAATGAAGAAGGTCGGCAAGTAAAAAAATATTATTCTGCCGGATAATTAATAAGATATACAGATTAAGTTTCAAGGGTTTAGATATGAAAATATTATTATCAAATGATGACGGTATAGTTGCAAACGGTATAAGAGCACTCACTGAGGCGTTGAGCCAAGAGCATGAGGTTTATGTTATTGCGCCTGACAGAGAAAGAAGTGCTGCGGGACATTCTTTGACCTTGCATACTCCGCTTAGGGTTGAGGAGTTGGAACCTAAGTTCGGTGCTAAACGAAATTGGGTTACTACTGGTACGCCTGGGGATTGCGTTAAGATCGGGTTGAGTGCTATTTTGAGCGAAGATGAGAAGCCGGATCTGATTATTTCAGGTATTAATCACGGTCCGAATCTCGGGGCGGATATATTGTATTCAGGAACCGTAAGCTGTGCTCTTGAGGGGGCTATGCTCGGCTATCCCGCTATTGCAACTTCACTTGCCGGTTTGCATTCCGAGCTTGATGATTTTAAGTTTGCCGCTGAATTTATGTGTAAGTTTTTGCCGAAGATAAAGGAGATTAATTTTCCTAAGAAAAGTATTTTAAATATTAATTTTCCGTCTTTGGGAGCGGATGATATTGCCGGTGTGGCTATTACTAAACTCGGGACAAGAATGTTTACCAGCAATTATGAAAAACGTGTTGACCCCAGAGGCAAAGTTTATTACTGGCTTGCCGGTGAGCTGATTGAGTACGATGAAAATGACGGCACTGATATTAATGCACTCCGGATGAACAAAATTTCTATTACCCCCATAACTTTTGAAATGACCCATAAGAGCATTATGGCGGATTTGGAGAAAGCTTTTTGTAAAGACGGCGTGTGTGATTGGTTTTAGTGATGAAAATAATTTTTAATGGTAATCCGTTTGAGATTTCAGAGGGTATTAGTGTTGCAGATTTTCTAAAAAGTGTTGGCGAGTTGCCTAAGCTTTTTGTTATTGAGCTTAATGAAAAAATTCTGTATAAAGAAGATTATGAGACTGTTCGACTCCATGAGGGTGATGAGATTGAGCTTGTGACTTTTACCGGCGGTGGCTAGTTGAGTTTTTTGTGTTCTTTCTTTGCGTAAATTGTACGTTTAGGTTATTATGTTTTTGTGACGGGAGGGCGTATGATTGAACGGTATTGTTTGAAAGAGATGAAAGAGCTTTGGGAGTTGGAGTCAAAGTTTTCGTATTATCTTCAAGTCGAGCTTGCCGTTTGTGAGGCTTACTATCAGTGCGGCAAGATCCCTGAGGATGCTCTTTTACAGATTAAGCAGAATGCTTCTTTCAGTTTGGACAGAATTGAGCAAATCGAAAAAGAAGTTAATCATGACGTTATCGCTTTTTTAACTAATGTAAATGAAAATGTTAAGGATGCTTCACGTTATATTCATATGGGGATGACCAGTTCTGATGTAATTGATACTGCTTTTGCTTTGCAAATTAAAAAAGCCGGTGAGATTATCGTTTCAGATTTGGATAAGGTTATTTATGCAATTAGGCAAAAAGCTGTTCAACATAAGGATACTGTTTGTATTGGACGTTCTCATGGTGTGCATGCTGAACCTATGACTTTTGGAGTTAAGCTGTGTAGTTGGCTTGATCTTTTTCAACGTGCAAAAATAAGGTTTGAAGCCGCTCTTCAGGAAGTTTGTGTCGGACAAGTATCAGGACCCGTCGGGACTTATAGCAATATTTCACCTGAAATAGAACAAATTACCTGTGAGAAATTGGGACTTATGCCTGCTAAAATTTCCACACAGGTAATTGCGCGTGATCGGCATGCTAATTTTATGAACGCGTTGGCTCTTATTGCTGCGGCTATTGAACAGTGTGCCGTTGAAATTAGGCATCTTCAACGTACTGAAGTGCTTGAAGTTGAAGAGTTGTTTAAAAAAGGTCAAAAGGGTTCGTCTGCGATGCCTCACAAGAGAAATCCGATTTCTTCTGAGAATCTTTCGGGACTCGCAAGAGTTGTTAAGTCAAATGCAGCAGCGGCTATGGATAATATTGCTTTATGGCATGAGCGTGATATTTCTCACAGCTCTGTTGAGCGGATTATTTTTCCGGATTCTACCATACTGGTAGATTATATGCTGAATAGATTTGCCGGAGTTGTTGACGGGTTGGTTGTACATGAGAAAAATATGAAAAAAAATACTGCGCTTTTTGGTGGGATTGTATATTCTCAAAGAGTTCTGCTTGAGTTGACTAATAAGGGATTGAGCCGTGAGGAGGCATATCTTATTGTTCAAAGAAATGCTATGTCGGCGTTTGATTCTACAGATGGCAGCTTTAAGAATAATCTGCTTAATGATTCGGATGTTAAGCGATATTTGAGTGTCGAAGAAATTGAAAATTGTTTTGATTCGGGGTATTATCTGAGAAATATATCCGAGATTTATAAAAGATTCGATATCTAAGGGGTGGGTAAATGGGCTGTTTAAAGTTCATCATCAGAGTTACAATAGTTGTATTTGCGATTATAGGTTTTAAGTCTATTGGCGGTTTTGATTTTATAAAAAACTTGCATTTTTTTGAAAAACCTTCCCGTGAAACAATGATCGAAAAAAGCAAGATTGTGGCGGATTTTTCAAATATTCCTGATGAGTACGAAATAGATAGGACTGCCGATATCCTCGGATATAAGGGTGTGCTCGCTGAACATAAGGCAAGCGGTCAGAAGTTCGCCGTTCTTAATCCTAATGAAAAAGTTTTGCTCTCTAAAAAGGATTTTGAGGATGGCTCTGTAAAAAAAAAGATTGCCGATTTGAACGAAAAACTTGAGTATCAGTACATACGTCTTGAAAATTTTAAAATTATAAAACAGGGTAAGTTTAATTCTATGGGACAATCCGTTCCTTATGTTCGTTATGAGGCTGAGGTTACGAATTTGCCTGTTAAGAAAATTGAGGGGATTATCGGTGTTGCAGAATACAGCGATTCTGCTGAAAATAACCCTGCTGAATCCCAAGATAAGAATGATAAATCTGCTCTCAATGATAAGAATAATAAAAATAATTCAATCGTGAAGTCTGACAAAAATAACAAAGAAGACAAAAACGCTAAAAATGATAAAAACGATAAAAACAGTAAAAACGGCAAAGGACAGTCTAATGTCAAAAGCAAGATATTGATCTCTGCCGCTCAGGCCGGTAAGTATTCACAAATTATTACAGAAGAATTTTTTAATAACGTAAAATGATTAATGATGACGGACAACAAACAGAGTTTTGTAAGTATACAAAATATATGAAAATGTGTTTAGAACTTGCCAAGATGAGTGAGGGTCAGGTTTCGCCCAATCCTTTAGTCGGAGCGGTTGTTCTTGATAAGAATGATGAGATTGTCGGCAAGGGTCGGCATGAACATTACGGGGCAGCACATGCTGAGGTTAATGCACTTGAACAAGCCGGTGAGAAGGCTGTTGGCGGAACTTTGATTGTTAATCTGGAACCTTGCTCTCATTACGGAAAAACACCTCCCTGTGCGGATCTTGTTATTAAAAAAGGGATAAAAAAGCTTGTTGTCGGCATGATTGACCCTAACCCCAAAGTATCTTCAAAGGGCGTACAGAAATGTAAAGATGCCGGTATTGAGGTTGTTTTAAATGTTTTGGAAGATGAATGTCGGGCTTTAAATGAAGTGTTTATAAAAAATCAAACCGAAAATAGGCCCTTTGTCGCAATAAAAACCGCAACTACTTCTGACGGTAAGATTGCAACGGCGATCGGTGATTCAAAATGGATTACTAACGAAAAGTCCAGAGAGCATGTTCAACTGTTGAGAAATAAGTACGATGCCGTTTTGACTAGTTCTAATACAGTTCTGGCTGACAATCCGCAGATGACCTGCCGTATTCCGGAGGGCAGAAATCCTATTAGGGTAATTTTGGATTCTGATTTGCGCTGTTCAAGAGATTTTCGAATTTTCGATAACAATTGTTCTAAAATATTTGTGGCTGTTAAACAGTCTGTTGACGAGAAAAAAATAAAACAGTTCCACCCGTATGTTAATTTTATAAAATGTCCGATTGCGGACGGAAAAATTGATTTGGTTTATTTGATGGATAAACTTTATGAAAACGGTATCTGTAGTATCCTTGTGGAATCGGGAGGTATATTGAACGGCTCCTTTTTGAAAAATAACCTTGTCGATAAAGTTTATCAGTTTATTGCACCTAAATTGCTCGGTGATGTGAATGCTAAAAGTTGGGCTGAGGGTTTGTTTTTGAGTAAAATGGATGATTGCTTGAAATTTCAACTGTTGAAAAATAAACTCTTTGATGACGATATTTTGCTTGAATGGGCTGTTTATAAGGACTTTTCTTTGCAGGATAAGATATTGAATTATTAGTCAAAATGAAATAAAATAAAACTTATGGAAGATAATTTTGCGGAAAAAATAACCACCCTTCAGAAAAATTTCTATGACCTCAACAATCTGTTTGAATTGAGCATAATTGCCACTCAGGCGGATTCTCTTGAGGATTTGATTGATAAAGTTACTGATTTTATTAATCAGACGCTTGGTATTGAAAATATTCGTTTTTTCATTAACTATGACAATGTCTATTACATGGTGACAAATCCACTTAATCCCAATAAGGAGAATTTTCAATTTGAAAATGATGATGAGGGTTTCTGGGAGGTTTTGAACCGAAATGAGTTCATCAAGGTTACTACTGATTCCGGTCAACCTATATATAAGTCTTTTTGGGAAAAATATAATCTCCGTAATCTTGCGAGTTCTTATTTTAAGCTCTTTCAAAAAGATTCTGTACCTTATTTCATATGTTCTTTGGGCGCAAAAAAATCGGCAGAACCCTTTACAGATACGGATATTCAGTATTTGAACAAGGTTTTTAACTATATTGAGCCTATTTTGATTAAATATATCAAGCGAAGAGAACAGGAAAATGATCTGAAAAAACTTCAAAAATCTTTGCACAATATATCTATACTCTACAATATCTCGCAGGCAGTAAATTTTATCGATGATTTGAAACGCCTGCTGAGGGTTATTTTGAGCAAGGCGCTTGATACAATTGAGGCTGAAAAAGGCTCTTTGATGCTTTATAACTTTACTGAAAACGTCTTGCAAACAAAAGTCGTTTACGGGCTTGCCGATAAGAATCTTGAAACCGAGATTAATAACGGACTTGTTGAGTGTAATAAAATTAAAGTTGGTGAAGGTATTGCCGGCACGGTTTTTGTTGAAAAGAAATCTATTATTTCTAACCTCGGTAAGAATGATCCCCGCTTTTTGGATGTTGGTGAAGATTTGAATGTTTCTTCGCTTTTGTGTGTTCCGCTCATTGCAAAAGGTGAGCCTATTGGGGTTATAAATATAACTAACAAACAGAACGGAAAACTCTTTAATAAACAGGATTTGGAGTTTATTGAGGCGCTTGCAAATCAGGCTGCGATCGCAATTGATAACGCTAAGTTATATGAGCTTGCGACTAAAGACGGTTTGACTAAGTTGTACATCTACAGGCATTTTTATACCTTGCTGGAAACTGAGTTGAAACGTTCTGCAAGGTATAACCATGAGATGACCTTGTTGATGATGGATATAGATAACTTTAAATCTATAAATGATACTTATGGTCACCCTGTAGGGGATCAGGTTTTAAGAGAAATTGCAAATTGTATTACTCAGACAATTCGTAAAATAGATATCGCTTCACGATATGGCGGGGAAGAGTTCACTGTTATTCTCCCTGAAACTAATACTAAGGATGCAAGAATAATTGCGGAACGGCTCAGAAAAAATATTAGTGATCTGAAAGTAAGAACTAAGGAGGATGTTATTATAACCCCTACCATTAGTATCGGTATGTCTGAGTATCCGTCTTGCGCTCTGGATGAACAAACTCTCATCGAGCTTGCGGATGTCGCTTTGTACAACGCGAAAAATAACGGCAAAAACTGTGTTTGCGAGTATAGCCCCAATGGATGTACTCTTGTTTCGCACGGGCATGATATCAAGTTGTAGATTTTTATCATTGGTTTTTAAGCCGTTTTTCGATTCTTTATGCAGCATCTTTGTTTGATAAGTGCTGAGGGTTGTTGTATAATTCTTTTGCTGTAGTTACTATCAAAAGGATTGATTATGGAGCAAAGAAAAAGAATAGTGTCGGGGATGCGCCCGACCGGTAAACTTCATTTAGGACATTATTTGGGGGTTTTAACTAATTGGGTAAATCTTCAAGATGAATTTGACTGCTTTTTCTTTGTTGCCGATTGGCATGCATTGACTACGAAGTTTGATAAAACTGAGGATTTGAAACAAAATACTATTGATGTGGTTCTGGATTGGCTGGCTGCCGGAATTGACCCTGATAAGGCTGTTATTTATGCTCAGTCACATGTACCCGAGATTGCTGAATTACATGTGTATTTGAGTATGATTACTCCTCAAAATTGGGTTGAGCGTGATCCTACTTTGAAGGATCTTGCGAAAATGGTAAGGTCGGCTGATGATGACAATAAACCCAGTGTTAGCTATGGTTTGTTAGGGTATCCGGTTTTAATGGCGGCTGATATTATGATGTTTAATGTCGATTATGTTCCGGTTGGAATTGATCAGGTTGCTCATATAGAGATTGCTCGTGATATCGCAAGGAGATTCAATCATCTTTATAATGTGGAACTTTTTAAAGAGGCTGTACCTAAACTTACTAAAATCCCACTGTTAAAGGGATTAGACGGGCAAAAAATGGGTAAGTCCTTCCATAACGATATAAAAATTTCTGATGATGAGCAAACTACTGCTAAAAAAATAATGCAGGCTATTACTGACAGAAGCCGTGCCAGAAAGGATGATCCGGGTCATCCTGATAAGTGTGAGGTTGCGTTCTCTTATTGGGAGGCGTTTGGTGAACCTGATATTATTGAAGTGGTTAAAGCAGAATGTATGGCGGGTAAAAGAGGCTGTGTTGATTGCAAAAAACAGTTGGCATGCTTGGTTAATGAAAAATTGCGCCCGCTTCGTGAACGAAGAAAATATTATGAAAATAACCTTGACGAAGTTCATAAAATTATTAATGAAGGTTCCCAAAAAGCCAGAGTCGAAGCTGCAAAGGTGCTTGCTCAGGTCAAAGATGCGATCAGAATGTTTTAGTTTACAGGTAATTCGACTGTAAAAATACTGCCTTTCTCCGGTTCACTTTCGATGGATATTTTTCCTTTGTGTAACTCGGTTAATTCCTTTGTGATCGTTAGACCAAGACCTGTAGAACTTTCGTTTTTGCAGTAAATGTTATTGAGTTGTACAAACTTTTCAAAGATTTTTTCGTGATCTTTTGGGGCAATGCCTATTCCTGTGTCCTTGACAAATATTTTTACTTTATTAGTGTTTGCTGTATAGCCGGCTTCAATTCTTCCGTTTTCGGGGGTAAATTTTATTGCGTTGCTCAGAAGATTGAAAAGGATCTGTTGTATTTTTTGGTAGTCGGCTCTAATCATTGTTCCTTTTTCTGGAAGTGTTTTAGTGAGTTGAAGTCCTTTTTTGTCGGCAAGTGGTTGGACAATATTTATTACTTCGGTTATCGATTGGTTTAGGTCAAAAATTGAGGGAGTGAGTTTTAGTGCGTGTGATTCAATTTTTGATATTTCTAAAATTTCATTTATCATTCCCAATAAATGTAATCCGGAGATGTGGATATCTTTTACATATTCTGTCTGCTTTTCATTGAGTTTTCCAAATAACTGTTTTGACAGAACTTCTGAAAATCCTATTATTGCATTCAATGGTGTGCGCAATTCGTGTGAGGTGTTTGCGAGAAATTCAGATTTTATTTTGTCTGATTCCAGTATTTTTTCGTTTTGTTGTTTTATAATTTCGTTCGTTCTGGCTTTTTCTGCAATACTTTCTTGAAGTGCTTTCAGTTGAAGTTTAAAGACGTCAGACAGTTCGTTGTCTTTAATTGCATATGAGGCAATGGCGCAAAAGGCTTCCATCACTTCTTTTTCTTCTTTTCCGTATTCGGCATCTTTTTGAAGTAGTATAAATCCGAATACTGTTCCTGCTATTATCAATTTTGAGAGAAGAAAGTGTTTTTCTTTGTTTAAATTAAAGGTTTTTGCGATGATATTTTTTCCGTCGAATGCTATTGATTGTTCAGTGTATAAAATTGGTTTTATTTCTTCAGTTATGACAAACGGTTTTTCAAATTTTGTATTTATTGAATACTTTACTGTTGCATTGTTTGAATTTATGTAGCATATTGCAGCAGATTCGTAATCAACAACATTTTTTAATATTGCAAACAAATTTTTGTAACAATCATTTATATTTTCTGTGTTTTTTAGAATATCAGGAATTTTTTTAAATAAGTCTTTAAATTTGTCCATATGGCGATTATAAAACCCTTTTTGTGCGATGACAAGTCTATTAAGAAGTCGGTATAAAAATTATTTTTTTGTCGAATTTTTTTCTTTGTCGAAACGGTATTTTGTAAACAAATTGGATATGCCTGCAACGAAAAATCCCATAAACCCTATGCTGAACAAGAATGGAACACCGTTGACGATTACTTTTTCTTTTGCCAGTTTTTTAAATTCGTTTTGGTTTTTAGCGATTTTTGCAAGTTCATCAAAGGTCGGAACTTTCAAATCTTTTTTTATAACGTCCTTACATTTTCCGAT
>CASEVT010000100.1 GCA_949291445.1 uncultured bacterium | reverse complement strand
GCTCTTCCGCAAAAAACGTGCAAAAATAATCAACAAAATTCATATCCGAGAAACTGAAACCTTCACACAAAAGCACAAAGAAGAAATACCGAAAGCTTAGTCAAACAGCAAATATATACATAAATTTTAAAAATTTTTAAACTAAAATATTCTTAAGCCAACAAAAGTAACTGCAATATGGACAAGAATATACAAAAATACCCGATTAGGGAAATAAAAGAAAATGTTATAAGTAAAACAGGGTACAGAGCCTTATTTTTGTTGCGACTTTTGTTAACGGATAGCTATACAAGAGAAGAACTGACAGAAATATTTGCGCAAGATCCTCTAATAGGCAAAGATTTATCCGAAGATACAATAACCAATACAATAAACGCCTTAAGACAAGTCGGTTGTATTATTCCCAAGCCAAACAAAAAAAATAATTTTAAATATTCAATTACCCTGCATCCGTTTTCATTAAAAATTAGTGAAACAAACGCACTATACTTGCACGAGCTAAGAAAAGGAGTAATATCGACAGGCGATTGGCAGCTTATCGATGCGGTTAACAATCTTTATAATAAGCTTGCGGAATTTATTCCGGACAAATACACAAAAGAATTGATAAAAACAAAACATCCGCTTCGTGACGTGGACAAAAAAGTATTACAAGATCTAATATTAGCAACAAAACAAAAATCCACGGTAGAAATCCGATATTACTCGGCAAAAAACGGATGGGAAGAATTATCGTTCATTCCTGATTTTATCGAATTTGAAAACGAAAAATTGTACGTGTGGGGCTATTCCTATAAATACAACGAAATAAGTTATTTGAGAATAGACAAAATTAAAGCAGTGACCCAAAATACTTATCGGAGTAACAAAGAAGTTTACGAAAAATATCTCAAAATGGTAAAAAGAGTCAGATATGAACTAAAAGGGCTTGCATCACACACATTTAGCGAAAACAGATTTGAACGTATAATATCAAAGACAGAATCCACAATTATAGTTGAAGCAGAAGTATACAGTGAATTTAATTTTATACAAAAACTGCTTTCATACGGACCGGATTGCAAAATAATCGAACCGGAAGAATATAAAAGTAAATTTGTAGAAATACTAAAAAATATCAGGGCAAAATATGAAGAAAGCATCTAAACAAAAAGTAGCCGCAGCCGGCTTGCGGGTATTAGAGTTATACAAATACATGTCAAACCACACTTGTACGCAACAAGAGATAATCCGACTAATTGAAGAAAATGAAAATGTCGGAAACATTTATGCAAAAGAAACCATTTCAAAATACTTGAATACATTGAAAGTAGTGGGTTTCAATATAGAAAAAAGTGGCGGAAAATTCTATTTGAAAAATAATATTGATTCGATAAACCTTAATATAAATGAAATTCGCGCATTTAATTTTTTGAAGAGTTATACAAAAAATCTTGTACAACCCGAAATACAAAGTTCACTATATGAACAATTTGAAAAAATAGAAAACGCACTGGACAAAAACACATATGAATTGCTAAAATCCCAAGAAGCAAGAGGGATACATTTAAAAAACCTTTACGATGAACAATTAAAAAAATTGATTAAGGAATACACACTATTTTGTACGGACAAACAGCTATTAGTCATAAGCTATCAAGAAAAAACATACAAAGTTCATCCCCAAAAAGTAATGATAAAAAACAACAATGCCTATCTTGTAGCTTACTATCCACCGGAGGGGGATTTCAAAGAATTTTTGCTCGATAAAATAACAGAAGTTAAGCAACTGCCAAACAGATTTCCCGACAAAAGTATAATAAATGATGTCACATTCACGTTAAAAGGACATCTGGCAAAGGTTTATGTATCAAGAGACGAAGAAAAGATAGATGTTAACGAGCCGTCAACGCTGACCGTCACAAATCACGGTCAAGACAGAGAAGTTTTGATGAAGCGATTGTTGAGATACAGAGAGAATTGTGAAATTAAATTTCCAAGAGAATTTAGAGCAGACTTTAAAAATCTGCTGGACAGAATGATAGCGAACTATGAATAAGACAAACAATAAATTAACAGGCGCACTCGGAGAAGAAATTGCCGCAAAATATTTAGAAAATCAAGGATATAAAATTCTTGATAAAAATTTTCATTACTCAAAATACGCTGAAATCGACATAATAGCAAAAGAAAAAGACACAATTGTATTTGTAGAAGTAAAAACAAGAAAAACAAAAAACTTCGGTCACCCACTGGAAGCAATAACACAAAAGAAACTTGAAAACATATACAAAGCGGCAATGTTCTATTTACAGAACACAAATGAAAAACATAAAAAGTACAGAATTGATGTAATATCAATTCTGGGTGCAGATAAGTACGAAATGGAACATGTCAAAAACGTAAGTACGTATTAAACCTGTCTAAAATAATCCATAATTATTTTTTAGATTTAACAGCGCTCTCAAACTGGTCGGCTTGAAGAGCTGCAATTTCACATGCTTTTTTAAATTTCAATCGAAGAGCAGCATTTTCTTGTTTCAACTCATCAACCGTCTTTGAAGACTCAGATTTACCAAACCTAAGAGGCTGACAAGACATCGCAGCATTATTTACAATACCAACTCGCATTTCTTCGATCCTTTCCCATTATTTATTCCCCGTATCTTCATTATAACATGCTAAAATATGTTTTCAAGAATCTTAAGAAAAATTTATCCCAAAGCATAATATAAAAATACAAAAATAGGAAAAACAGGCACTAGATTTGTAAGCAATAAAATCGAGTAAATTAAATTAGGTAACAAATTAGAAAAAATTTGAGCCCAAAGTCTCAACATAAACTACAAAATAGAAGCATTTTGATATAAAATAGACCTATGAGTCAGGAAAATATAATTGAAGTTTGGAATTCAATATTAAAAATACTGGAGAAAGAGATCTCCGATTCAACATTTTCGACATGGATTCTGCCGTTAGAGCCGCAATACTATGACGAGAACAGTTTTGTAGTCCATACCGGACAAGCATTTGCACCGGGCATGCTCAGAAAAAACCATCATCAGGAAATGACCGGAGCAATAAAACAAGTTTTGGGTAAAGAGCTAGAGATAAAAATAATTTATGACGACGAATTAGCGAAGAAATTTGCAAAACGCAGCTCGAAACCAAAGAAAGAAGATGAAGGGACACAAAGAAAATACCAGTATGACAGCCTGACCCAGATGCAATCTTCGAATTTGAACTTAAAATATAAATTTGAGAACTTTGTGGTAGGTACAAATAACAAACTGGCATTTGTTGCCGCACAAGCAGTAGCAAAAGCCCCCGGAGAAAAGTACAATCCGCTGTACATATACGGAGGTCCCGGACTTGGCAAAACCCATCTTATGCAAGCAATCGGTCATTACATAATAAAAAACAAACCGAACTTAAAAGTAAAATTTGTACAAGCAGAAGAATTTGTAAATGATGTTGTAAACGCACTGGCAAAAGGATATGACACTATCGACAAGATGAACAAATTCCGTAATAAATACAGAAAAGCAGACGTGTTGTTAATAGACGATATCCAACTGATTGCGGGTAAAACAAGGACGGAAGAAGAAGTATTCAACACATTTAACACCCTGCACAGTGCCGGTAAACAAATAGTACTCACAAGCGACCGTACTCCAAAAGAAATACCGTCTATTTCAGATCGTTTGATTAGCCGTTTTGAATGGGGGCTGATGGCAGATATACAAGTTCCGGATATTGAGACCCGTATGGCAATACTCAATAATCTTGCACTGAGTTCAGAAATAGCCGTCCCCAATAACATAATAGAATTTTTAGCAACAATATATGCACACAACATAAGAGAGCTGGAGGGAGCGTTTAACCGAATTACAGCATACTCAAGCATTAATGAAGTAGAGTTGACACTTGAAAATGTAAAAAAAATTATCAACTACTCGGAAAAAACGAAGAATATAACGCCAGATACAATAGTAGATGAAGTTGCACGTTACTATAATATCTCACCCGCCGACATAAAAGGTACAGGACGTTCACAAAAAATAGCAGAAGCCAGACAAGTAGCAATATACATCTGTCGAGATCTTACAAAACAAAGTTTTCCGCAGATTGGCGATTTTTTTGATAAAAAACACACAACAGTCCTATACTCCTACGAAAAAGTCAAAGAAGAACTTGGATACAACAACGGACTTGCAACGATTATATCGGCAATAACGAAAAAAATTAACGAATAAAACGCCTAAATTTTTTCATCAAACCACTTCCTTAATTCGTCAATTTTATCCTTAGAATCAGACTCAAAATAAATTCTTAAAAGCGGCTCAGTACCGCTCGGGCGAATAAGCACACGGGATTTGGAATCATTTAAAAAGTATCTTACCCCGTCTTTTGCATCTTTTTCATCAACCTGATAAGAGGCAATTGATTTTAAATCAGAAAAATCTATCATTAATTGCTTAAGCTGTTGCTGATTATCCAATTCAACATCGAGTCGTTTATTGAAAAACTCACACCCGATATCCTGTTTCAAATCTTCCTGCAACTCCCAAAGTCGTTTATTTTCGTACGCCAGCATTTCGAGGACAAGCAAATTAGCCAAAATACCGTCTTTTTCGGGGATATGTCCTTTAATACTTAACCCGCCGGATTCTTCGCCGCCGATTAATACATCGTTTTCGCGCATAGCCTTTCCGACCCACTTAAATCCGACAGGAGTTTCAATCACATCCAGATCATATTTTTGAGCAAGAATATCGAGCATCTGGCTTGCCCCAACAGTTTTAACGAGTTTTCCGCTAAGCTTTTTGTTAAAAATCAGATGCCTAAGCAAAAGAGCAATTATTTCATTAGGACTGACATACTCGGCCTTTTCATTAATAACCCCAAATCTGTCCCCGTCCCCATCGTTACTAAACCCGACAGCATTAGTACGCTGACAAATTTCATCAATTAACTCGGAAAGATATTTCGCTTTAGGTTCGGGCATGCCACCACCAAAAGAAACGTCGTGATACATGTGCATAGACTCAAAATTTATGTCATTACGCTCAAGTAACTTATCAAAATACCCTATACTGGCCCCGTATAAACCATCATAAATGATCTGAATACCGGCATCTTTAATTTTCTTGAAATCGATAATAGACTCAATATGTTCAAAATATCTATTTTTAAAAGACTTTAATTTTAGCTGCCCTTTTGAAAAATTATCAAAATCGAGAAGCGAAATATTTCTAATATTATCAACAATTTCGTTAGTAATTTCGTTAGTAGCAGGACCGGCATAATCAGGTATAAATTTTATACCCAAATACTCAGGCGGATTATGAGAAGCAGTAAACATGATTGCATTAGAGTCGTACAACTTTGCGCAATAAGCAATCACCGGTGTAGGCACGACCTCATCAGAGAGAGTAACCGAAAACCCCAAATTACAGAGCGTATCCGCACAAAGTTCAGCAAACTCCTTCGCTTTATTTCTAGGGTCATAACCTATAATGAAAGGTTTTTGAATACCATCTTTATCATAAACGTACTTTGCAATAGCCTTTGTAACAATCTGTACATTTTCAGAATTAAAATCCTGCCCCACAACAGCACGCCAGCCATCAGTCCCAAACTTTATTGCAGGCGCCGCACCATCACTATCATTACTCATTTGTCATTTATCCCGAATTTTTGTAAAATTAACATAAACTTATTTTAGCAGATTCAATAGATATCTTCAAATTATGTCATTAAATGTAAAAAATGAAATAGCATATCTGGGACCTGAAGGCTCTTACTGTGAAGCAGCAAAAGAGGTATTTTGCAGAGCATTAAGTTTAGAAGAATGCGAGCAAAAATTTTTCTATACAATAAAAAATGTTATAGATTACGCCGACTTAAACAAAAACGCAATAGGCATAATACCGGTTGAAAATTCCATTGAAGGCATAGTGAGAGAATCCATCGACAACCTTGTGAAAATAGAAGATACAAACTTAAAAATAACGGCAGAAACTGTCCTGCCAATTAATCACTGTCTTGTGAGCAAACATCCGGATCTAAAAAGAATCAAAAAAATCATCTCACACCCTCAAGCCCTGAGCCAGTGCCAAAATACGATACATAAATTGTTCAACTCAGAATTTGAATTTATAGAAACTTCCTCAACAAGCAAAGCTATACACGACTTGATGAACAGAGATGAAACCTATGCAGCAATCGGAAGTGAATCAGGAGCCGAAAAACTCGGACTAAACATACTTAGAAAAAACATAAATGACGAAAAAGACAACAAAACAAGATTTATACTGATATCAAGAACCCCCTCGAAAATAACAGGCAGCGATAAAACAAGCATAGTATTTGCAACAAACAACGAAGCGGGTGCACTGGTCAAAGTACTGAGAGTCTTTGAAGAGCTAAAGATTAATCTATGTTATATAGATTCAAGACCCTCAAAAAAGTTTCTCGGCGAATACGTATTTTTCGTGGATTTTGAAGGACACCCTCTGGAACCATCCGGTACAGAAGCACTCAAAAGGATAGAACCTTATACAAATTTCTTAAAAATTCTTGGTGCTTACCCCAAATACAAGCCTGAATATTAAGTATTGTAAAAATAAATTTTTTTTTAATTTTTTTTGAATAAATTGAAGAATTTATGAAAATTTTTCAAATATAACAAAATTTACTCAAGCAACATAGATGATTGTTTATTAAACAATAAAAAGCCAACCTCAAAACCCCAAGTGGCATTAGAGCGAAAACAGTGTCACCACAAGGTTTTTAGTTGCAATAAAAAAAAACGGGTGCAATAATTAGTCGTGCTAACCGATAAAAAAAAGAATATAAAAGCCGATAATAACAGATAAGGAAACGAAACATGAAAAAAATAACAATCGCAGACTACCTGATACAAGAATTGAATAAATTGGGAATAAGCAATTTTTACGGTTTACCCGGAGATTACAATTTTGAAATTTTGGATGCAGTAATAAAAAACCCACAAACAAATTGGATAGGCTGTATAAATGAATTAAACGCGGGCTATGCAGCAGACGGTTATGCGAGAATAAACGGATACGGAGCACTAATCACAACATACGGAGTCGGAGAATTGAGCGCAATAAATGCAATTGCAGGAAGCTACGCAGAATCCGTAGCCGTAATAAAAATTACCGGAATACCTGCAACAAAATTTATAAAAAATAAAACAATGTTACATCACAACTTTCAAGAGCCCGACTACAAAGCATTTGAGAGATCATACTCTAACGTAACGACAGCAACAACAACACTAACGGCAGAAAATGCAAAAGAAGAAATAGATAGACTCCTAAAAATTTTTGTAAAAGAAAAAAAGCCCGTCTACATATCAATCCCAACAGATGTCTGCACAGTAGAAATTACAGACACACCCGCCCCAAAAACTGCCCCAAAAGCCAACCGCAAAAAACTTGAAGCAGCAGTAGAACATGCAGCCAAACTAATAAATAAATCCAAAGCCCCAACAATACTTGCAGATGTATTAATAGACAGATATCAATCAAAAGAAGCATTCAAAGATTTTATGAAAAAAATGTCCTGCCCCACAGCAACCTTGTTAATGGGTAAGAGTATAGTAGAAGAAGACAATGAATACTACATGGGCACATTTCTTGGTGAATACGGAAACAAAAAGGCATATGAAAGATTTAAAAATTCAGATTGCGTAATAAGCGTAGGAGCAGTATTCAGCGATCTAAACACAGCACGATTTAGCCTTCCGTTTACCCCCGATAATCACATCAATATTCAAGGTAACTACTGCATAATAGAAAATGTTTGTTACGACGAAATATTGATGTGTGAATTTTTACGAGAACTAACAAATACACTGACAGAAAAGAAAGGAGAGAAACCGGACTGGCAATGGTATTACCCAAAGGCCAAAGAGTCCACAGAAAAAGAATTAACAACAGAATATCTTTTTTCAAGACTGCAAGAATTTTTCGAAGAAAACGACATGATATTTGCAGAAACAGGTATAATAACCTACGCAATGGCAGAAATGAAGCTGCCCAAAAACGTAACCCTCCAGAACCAAGTACTATGGGGCTCAATCGGCTGGGCAACACCGGCAATGTTTGGAGGTTCAATGGCCGATAAGTCAAGAAGGGCAATCTTGATCACAGGTGAAGGTTCACACCAGCTTAGCGCATTAGAAGTAGGCAACATGCTCAAACATAAACTTACACCTGTGATTTTCGTTTTAAACAACTCCGGTTACACAATAGAGCGTCTGCTATCACACGACCCGCAAGACGAATTTAATAACATAATTAAAATAAACTACACTAAAATCCCCGAACTTTTTAGCGGACAAGCAGCAACTTATCAGGTGAAAACAGAAAAAGAACTCGATGAAATACTATGCAAACTTTCTTCCAAAAACATAAACGAATCAACCACCCCCCAAAAACTTCACTACATTGAACTGTTCACCGATGCAATGGATGTACCTGAAATTACAAACAAAATTATCAAAAATATAAAATAGATTGCAAAAAACAACAAAAAAAGATAATAAAAAAGACATTCAAAATCCTGTTATATAAAGGATTTAAGAATAAAAGGAGCAAAATAAAATACAAGATTGAAATTTATATGGTTAAAAAAGGTTAAGAAATAGAAATACACTGAAATATAGGGTATCATTTATATTGAGAAAGTGTAATCAAAAACAACCTAAAACATAATCTATGAATTTAAATAATCTGGTAAGTTTACTGAAAAACAACGACATAATCATGGCAGTGGGATTGGTAATCATTGTTGCAATGATGGTAATTCCCTTGCCGCCAATGATGCTAGACATCTTGTTAACATTAAACATATCACTGTCGGTTATTATTTTGCTGGTCTGCTTGTTCATAAAAGAGCCGTTGGAATACTCATCATTTCCGATAATCCTGCTTGTAGCAACAATATTTCGACTTGGATTAAACGTAAGCTCAACCAGATTAATATTGTTAGACGGCGCAGCAGGAGAAGTTATCAATTCATTCGGACAATTCGTAGTAGGCGGCAATTATGTAGTCGGTTTCATTATATTCATAATCCTTGTAATAATTAACTTTATGGTAATCACAGGCGGAGCAACAAGGGTAGCGGAAGTATCGGCAAGATTCACATTAGACAGCATGCCCGGAAAACAACTGAGTATAGACGCCGACTTAAACTCGGGATTAATAAACGAAGATCAAGCAAAGCAACGAAGAAGAAAACTGGAACGAGAAGCAGATTTTTACGGAACAATGGATGGTGCCTCAAAGTTCGTAAAAGGAGATGCAACCGCAGGTATAATAATAACGGTAATAAACATTTTTGGCGGATTCATAATAGGTATGTGGCAGCTGAAAATGGACATAATGACAGCGCTTAGCACATTCACGATATTAACGGTTGGTGACGGACTGGTAACCCAGCTTCCAGCGTTATTAATATCCTTTTCAACCGGTTTGATAGTAAGCCGAGCAAGCGGACAAGACAGCTCATTAAGCAGTG
The DNA here is from genome assembly GCA_949291445.1 of uncultured bacterium. Lineage (GTDB taxonomy): Bacteria > Cyanobacteriota > Vampirovibrionia > Gastranaerophilales > Gastranaerophilaceae > Spyradomonas. The sequence goes on along the minus strand of CASEVT010000100.1, from coordinate 25,258 downwards.
ACATAAAGAATGAAATGTTTGCAAATCCGGTAGTACTGGGAATAGTATCAGGTTTGTTGTTATTACTCGGACTAGTCCCCGGAATGCCGACGATACCGTTTACACTTGTGGCAATAGGAATCGGCTGGGTAGCATTTACGAAAAGTAAGGCTATAAAACAAAAAGAATTAGAAGCGCAAAAAGCAGAAGCAGAAAAGAATTCTATGACGAATCGTGTCGGAAAGAAAAAGAAAAAAGCAACACGAGAAAGCGTTATGGAATTGTTGAATGTTGAAACGATCGAGATGGAAATAGGCTACAGACTGGTACCCCTGCTTGATATAGAACAAGGCGGAGATTTACTGGAGCGAATCGCACAAATAAGAAGGCAAACAGCGTTGGATTTAGGTATAGTCTTGCCCTCGATAAGAGTGAGGGATAATTTACAGCTGCCGCCAAATACTTATCAAATAAAATTGAAAGGTATAGCTATAGAAAACGGAGAAGTATATCCGGACAGACACCTTGCGATGAATGCACAAGGCACTGAGAACGATCTTGGCATTAACGGAATCAGAGCGATAGAGCCTGCATTCGGACTTCCTGCATTATGGATAGAAGAGAAAGACAAAGAAATAGCAGAAGCGTACGGATATACAGTTGTAAGCCCATCGGCAGTAATATCAACACATTTAACCGAAGTAATAAAAAAGAATGCCGCAGAAATAATAACAAGAGCAGACGTACAACAACTTATAGACAATCTCAAAAAAGAAGTCTCGGAAGATTACGTAACCGACCTGATGAAAGATACAACAGTGGGAGAAGTTCAACAGGTAATGCAAAATCTTTTAAGAGAGCGGGTTTCCGTAAGAGATCTAAAATCAATAATGGAAGTGGTAAGCTTGCAATCTAAAGTAAGCAGGAATACAGACTTTTTAACCGAACAGGTAAGACAAGGATTAGCAAGAGGAATTTGCAAACAGAACCTTTCAGACACAGGCGAGCTCTTAGCGATTACACTGTCACCGGACGTAGAAAACACAATAGCGCAAGGTCTAAGCGCAGACGGAACAAGCCTGACATTAGATCCGGCGTTCACAAGAAGATTGCTGGACAGCTTAAATCAGGAGCTTGAAAAGGCAATAACATCTTTCGGAAATCAACCGGTAATATTGTGTTCATCACCAATAAGATTGCCATTTAGACGGCTTATAGAGCGAACATATCCTCAAATAGCGGTTATGTCGTATAATGAAATCAGCAACAGCACAAAAGCAAAATCGGTAGGAATTGTCAGAACCGATGCAATGAAAGTTTAAAAAGTAAAAAATAAAGGCAAGATAACATGAAAACACTACTAAAAAAGAACCAGGCAGTAAGCATATTGCCGGAGGACGTACAAGGAGCAACGACCGGAAAAGTAATAAAATCATTGAAGGACTACTTGGAAATAGAAATATCAGAACCCGAAATCTCTTGCTACAAAGAGGGTTGCAGCGTAGAACTATTTTCACCGGCACAAGAGGGAATGTTGTATTTTGAATCAGTTGTTGAAAATATACAGGACAATATTCTGAAAATAAAGTCATCCGACAATTATGAAATACTTCAAAGGCGTGAATATACGAGGATTCCGTTAGACAGAAATATAAAACTTAAAGATGAAGACATCAACTGCCACTGCATTGACATAAGCGCAGGCGGCATGAAAATAGAAACCGAAAAAAAGCTGGATACCGAAAAAGATTACACAATAAGCTTTACACTTGAGGGCAGTGCAACGATAAATTGCTACTTGAGACCAATCAGAATAACAAAAAACAAAGAAAACGGAAAATATATAGTATCCGGACGATTTGTTTTATTGAAAAATATTGATAAAATTGCTGTAGTACAATACTGTTTCAAAAAAGAAGCGGAGAATAAAAATAAGTAAACACGATGTTTGATATAGAGAATCAAAAGTATGCAGTTAAATTAGGCGTGATATTTGGACTTGTCACTGGGATTTTGTGCGGAATATTCATCTTTGCCAAGGGATTGGATGCACAGACACTTGTTTACTCGTTGTCAATTATAATACCGGCGAGCCTCTGCATCGGAACATTAGGCTTTTTAATCGGGAAAATTTTTGACAATGAAGAAAAAAAAGAATCATCAAACCAAATGTTTAAATAGAACTTGAGAATGAGCAATAAAGCAATGTTGGGATTAATGAAAAATTTTAAAACTAAGCTAAGTACACAATTCGGACTGCTAACCAGTCTGCTAATAGCAATTATGGTACTGTGCATAGCCGGATACTCAATTTTATTCGTAGATATACTGACGAAACAAGTTACCCTGCAAAGTAACAACCTTAATAAATCGATAAATACAACAGTCAGACAGCTGGTAGATGATTACATAGAAAAAAACAACTATCAGATGATAGATAAATCGGTTAAAAACTTGATCTACAACCAACTAATAGCGAGCCTGACAATAAAAGACACAAAAACAGGCAAAGTTTTGTATAATTCTCCACAAATAGAAGTAAAAGATGATTTTGGAGTAAAAGAAACACCGAAGAAATTTTTCAAATCCAAAGAAAAAACAAAACCCCAGAAAAACATCAGCTATGAAGTAGGAACAAAGAATGAAAAAACGATAATTGTAGGATTTTATTCAGAGCCGATAGTAAAAGAAGGACTGGACATCCTGATAGAAAATATGACCGCAATGGTAATCATATTTATATTTCTGGGATTTTTGATGTCCAATCTTGTAGCCAAAGTGCTAATAAAACCGATTAACATGCTGGTAAGAAGTCTGGTCGAAGCGAAAGGTGATTTTTCACACAGGTTAGAGCCAACTAATTACCTGGAAATAAACAGACTCATAATTTCATACAACAACATGGCGGCATCATTGGAAGAGCTATACCAATCAATGGAACAACAGGTAAAAGACCGAACACACGAACTGGAAGATGCATACACAGAGCTTAAAAATACGCAGGCAATGATGGTTCACAGTGAAAAAATGAAATCATTAGGTGAATTAGTTGCAGGCATAACCCATGAAATTAACAATCCGGTTAACTTTATATACGGAAACCTTATACACTTGAATAATTATACAAAAGAACTGCTCTCAGTCATTGAAAAATACACGGAATACAACGATGACTTGACAGAGGAACATAAGCAGGCAATAAAAGAATTAAAAGAAGAAATAGATCTGGATTTTCTAAAAGATGATTTGCCGGATCTGATAAGAAGCTGTCAGGAAGGTACAGAAAGAACAAAGAACATTATATTAGACCTGAAGAACTTCTCAAGGCTGGAAGAAGCAGTAATAAACAACGTAGACCTTCCCAAAGAAATAGATACAACCCTGAACATACTTCACAACAAATTTAAAAACAAAATTACGGTGCACAAAGAATATGCACAAGACTTACCGACAATAGAAGGTTATGGCGGGCAGTTAAATCAAGTGTTTATGAATATACTTGATAACGCAGCCTTTGCAATAAAAGAAAAAGGTGATGTATGGATCAGAATAAAACCGGAAAATAACAACATGATAATAGAATTTGAGGATAACGGCTGCGGAATAGATGCAAAGAACCAAGAAAGAGTATTTGATCCATTCTTCACAACAAAACCCGTAGGACAAGGTACAGGGCTCGGTATGGCAATAAGCTACAAGGTTATAAAAAATCACAAAGGAAATATTACGATAGAATCAGAAGAAGGCAAAGGAACAAAATTCACAATCACACTGCCGTTAAAAATGAACGAAACAGGAACAAATAATGGATAAATATAGTATATTACTGGTAGATGATGAAGAAGACAATTTAGCGTTATTATACAGAACCCTCAGAGGTACGTACAACTTGGAGAGGACAACCTCTCCGCTGCACGCATTAGAAATACTGAAAGAAAAGTCATTTGAGCTGGTGATATCAGACCACAAAATGCCGGAGATGGACGGCGTAGAATTTTTGAAACGAGTACAAGAAATGCGCCCTGACACAATGCGAATCTTATTGACCGCATATTCAGACGCAAACATATTAATAGATGCAATTAACTACGCAAAAATATACAGATACGTAAAAAAACCGTACAATCCAGAGGAATTACAATTAATTGTATCCGCTGCACTTGAGTTTTACCAGCTCAAACACGATAACGACAAGCTAATAGAAGACCTAAAGGAATTATTTTCTGGAACAATAAAAGCAATAATGGAAGCATTGGATGCAAAAGATTCCTACACCTCGGGCAGAAGTAAACGTATAACATTTTACTCAATAAAAATAGCACAACAACTTGGACTTTCGGCAGTAGATGTAGGCAAGGTAGAATTAGCCGGAATGCTCCATGATATTGGTATGATAGGAGTTTCGGACGAAATACTATACAAAATTGATGAACTTTCACAAGAAGAATATGACGAAATAAAAAGTCACATCGCATACAGCGTAAAGATATTAGAAGATATAAAACAACTTAAAGATGTAGTTGAAATAATAAAATGCCACCACGAAAATTATGACGGCACAGGGTATCCCGAAGGAATAAGCGGAGAAAATATACCGATCGGAGCGAGAATAATCTCGGTTGCCGATTCTTTTGACAGCATAGTTTCAGACCGGATCTACCGTAGAAAAACAAATTACGAAGATGCACTGAAAGAAATAGTTAAAAATGCAGGTACACAATTTGACCCGATAGTAGTAAAAGCATTTGAAGAATGTTTCAGCGAGATAGTAACGGCACTGTCAGAAGGCGAACAACAATAGTTTTAGTCGACATTTTTTTTGTTGTACAATTCAACTATGAGTACAATATGTGAATTAACGTCGATAATAGAAAAAGATATAGCAGAAACACACTTAACCGAAAGCAAGAGAGATGCCGTAGCAAAAGAACTAAACGAAAAACTAACGGCAGGTTCAATAATACTTGCACAAACGAACCCAATTTCCGGAGACGTGGCAGGCAACGCAACCAAAGCCGCAAAATGGATAAAATGGGCAAATATGCTAAACGTGGAAGCAATAATTTTTCCTGAGTTATATCTAATCGGCTATCCGATAGGTGATTTCATAGACCGATTTCCGATAATAGTCGAAGAAAACGAAGAGTGGTTGAATGCGTTAGCAAAAATCACCAAAAAAGTAAAAGTTATAATAGGTTACGCAAAAAGGAATGAAGAAAAATACGGAAAAAAATTCTATAATGCAATAGCCGTAATGCAAAACGGAGAAATAACAAATATAATAAAAAAGTCATTATTGCCGACATACGCAGAATTTAATGATTACAGACATTTTGAACCGGCACAGATAGATAGTGGGTCAAGAATAATAGATATCAACAAAAAGAAAGCCGGAATAATAATCTGTGAAGACGGATGGAATGATAAAGATTTTTTTGAAAAGAATTTATACAAAGATGATCCCGTAGAAACGGTAGTAAAAGAGCAGCAGCCGGATTATTTGATAAATTGCTCATCATCAATTACAAGGGCAAAAAAGGAACAGCTCAAACACAACATGCTTTCCTTTGCTGCACAGAAATACAGAACCCCCATTGTATACGTAAATCAGGTAGGTTCAAACGACAATATTTCGTTTGAAGGCGCAAGCAGAGTATATGACAGCCAAGGTAAACTTATAGCAATGGCAAAGTCATACGAAGAACAGTTTTTCATAGCAAATCCGTTTAATACCGAACAAAATAAAATATACCCGCTAGTAAACGGTCTTGAAAAAACCCTAACCTCACAAAAAGCGTTTACACTGGATCACGAACCTGATTTAGAGCGGACATATCTGACAATAATACAATCAATCAGGGACTATTTTAGAAAGACAGGTTTTAAAAGGGCAGTACTGGGACTTTCAGGCGGTTTGGATTCGACCGTATGTGCAACATTATTAACAGATGCACTGGGTGCCGAAAATGTTTTGGGAATAAGTATGCCGTCAAAAATAACAAGCGAAGAGAGCAAAAGTGACGCACAAAGATTAGCGCACAATCTTGGAATAAATTTTTGCGAAATTTCAATAAAAGACATGTATGAAACTACAAGAAACAAATTTGATAATATATTTTCTGAAGTTGAAAAAAAATGGGATTGCCGATACAAAGAATCTTTCACAAATGACAATATACAAGCACGCTCAAGAGCGTTGATATTGTGGGGAATAGCGAACGAGTTTGGGAGCACATTACCGATAGCGACCTCGGACAAATCCGAATTATATATGGGATACGCAACAATAAACGGAGATATGTCAGGCGGATTTGCGCCAATAGCAGATGTAACCAAGACGAAACTATTTGCACTGGCAAAGTGGCTAAACAAGAACCGTACGAAAAAAAATGCAATCCCGGAAGAAATAATAGCCAAACGCCCCGGCGCAGAACTTGCAATCAACCCCAAAACTCAAAAACCGCTGCTGGCAGAAGAAGCACTAATGCCCTATGAATTTTTAGATGAAATAATCTGGCGTGTAGAAAATTTGCAACAAAGTATTACGCAAATGATGGAAGCAAAATTTTTATACGAAACCAAAGAAAATATTACTCCGGAACAAAAAATGGAGTGGCTGGAAAAATTTTTCAAAAGGATGTCTACAGCGCTATATAAATGGTCAATTATGCCACCGTCACCGATAGTTGACGCACGTTCCATCAATAAATCCGAATATACACAGCCGATAATTTCATCAAAAATAAATTACAAAAAAACAACACAAGAATATAAAATAAAAAAGATTATCCAAAGTTAAGAGTTTGCATTTTTTATAAATATCAGCAAAAATATAATTAAGTATTATCGGGTCGGAGTAGAGATGTTTAAAGCACCAAAATTTGAAATTACAAAAGAGATTTTATTATTGATATCCAAAATAGATGAAGTAAAAGGATATTGGAACTGTTTTAAAAAGAATATTGATACAGACAAAGTATTACCGTTACAAACCACGATAAAGACGAGTGTATCAGCCGTTTCAGACGTATTGAAATACGAAGAAGAAACGGATATGACCGGATATTTGATGGCACTAAACTGGATATTTGCGGATTATGAAGCAATAATACTTTCAGAAAAAACCGTCGACAAAATATACAGAATGATAGAGAACCTGCCCCCTGATGCCGAAATTGAAAAGAATTATGCCATACCGAAACCCAAAGATAATGAATATAGCTGTACAATTTTTGGCGGAATAGACCTATACGAAGACAACACAGAAACCGAAGAGAAATACAGCCTGTCAGGATATACAATCGAAGACATTCTTGAATGGGCAGGACAGGAACTTTTCAGCAAAAAGCTGCATCCGCTTTTTGTAACCTGTATAGTAGCGGCAGAGATGTTGAAGCTAAAGGTTTATCCAAGAGCCAATTCAAGATTATCCAGACTTTTGACAATGTTAATCATGCTAAAATCAGGTTACACATACTTACCTAATTACTCCTTAGATAAAACAATAAAAGAAGAATATAGCCTCTATGAAACAGCATATGAAAATGCAATGGATGATGGAGAAGAACTGGAATTTGAGTTTTGGAATACGGTATATTTAAAGATATTACAAAAACATGCAACGAATTTGCTTGAAGAAATAGATAATCTGGAGCCTGCAAAGCTCAAAAAAACAGCGTCCGTAAAAAAACAAACTCCGCCGCAAAAAGAATACAAAGATTTACCGGAATTGCAGGTAAAAATTGTCAAAATGTTTGAAAAATCTGACAGAATAACCATCTCCGAAGTTGCAAAGTCTACAAAAACCAACATTAACACAGTAAAGAAGCATCTTGCAACAATGACGGAAAACAAAATTATCAAAAAGCACGGAAAAACCAGAGGAGCCTGGTACTCGTTAGTTTAGTTCATCTATAACGTTATTTTGAATTTTGCCGTCAACAAAAGCAGCGATATTGTCCATTGTAGTATTGAGGATCCTATGTATGGCTTCTTTTGTGTCATAAGCTATATGCGGGGTTACAACGGCATTTTCAAGATTCAAAATACGGTTATTGAGTAGAGTTTTTTTAAGATAGGAATTATTTAGCCTGTCAATATCGTCCAAATAATCCGAATTAGAAAGGGTCTCTTCGCACTCGAGCACATCCAAACCTGCACCCGCAATCTCATTGTTAACAAGCGCATTATAAAGAGCCTGAGTTTCGACAAGTTCACCGCGAGCAGTGTTAATCAAGATTGCAGAATTTTTCATTTTTTTAAACGCATCACTGTCAAACAGATGTAAATTATCAGGCGTAAGCGGAGAATGCAACGATATAACATCAGATTCAGTTAATAATTTGTCGAAAGTAGTATATTGAACATCATATTTTTCGACAAGTAAAGGGTTCTGTTTAATATCGTAACCGAGTATTCTCATATCAAAACCCTTGGCAAGCCTTGCCATTTCAGCTCCGATTTTACCGAGTCCGACGATACCGATAGTTTTTTTAGCAAGCTCAAATCCGACACACTCAAGCGGGTTCACTTTTTGATTTTTCAGATTAATATAAGAGCGAGAAATTTTTCTTGCCACATCAAGTAAAAGCCCTATAGCAAACTCCGCCACACTATTATTACCATAATTAGGAGTAGTCTCAACAGCAATCCCATGTTTTTTACAAAATTCGATATCAACATGGTTGAACCCGACCGAGCGAAGAGCAATAAGCTTTAATTCTCTAAATTGAGACAAAACATCCTCACTTAAACGAGAATTGGTAAAACAAGAAATTATTCCAGCATCCAGATACTCATCCGGTAGAGGTTTTAGATTATTCAAAGGCTCTTCAACAAAGACATAGTCATAGCTGCCCTGACAATTATTCAATAAAAATTCACGCTCATAATCTTCTACATCAAAAAAAATTATTTTCTCCATAAGAACTCCAAATGATAACTACAGCCCATTATTAACGGTAATAAAAAAAAAGACCACACCCGAATGAGAATCCAGCGGTTTAATGAAAAAAGAGGAACAAATTAAATGTTCCTCTCTCGATAGAAGTCTTCACCGCAGAATGGAATCAGGTATAAGCACCTCATCAATAATTTGAATCATCCCATCTTTCGTTTCAATATCTTCAGTAACAATTTTTGCATTTTGCACATAAATCACACCATTATACTCACCAAGATGAAGCAAATCACCGTTCAAAGTCTTAAGCGCCTTTATCTCTTCCAGATCCAGCGCATCGTATTTGCCTTTAACAATATGATTTTTGAGCAATAATTTTAACTGATGCAACTTGTTCTTTGAGAAAATATCACTAACAAAATCCTTATCGAGATTAGCAAACGCGTCATCGGAAGGGACAAATAGGGTATAGCCGTTATTTTCAGTCAAAACATCGGCAATACCCGAAAGAATTAAAGCCGAAAGATACGTTTTAAAATCGGTAGTTTTTTTAGAGATATCGACCAAAGACATCTTAGGCATATATTTAGAATTCACAGCCGCAGCAGTCCTCTGAGTGTTCAGTAAACATGGTAATAACTGAAACGATGGCACTCAGACCAACCAAACCGTAAATGATACGTGTAACCGGTGTCATAATACCGAATAAATAAGCAACGAGGTCAAATCCGAACATTCCGACCAATCCCCAGTTAAGAGCACCAATCAAAACGAGAATATATGACGCATTACGTAAAAATCTATGCATAATTACCTCCTTTATATGTCCAAAGTAATTATTAAGGTTTTTAAATAATAATTTATCCGCCACGCCAATATCTAATCGGGTAGTTATTTTTCCGAAAACTATTCAATATAACATCTTACTAAAAATTTATACGTTCTTTTTCAACAACGAGAGGTTTTTTATTAACACGTGTATAAATAGCACCGACATACTCACCGATAATCCCGAGAGAAAATAATTGAACAGAAGCGAAAAAGAAAAGTCCAATGACGACAGGCGCAATACCGAGATTAAACCTATCCCAGAAAAGCAACTTATAAGCAAAATACCCTACAGCAACAGCCATACTGACTGTAGCCAAAACGAACCCGACAAAAGTCATCAACCGCAAAGGTACCTTCGAATGCTTAACAATCCCGATCATCGCATTATCATAAAGCGTATAAAAATTATTTTTAGTCTTACCTTTTTTTCTCAATGGTTGCTTAAACTTGACAATAGCACGTTCAAAACCGATCTCAGAAATCAACCCTCGAAAATACGGATAAGGATCATCAATCATTCTTGCAATATCAATGACCTTTTTATCATACAACCCAAATCCGGTATAATTTTGTACCAACTCAGTCTCGTCATCAGAAATAAATCGCAAAACAGAATAAAACGACTTTCTAATCGCAGACATAAATAAAGACTCTTCAGACTGATTTTTTTGAGCGAGCACAATCTTAAAACCCAACTCCCATTTTTGAATAAATTCCGAAATCAACTCCGGCGGGTCCTGCAAATCCGAAGCCAAATAAATAACCGCATCGCCATAAGCATTAACAATCCCATAATAAGGAGAACGAATATGCCCAAAATTACGAGCATTAAAAATCAATTTTAACCGTTTATCATCACGCGCAAGCTCTCTTAATCTGTCCTGAGTCCCGTCGACAGAACAATTGTCAACAATAATAATTTCATACTCATACCTATCAACAAACGCCTCCATAACCTTATGAATGCGATTGCACAAATCATCGACATTATCTTTTTCGTTGTAACAACCGGACACAATACTAATCTTCTTCATCCTATACGCTCTTTCTAACAAAGACTAATTTTTTCATCAAAATAAAAGAAATCAAAGCCATGGGCAAAATCAGTATCGCCCCGGCAAAATAAAGGTTAAAACCTAACATATCAAAAATTTTCAAAAAGATTATATTTAAAGAACAAGTTACGGAATAAACACCAACAAATTTAAAAATCAAAGCGTTATCATTATTTTTAAAAACAATAACACCTGTAGTTTTAAAGTTAAAAAGCACCCCCAAAACAGTAGAAACAATGACAGCAATAGCATAATGACCGCCTATAAAAAGAAGCAGAGAATACACACAATAAGAAAAAAGCGTATTCAAAGCTCCGACAAAAAGAAACTTTATAAACCGATAATCTAAATTAAATCTCTCGCAAAACTTACGTACCATATTCATGATAAATATGATACAACAATTCACATACACATGTCACCAACCAGATGCAACCTGCGAACAGCAAATAATTAAAAGAGAAACATAACAAAAAAAAATGCAGCTGTGCTATATTAAAAACATGGAAAAAATACTGAAAAAAGCAGAACAGACCCACACGCTAAGCAGAGAAGAAATAAAATATCTACTGAAAGAGCCCGCACAAGCGACACTAAAAGCAGCAGATGAAGTAAGAAAAAAACATGTCGGCGACGAAGTACATCTTCGCGGACTAATCGAATTTTCAAATATATGTAAACAGAATTGCCTCTATTGCGGAATAAGAAAAGATAACGCCACCGTCAAAAGATATAGCTTAACGGAAGACGAAATTGTAGAAATAGCCAAATCCGGAGCCACACAAGGGCTTAAAACGATAGTACTGCAATCAGGAGAAGATGCACACTTTTCAACAGATAAAATGTGCAAAATAATATCGCAAATAAAATCCCTAAACCTTGCACTAACCCTCAGCCTTGGTGAAAAAACATACGAAGAATACAAAGCCTATAAAGAAGCCGGCGCAGACAGGTATCTAATTAGAATCGAAACAACTGACAAAGATTTATATAAAACAATGCACCCCAACATGAACCAAGAAAACCGCAAAGAATGTATTCTAAACTTAAAAAAACTGGGCTACGAAACAGGCACGGGGAGTTTAATAGGTCTGCCGAACCAAAGCATAGATTCACTTGCAGATGACATATTATTTTTCAAAGAAATAAATGCAGATATGATAGGCATAGGACCCTTTATTCCGAGCAGCAATACCCCGTTAAAAAATGAAAAAGGCGGAACGCTGGAATTGGCACTAAAAGTTATGGCAATAACAAGATTACTCCTACCCGACATAAATATTCCGGCAACAACAGCCATGGAAGCACTACACCCCAACGGACAGATAATTGCCCTGCAAAGCGGAGCCAACGTCATAATGCCCAACATAACCGAATCTCAATACAAAGAGCAATATGCACTCTACCCCGGAAAATCAACAGCAAGCAGCTCATTTTCAAAAGCAAAAGATGACATAAACGAAAAACTCGCACAAATCGGACGCACAATTTCTTCATCAAAAGGATTTCGGATAAAAACAAGTGAAAAATAAAGAATCCTAAATCACATATTCCAATAAAAAACCACCTGCGCTATAATTAACCAATGGAAGAAATGAATCTAAAATGCTGCGCCCATCTTGGTGATGCCGTATATGAGGTTTTTATCAGAGAGAAAATAATCTATCTGACAACCAACCTCGCAAAATTGCACAAAATTAACACAAATTTCGTCTGCGCGACATACCAATGTAAACTTCTGGAGTACTTAGAACCCACCCTGACAGATAAGGAGAAAGAAATCATAAGGCGAGGCAGAAATATCCCCTCCTCCTCCTCCAGAAGAATAAATCAATCACTTCATCGACTCGCAACAGGTTTTGAAGCACTTATCGGTTATCTGCATCTGTACGACAAAAATAGACTTAATGAAATATTTGATATAATTGATAAACTTATTCAAACAGAACTAACCCTCTGATCTTTCAGACAAAAATATAGGAATTTAACGTACAGATAAATAAATTATTAAATTTTGACAGAAACATCTTGTATTTCAAATTTTAAACGATATAATGAGTTTACTCACCATCCTCAATGCAGATTGAGACAAAAGTCTCGAATAATAATGCATTATGAAAGGAAAAACAATGGCAAATATTAAATCCGCTAAAAAAAGAGTTCTTATCGCTGAAAGAAACAGATTGAAAAACGTTGCAGTAAAATCTGAAATAAAAACAGCTATCAGAAAAACTCTTGAATTAGCCCAAGCCAAAAACGAAGAAGCATTGAAACCTGCCCTAAGCCACGTATATAAATTGTGTGACAAAGCAGTTTCTAAAGGTGTTTTGCACAAGAACACAGCTTCCAGAAAAAAATCAAGAGTAACTATTGCAGTTAATAAATTAATTGCAAAATAGTTAAATAGATTTTTTACAAAGCAGAGTCCGATATTTTATCGGGCTCTGTTTGATTTATGAGAATAAAAATGCAAATCTATCAAACGTACAAAACCCTAATTCCTAAAGAAAAAAGAGCCGGTTAACGACTCTTTTTCATAAAATTATAAATTAAAAACCTGAAAAAACCGGCTATCCGACCAATCTGCTTTCGTCAGCCTCAGAAGCCTTGACCATAATGGCATGCTCAATCGGATTTTCTTTTTTTATAGTACTGTCAAAACCAAATTCCTCATACCCCAACTCTTCCTTTGGTTTTTTCATCTGATATTCATCAACGAGTTTTTTAGCAAGCTCTGCTATTTCATAGACGAGCTGATAACGGTTTTCGCAATTTTCATTAAGTTCCCATGCAACTTTTATAATTTGAGTCATTTTTATCTCCAAAATTAAACTATAAATATACTATAATACAACCCCCAACCAATATCAATACCATGACAACAAGGGTAAACAGGAAGAATGAAACAAAGCTCAGAATAATTATAAAAATTTCAAATTAGCATACCCAACGACAAATCGGGTAATGAATATAACTATCAAAAGTTATAGTATAACTATAAAAATTAGGGAGATATAAAAATGGACAAAAAGAAAATATTAATCATAACAACAAATATTTCCGAATTAGCTGACGGCAGCCCGACAGGCGTATGGCTTGAAGAATTTGCCGTACCTTATATAATCTTTGAAAAAACAGGCTACACAATGACAATCTCAAGCCCGCTTGGCGGAGAAAGCCCGATTGATACAGAAAGTCTGTCCTGCTCGAACCCAATGGAGTGGGATGATGCAGCAAAAAGGCTCAAAAACACACAAAAAATAGATGAAATAAATCCAAATGAATTTGACGCAGTATTTTTCCCGGGCGGTCACGGCCCAATGTTCGACATTGCACAAAACGAAAAAATTGGTGAAATTGTATCAAAACTGTACAATGACAAAAAAATAGTAAGCGCAGTCTGTCACGGCGCTGCAGGACTAATTCTTGCAACGGATTCAAACGGCAAACCCATAGTAGAAAATAAAAGACTAACCTCATTCACAAACGAAGAAGAAAGAATCGTAAAAAAAGCGGAATTAATCCCGTTTTCACTGGAAGACAAACTAAAAGAACTTGGTGCAGAATTTATCGAATCAAAACCCTGGACAGAACACGCAGAAGTATCCGACAATTTGATAACAGGTCAAAATCCAGCCTCAGCAATTGCCGTTGCAGAAGAGGTCGTAAAAAAATTACAATAACAGGACCCGAAAAAATTTTTAAACGAAAAAGCACCGTTACCGGTGCTTTTTTTAACCTATATTTTGAGACACAGGTTATTTTTTAACAAGATCTCTGTAAGAATTAGCGAACATATCGGCATAAGTAGTATGCAAAAGTTCATGAGCCTTGTGAGAGCCGGGAGCTTGCAAGAATTCCGCATACAATTTTTTAATTTCACTATTTTGATGAGAACGCCTTACTGGCAACTCAGCATCTTCTTTGTATAAGCCGGCGGCACGTTTTTCCTTAATCTTGCTATCATCACAGCTTCTCGGTTGTCCGCCGCCATTTATGCAACCGCCGGGGCAAGCCATAACCTCAAGCATTTGAAAATCAGCCGTACCATTTTTAATTAGTTGCAAAGACTTTTCAGCCTCTTTCAAAGTAGAAACGACCCGAACCTTAACTTTTGTACCCTTAATATCAAGTTCAACATCCTTAGTACGAGAATCTTTATCAACACCTCTCATACCCTTGATATCGATATCTTTAAGTTCTTCACCGGTAACAAATTCATAAGCAGTTCTGACAGCAGCCTCAGCAACACCGCCTGATGCCCCAAAGATTGTACCGGCACCTGAATATTCACCGAACGGAGAATCAGGCTTAGACGGTTCCAGAGCGTTGAAATCAATACCGGCAGATTTTATCATCTTGCCCAATTCTTGGGTAGTCATAACAACATCGGTTTCGCCAAAGAGTTGATAACGTTTTGCCTCAACTTTTTTAGCAGTACAAGGCATTATTGACACAACGACCATATTTTCTTTGGTATAACCGTCAAAATACTTTGGAACAAGCTCTTTAAGAACTGGAGAAAGCATACCCTGAGGTGACTTACAGCTTGAAAGATGGTTCAACATATCAGGATGCTGAGTTTCCAAATACCTTACCCAAGCAGGACAGCATGAGGTAAACAGCGGTAGATTTTCACCGGCTTTCAACCGTTGAACAAACTCATACGCCTCTTCCATTATTGTCAAATCGGCAGAGAAATTAGTATCGAACACCAGATCAAAACCAATCTCTCTAAGAGCGGTATCAATTTTTGATATAGAATTTTCACCCGGTTCTAATCCGAACATCTCACCAAGTGCAACCCTAACAGAAGGAGCAATTTGAGCGACAACTTTCTTTTGAGGATCAGTAACCATAGCCCAAACGTTATTTACTTCTGACTTAATAGTCAATGCACCGGTAGGACAAACAGCCTGACATTGACCGCAAAATACGCAATCGACATTTGCAAGATGCTTACCGGCCATTGGTTGAACAACAGTATTAGAACCACGATTAGCGAATCCCAAAACCGCATGACCCTGAAATTCCGCACAAGCTCTCACACAAGCCCCACACAAAATACACTTATTCGGATCACGAACAATAGAAGGGTTTGTATCATCAATAGGCAGGTAATCTTCTTTTTTCTTCTGGACATATTTAGAAACATCCTTAATGCCGTATTCTTCAGCATATTGTTGCAATTCACAATTACCGGACTTTTCGCAAGTAGTACATTCTCTGTCGTGATTAGCCAAAAGGAGTTCAAGAACAGTTTTTCTGATTCTTCTTGTTCTTGCAGTATTTGTATGCACAACCAATCCGGCTTCAGGCGGCATTGTACAAGATGACTGAATACCACGCCCGTCTATCTCTACAACACACATCCTGCAAGCACCAAATTGCGTTAAATCTGGTCTGTAACAAAACGTAGGTACCGAAAAACCTGCTTTTCTTATTACTTCAAGAAGGTTAGGCTCGTCAGTAAACTCTACTACCTTTCCATTTACTGTCAATGTTTTTATATCACTCATTATTTTTATCCTTATTGTTAATACTATTTAAACTATACTATGCAAAAATGCGGCTATGACTGCTTAATAGCCTTAAACGGACAAGCATTCAAGCAGGCACCGCACTTAATACATTTTTCCTGATTAATTTTGAAAGGCGAACGCAACTCACCCTCAATCGCGCCAACAGGGCAATTGCGGGCACATTTTGAACAGCCTTTACACAAATCTTCCTGAATAGTAATAGTTTTCATTGCAGAACATACACCTGCAGGACAACGTTTATCCTTAATGTGGGCAATATATTCATCTCTGAAATATTTCAAAGTTGAAAGCACGGGATTTGGTGCAGTCTTACCAAGCCCGCACAAAGAACCGTCTTTCACGGCTTGTGCCAACTCTTCAAGGGTTTCAAGATCTTTCATCTCACCTTTACCCTTAACAATCTTTTCAAGAATTTTAAGCATGTTCTTAGTACCCTCACGGCAAGGAACACACTTACCGCAAGACTCGTGCTGAGTAAAGTTCATAAAGAATCTTGCAACTTCAACGATACAAGTATCTTCGTTCATAACAACCAGACCGCCGGAACCGACCATCGCACCTGCAGCAATAAGGTTGTCATAATCCATAGGCAAATCCAAATGTTCTTCGGTTAAGCAACCACCTGAAGGGCCGCCGATTTGAACAGCCTTAAACTTCTTGCCGTTTCTGATACCACCACCGATATCAAATACGATCTCTCTTAAAGTAGTTCCCATAGGTACTTCTATAAGTCCAGTATTATTAACCTCACCCGTCAAAGCGAAAGTCTTTGTACCCTTAGATTTCTCAGTACCGAAAGAACTGAACCACTTAGCGCCCTTTGCAATAATCACAGGAACATTAGCCAAAGTCTCAACGTTATTAATCAAAGTAGGTCGTCCAAACAAACCCTTGTTAGCTGGAAATGGCGGTTTCGGACGCGGCATACCTCTTTCGCCTTCTATAGAAGCAATCAATGCAGTTTCTTCACCGCAAACGAATGCGCCGGCACCTTCTTTAATATGGATAGTAAAATTAAAATCGGAACCCATAATATTTTTACCGAGATATCCAGCAGCCTCAGCATCGGCAATTGCTCTTCTCAAACGCTTAATAGCCAGAGGATACTCAGCTCTTACGTATATATAAGCCTCATCGGCGCCAATAGCAAAACCGGCAATCGCCATACCTTCAAGGAGCTTATGAGGATCACCTTCCATAACGCTTCTGTCCATGAATGCACCGGGGTCACCCTCGTCACCGTTGCATACTACATAACTTTTGCCGCCCTTATTAGCAGCCGTAAAACGCCATTTTCTACCGGTAGGAAATCCACCGCCGCCTCTGCCTCTGAGTCCTGAATCTTCAATTTCCTTTATTACAGCCTCAGGATCATTTTGCTCTAATACCTTATGCAACGCAGAATATCCACCGACAGCAACCGCTTCTTCCAATGATTCCGCATTTATATGACCACAATTGGCAAGCGATGTTCTGGTTTGTTTTGCATAAAAGCCTATTTCCTCATTTTTTGATATATGCTTTTGCGTTTTAGGATCAACATACAATAATCTGTCAACCGGTTTACCTTCTTTTATATGGCTTTCAACAATCTCTTCCACATCATCGGGTTTTACTTTAACATAAGTAACATCCAAATCAGGTATAACAACCAAAACACCTTTTTCACAAAAACCGTGACAACCGGTAGGAACTATCGTAACTTTATCGTGATGTGTAAGAGTACTAACATTTGCGCCAAGTTTTTTAAAACGTTCTATAACTTCCAAAGAACCATTCGCAACACAACCTGTACCGGCACACACAAGAACTCTTAAGCCCTGTGCTTTTATATGTTCATTAGCTTTTTCTCGTTCTTTATCAATATTAATCAATGTTTGAACCATTATGCCCCTGCACTTTCTTTTTTATCCTCGTGAATGATAGTATCAATAACAATTTTTATCGCATCAGATGTCATCTGAGGATAAACCTTGTCATTAATAACAACAACAGGAGCAAGCCCGCAAGCACCCAGACAGCTCACAGTTTCCAATGAGAACAAACCGTCATCCGACGTAGTTTGACCCTCATCCAGTGCAAGTGCTGCTTTTATAGCGTTTAAAACCGGCATTGAACCGCGAACGTGACATGCTGTTCCGTCACACACTTTTATTTCATACTTACCTTTAGGTTCCAGACTAAATTGAGCATAAAATGTTGCCACTCCGTACACTGTCGCAGGTGACAAACCTTCCATCTTTGTACCTATATATGTCATTACGTCTTCAGGCAAGTAGCGAAACACTTCTTGTACCTTTTGCAATATTGCAATTAAATTTGACTTTTTGTAGTCGTATGATTGCATTATTTCATCGACTTTTTGGTAGTCAATACCGTTTTGAGCAATTGCACTCATTATCTCTCCTTTACCACATTTCTTATTCTTACCATAATTTGTATGCTTCACTAAATGCATGACCATTAGTGATTATTCTCACTATTAAATAGATTACATAAAATACATACAAAAATCAACAAAAATCCTTTACCCGTTGCACCCTGATTCATACCAAATGTAGCGCTATTCATTGCAATTTATTTTTATACATCCAGTTTAGTTTATTTTTATTTATTCAGACTTGACCTTTTTATGTAAATACCCACATAATAAATTATGGTTAAAATTTCTGTAATCGTTCCTGTTTATAATGCCGAATCTGAATTGTCATTTTGCCTTGACAGTATCATTTCGCAATCATTTTCAAACATAGAAATCCTCTGTATAAACTACGGTTCCACGGACGACTCGTTAAAAATACTCGAACAATATGCAATCTTTGATCCGAGAATAAAAATCGTGAATCAAGAACACAAAGGAATTGCCTGTGCAAAAAACAAGGGCATTGAACTTGCGCAGGGCGAATTTATAACTTTTGTTGACACAACGGATCGAATTTCCCCGTTGATGTACGAACGACTTTATCACAATGCGAAAAACAGAAAAAGTGACGTTGTTTATTGCAATTTAATCTGGTACAACACAATCTCGCACAAGTATTTTGCATATAACAACGGTTTTTCTGACTTTTTGGAGCAAAGATATAAAAACACCGGTTTTTGCGAAAATGAAGTTGAACCAGCAATATTTTTTGAAATACCTTGCCCTTGTTGGAATAAGATATATCTTTGCGAGTTCATAAAATCAAAAAATATTAAATTTATTGAAGATCACGTAATGGAAGATATACCGTTTTTTGCTCAAGTTTTTCTTAAAGCACAAAGAATTTCTTTTGATAAGAACAAATATTACATCTACAGAACAAACAAAAAACCTTCACTAATCCAATACAGTGAAAAGGATTACGACGATATATTTTTCATGTTAAACGCAACTAAAAATATTTTTCTTGAAAACAACAAATGGAACAAATATAAGACTCTCTGGCTTTTATACGAAGCAAAAACACTGCTTGTTCAACTAAAAGATATGGATGATTCACTCAAAGAAGAATATTATAATAAAATAAAGAGACATTTTGAGGAAAAAGATTTTAATGAATATGACGTCGAGTTTTTGAAAAAAATAACATTATACTCATACATAGAAGAGCTTTTGAAACTGGATTACGAAGGATTCAAGCCTATTCTTGAAAAATTGGATGAAACACAATGAATAACCTACAGCCTAAAATTTCGGTCATAATACCTGTATACAACAGTGAAAAATACATAAGAAAATGTTTGGACTCAGTCATATTGCAGACATACGAGGTTTATGAAATTTTGTGCATAAACGACGGGTCAACCGACAATTCCCTAAAAATACTCCAAGAATATGCACAAAAAGATTCGAGAATAAAAATTTTTAACCAGGAAAATAAAGGTCCTGCCGCAGCAAGAAATTGCGGTCTACAAAATGCAACAGGAGATTACATCTCATTTGTAGACGCAGACGACTGGATTTCTCTGACTTTATACAAAACTTTTGCTCAACTTGTTGAGAACAAGAATGTCGACATATTCATTTTCAACGCCGATGTATATAATGAAACTTGTGAAGACTTATACCCGCGTGGATTTTTTGACATAAACAGCTGGAACAATCATACCTCGGATGAAACAATACATAATTTTCACGATTGCCGCAATCCATTTAGCGGAAATTATTCTGTCTGCAACAAGATTTACCGCAAAAGTTTTCTTGAAGAAAAGGATATTAAATTTGTAGAAAACAATGTTTTTGAAGGACAAATTTTTGATCTGCTGGCGTTTTTTAATTCCGAAAGCATTCTGGTTAGCGAAAATAACTTTTACAAATACAGAATACACAACACTTCTTTAATGCAAAATTTGAAAAATAACATCTTTGACATTTTCAAAGTGATAGAAATTGTAGACGATTGCATAAGAGTCCAAAACCTCTACGATGAGTACAAATATGCGCTTTTTCAATATAAATATGAAGAATTAACTCTAAGATTCATAGAATCAAGATTTATAGTCAAACCGCAGTTCTACCAAAAAATGAAAAATATATTACTGCTGGCAAAAGATTCAACGTTAGATTTCAACGTATGCAAACAGCTCAAAAATTTTTCAAACTACCAGAAAATTGTAAACAGCGACTGTTTTGAATTTTACATGAACCGCTCAATATAGTTATTAACAAAACTAAATCAACCCGAATTACAAACAGAAACTAGTCATCATCAGACTTGTCAAAAATAACGTTAAACACAAGATCGTTAGGTTTTAAATCCAGATTGGCGCAAAAGATAATACTTTTAGCGTAATATTTGGCATACTCAGAAAATTTAGACATACCGTATTTAGCCTTAATTTTCAAGGTATAATCAATAACCACCGGATCACCGGTAACATCTTTGGTCTCAAAGTACGAAAGTATTAACAAAGGAGTCTCGCCTATCCAGGCATCTTTTTCAACATAATTAACCAGAGCGGTAACAGGAGTACCCTTTTTTATATATAAAGTCGACCCCACATAAACATCATTTACCGCGGTAAAATTAACAACGGAACCTTTTTGTAAGGATTCATCCTTCGTACTAATTTCTTGTGCCGGAGTAATATTCAGCACATACTTTCGAGCTTCAGACGGCATCTGCGCAAACATAACAAAGGATATAACCACACAAATAAATACAAATATTTTTTTCATAATTTTTCAGCCTGCCCGATATTGTTCAAATATATAGTAAAAACATCCTTTTCAGGGTCAAAATGAACCTCTCCGCCTCTTATCCAAAAAGCGGCAGGACCCAAAATATAATTTGAAGATTCTATAGCTTTGTCGTGGTTAGCGCCTGTTTTTTTGATTTCACCGATAAGATATAATTTTTCGCCGGAATCACGGATTATTTCAAATTGTTCAATAACGATAGAAGCCTGAGAACCATTAAAACCGTTATCAACAAGTTTCGTAATCAACCCCTTAACAATCTCACCTTTTTTTAGACCGAAATCTGCAGTGATCATGGCATCTTCAACGACTTGAAACTCAACATAATCTCCTTCTTTCAACAAAGGATCCGAGGTAGATATTTTTTTTGCGGGTCGAACCTTGACCGGAAACTCACCGGCAACAGCCCGAACTTTAGCTTCCATAACCGGAGTTTCAACCATCAATGGAGTCATCTTAAAATCTTTTAACAATTTTTCAACAGAAGCAGAATTCGTCCCACCGGCAGATGTAGAGTTAGGTGCATCAGGATTGAGTTTTGAAGCCGGAACACTTTTTAGTACGGCATCTTGCAACGACGGAATAGGCTCCTGTGCAAAGACAATGCCACTCACGCTCAAAACTAAAATCATCAAACAAATATACTTCTTCATGTCCCCTCATTTAATTTATAGGAGTATTATATCATATGATTTTAGTTTAGGTCGAACATAATTTAGCGAAAATCATAAAACTTATGGACTTGCCCTATCAGACGAGTGTTTGGATATTTTGAAGTAAATTTTTCAAACAGATCAATCATCTTTTCTTTAGAGACGGCAATTTTATTTTTATTCATTTTAGGCTGGAGTATAAGCGGTATGTTGTAAGTTTTGCCAAGTTTTATACACTCATTAACTTCAAATGTTTCAATATTTTCGTCAAAAACAATTTTAGCAAAAACTTCCTTATTATGTTTTTGAGCAAGTTCAATAAAGATTTTGTGCTGATTAAAAACATCGCCAATTTTAGCGGAGGAATTGAGTTTTATATCCATAGACACAATATCAACAAGGTCAATAATATCAGTCAAAGGTTTTATTAAAATCCCGTTAGTTTCAAGGTAAATTTTTTTTCTAACCGCGGGTAAAAATTCTTTCAAAAACTCATAATGCAAAAGCGGTTCACCACCGGTCAGACTAATGCTGTGGATAGAAGGCAAATCAAATTGATTAACAATATCCAACAACTGCTCAACGTTATAAATTTCGCCGGAGTTAAATTTTGTATCGCAATAATCACAAACGAGATTACAACCGCAAAACCTAATAAAAAGTTGTCGATAACCGACATAAGGACCCTCACCTTGGATGGAATCAAAAATTTCATTTATTTTAGCGCTAACCATTAACTAAATTCTCCCTAACATTGTGATGTGAAATATTTTTGAGTTTTTCATACAGCTTAATTTCTTCAGAAGAGAGGTTACGAGGCATTTCAATTTTTATGATAACAATTTGATCGCCTTTTTTACCATCCTCAGAAAGTCCCTGACCGGATAGTCTAAATTTTTGACCGGAAGAAGTTCCGGAAGGAATCTTCATATTAACGGAAGAATTCAAAGTCGGAACCTCAATATTAGCACCCAAAGCTGCTTCGTATGGTGTAATCGGCAATTCACATATCACATTCAATCCGTCATATTTAAAAAACTTATCCTCTTTAATTTCAATATTGAGGTACAAATCGCCATCAATACCGCCATGGCAGCCCTTATTGCCTTCGTTGGCAATTCTGATTTTAGAACCGTTTTTAATATTGGGAGGAATTTTGACATTAAGTTTTTTATGAATGGATATTTCGCCTGTTCCCTTACACATAGGGCATTTTGTACCATTAATAAACTTTCGACCCTGACATTTTGGACAAGGTTCAGAGTGCAATACATTAACAGTCCGATGAGTACCTTGAATAGCTTCAGATATTTTTATTGAAACAGAAAGATTAATATCCCTACCATTTTGAGGCTTGCACTGCGAATTATTTTTTTGAGTATTAACATCTTCATGCGGAAATAAACCATCCAAAATAGTATTAAAAACGTTAGAAAACGAGGTTTTATCGTCATTCTCAACTTTTTTCTTCGATGAAGAAGCAGGTTTCACATCAGAAGCAGATGAAGAATAGGCTTTTTGAGCACGTGCACGTTGAGCTTGAGAATTTTGAGCTTTACGTTTGGAATAACCGTGGAGCTCATCGTAACGTTTTCTTTTATCCACATTGAGTAAAAATTCGTAAGCCTCAGTAATCTCCTTAAACTTTTCAATACTTTCTTTAGTATTATTGTTGACATCAGGGTGGTAAATGCGAGCCTTTTTGCGATAAGCGGCTTTGATTGCGACAACATCCGCATCAAAGTCGATGCCTAATATTTCATATAAATTTTTGTTCAAATACTCGTTCAAAAAAACCTTCTTTACAAAATGATTTACTTAAACTTTATGATCGATACCTAATAAAATAATTTAAGGCTCAAAGTTATTTTAATGTAATTTTAGAATTTTTCAAACTTTCAAAGAGTATTTTAAAGAATAATTTTAATTATGGCAAAACCATAGGAAATAGGAGTTATAAATTGTCATCCTCAAACCCCGGAGAGCGTGAAGGAAGATTTTTATAACCAGGGTTAGAGAACACAGTTTTGCGGATATATTTACTGGAATAATTACCCTTAATAAACAATTTTTTCAAAGTATTTTCACGAACAGCAAGCGGATGAATATTATTGCACTCATCAGGGAAGCGATCGGAGAGTTGAGTCCAAACAGCAGCCTCCATGGTCCAAGCATAGGTTTCCTCATTAAGAGAATTAAAATCATCCTGATGCAAAGCCTCATGAGAAAGTAAAGCAGCCAAAGCCTGTTCAGGAGCATCAGAATGTTTTTGATTTATATAAATATATAAATCCTTCTTTTTCTTCCACCCTACAGCATCGAAATTAGCATAAGCAGGGTTTAACAGAGACAAATCTTTAAACTCAATTTTGATAGGACGGTCACTCAAATTATTACCCAAAATAGCACTCCTGGAATACTCACCCAAAGTTCCCTTCATCAACTCTAAAGAGCGCATAATTTTCTCATCGTCAGTAACATCCTTATAAATCTTGCTCAAATTTTGAAGTTCAGCTTCAGCAGGATCATCAGACTTTTTCAATTTAGATCCCCAAAATAATGAAGGCTTAAACTTCATAGTTTTAGGCGGTTCACCCGCAAACACAGCCGTATGTAAAAACATTAACACAATAAATGCAATAAAAAACTGTTTCTTTTTCAAGATAATCTCCACAACTCGTCTACACACCGTAGGCAACCACCTTACCAGAAAGGAAGCCGCCTACAAATATTATTACATCACTTTTATATTAATGACAAATTTTTCGTAATCAAGTTGAAAAGAATTTTATATTTAAAAAGAACTAGTCTAACTCGGGCTCCTTGCCGATAGCCCATCTTAAGCCGGCGGAGAGAGAGACGCCGTTGCGGCCGCCGTTTTGGATCATTGCTTGTCCATAGGCTACGAATTTGCCTTTTACGCTTCTTTGCAAGCCTACTCCATACTGTACGTAAGGATCTATGCTCATCTCAGGCAGTCTTACGCTATCTGCAGTCACCTTACTTTCATCAAGTAAGTTCCAGATCATCGATACTGCTATATATGGCTGCCAGCCGCCTTTTGTATTGCCTATTATCTTGATGCCGGGGGCAAGTTGGATTGCGTTCAACGGGTC
>CASEVT010000099.1 GCA_949291445.1 uncultured bacterium | reverse complement strand
TATTCAGGTTATTTGAGTTGGATGTTATATCTATACCTGTTTTGCCGTTTGCTGTTATATTTGCGTCAGTTTTAATGTTGAATGTACCATTGTTGCCAATTTTTCCAGTGGTTGCATTTAATTCAACATTATTCGCTGTGTTTATTGTTGTGAGTGTGTTAGAATCAAGTGTTGCTCCTTCAAGTGAAACGCTTTGAGCATTCAATTCTCCTGATGTTTGCAAATTGTTCTTTGTTGTTGCATTTATTTGATTTGCTGCCGTAATTGTTCCGTTAAGGGTCAAGTTATTTACTGAATTTAGTATCAAATCATTTGCTGCATTTGTTATTGATGCTGCAGTAAACTCTATGCTTCCGTTATTTTTTGTATTAAGTTCAATATCTCCTGCGGTAGTTTCTGCATTTGCTATTTTTAAAGTTGTACCGCTTGAGGTAATTTCAATACCGTTGCCGGCGATTGCTGTTATTTCTGATGTTGAATTTATATCGGTTAAGTTTATTCCGCCGGTTTGTGCATTAAACGTGGATGTGCTTCCTGTTGTCTTTATCAGGGTGTCGCTAATTTGTGTTATGTTATCTGTTGCACTAACATCCACCGTACCTGTTGCTGTTGTTGCACCGATATTTAGGTCTCCATTAGCTTTTAGTTGGATATTATTACCATTTATGTTATTAAAATCTGCGGTTTTGTCTGATTCTAAATAAATATCCTGTCCGCTGCCTGCTTGAGCTTTTGTCAGATTAACTTTGTTTCCTGATGAATTGGTCAGAAGAATTGCTGCATTATTTGCTCCGATTGAGCCTTTTGATGTAAGGCTTATGGCTGTTGCTGCATCTAACTTTCCGCTATTTGATGCAAGTATATCTCCTCCGTTTAGTGATATATTATTGCCCTTTAGTGTGCCGGAAATTGTTATATCACCTGTAGTTGAGGTCGTTGTAACATTTATATCATT
Source organism: uncultured bacterium (assembly GCA_949291445.1). Classification (GTDB taxonomy): domain Bacteria; phylum Cyanobacteriota; class Vampirovibrionia; order Gastranaerophilales; family Gastranaerophilaceae; genus Spyradomonas. The sequence continues at coordinate 11,401 of CASEVT010000099.1, read as the reverse complement.
GGTTACAGTTGTTGTACCAAGATTTGCTGCATCAAAACCGTTTATTGTCAGACTATTACCTGAAATAATTCCGTTTTCTGCGTTAATGTTTGTTATATTGTTTAATGATATTTCGCCTGTTGTCGTAAGTTTTGTTATGGTTGCAGATTTGATATTTTCAAAAATTACATCTGTTGCGCCAAAATCATTGTTAATTGTTATGTCGTTAAGACCTGAAAAACTTAATGCTCCGGCTGTAATATCATTCGTTGTTACCATATTAGCTTCATTATTTCCAACAAAGGCAAATGTATTAGTTCCTGCATCTATGGTGCCAAGTGTTAGAGTATTATTGCCTTTTGAACCTATTCGTATATCTCCGCCGGTTGTCGTTGCATCAATTATTCCTGAATCGGATTTTAACAAAAGTGCTTGTGTGCTTGTTCCTATGCTTTCTGCGTTAAGCGCTATTCCGCCATTGGCGTTGATTGAAATTTCATTGCCGGTTTGGGTTATATTTTGGGCATTTAATTCTGCTTTGCCTGTGCCAGCATCAATTGAATATTGTGCTGAGGATGAATTTAATACTAAGTTGCCTGCTGCATCTATATTTACGCCGCTTCCCGCTGCTATTTTATCTACAGTAATGTCATTTGCGCTGTTTGCTGTTACTGTAGACGTAGTTGAACTTGCGTTATTTATATTTATTGTACCGCTGCCTGATGTTGCCAGATCAATTGCTCCGTTGGCTGAAATATTAGCCAGACTCATGTCATGATTTTTGCTTGTAAGAGCTATGGCACCATTGTTCGCTGTTGCTGTGATTTCTCCTTCTGTGTTTATGTTTGAAAGATTTATATCACTGTTTGTGCTTACAAATTCGGCATTTGCTCCAGTTTTAATCAGTGTGTCTGCTGTTTGGGTGATATTATCTACTGCTGTTAATTTCAATTCGTTTTCTGCTGTAATATTACCCGCATTGATCGATGAGTTTGAGTTCAATACCAGTTTGTTGCCTGTTATATTTTCAAATTCTGCATCCTTTTGTGCTGATATATATACATCTGAATTTGCATTCGCATTGGTTATGGTTACTGTATTTCCGGTTGTGTTTGTAACATTCAACAGTGAGGATTCGCTTCCGATTGAGCCTGATGATGTTAAATTAATATTTCCTGATGCATCAAGTGTTCCTCCGTTTGCGGCAAGTATATTTCTTCCTGTTATCGAAATATTATCACCTTTCATCTGGTTAGATATTGTTACATCGGCTGTTTGGGATGTTGACAAGATATCTATGTCGCCGTTTATTGTCGTTGTTCCTAAATTTGCTGTGTTAAAATCACTTATGTTTAAGCTGTTGCCTTCGATTGTGCCGTTTTGTGCTACAATGTCTGTAATATTTGTAAGGTCTATATTGCCTGTTGTTGAGAGTTCCGTAATTGTTGCTGATTTTACGTTCTCTACAAGTACATTTGCATTACCAAAATTGCTGTTGATTGTTGCATTATTTAAATCCGATATATTGAATGAACCTGCGGTAATATCGTCAGTTGTTGCCAGATTGGCTTGATTTCCTCCTGTAAATGCAAAAGTATTCGTGCCTGCATTGATTCTTCCTAATTTTATTGTACCGGAATCGTTAGCGCCTATTCTTATATCTCCGCCTGAGGAAGTTGCGTTAACTACGCCATTTGCTGCTTTTATAAGCAGGTTCTGGCTTGTGTCTCCTACGCTTGAGGCTATTAGATTTATGTTTGATGTTGATGTTATTGCCGTTGCTGTACCTGATTGTAAAATTGCACCTTTGGCGTTAACATCTACTCCATTGCCTGATATTGCGCTAATTGTTGCATTTTGTGCACTGCCAATTCTAACGTCTGCGGTATTGGAGTTGATATTATTTGCTATTAGGTCTCCTCCATTTAGTGTGCTTATGGCGATACTGTCTTTCGCTGTGACATTGTTAAATGTGGCGTTGTGGTTTTCACTTATAATATCTATACTTCCGTTATTTGCAGTTGCACTGATATTTCCGTCTGAATTTATATTGTAAATTTCTATATTTCCTTGATTGGAGGTTATATTCGCCGTTCCTGTGTTGGATATTGTTGAGTTTATGTCTTGTGTTATGTTGTTTTCTGCACTTAGCGCTATATTTCCGTTTGCGTTTATATCATACAGCGTAAGTGCTTTGTCTGTTGATATATTTATGTTGTTTCCGTTAGCTGAGGTTAATTGTAGGTTTTTATCTGAATTGATGTAAATGTTTGAATTTGTAGCTAATGCATCAAGGATTACATCGCCGTTTGTGTTGGTTACGTTTATATATTGACCAGCTTGACCTATATCTCCTGTTGTATTCAATGATATGTTAGCTGCATCTATGCTTCCGGCTCCTGTCAGTGCACCTGTGTTAAAGGTTATACTGCTGCCTTTTACTGTATTGTTTAGGACTGACGAGTCTGTTGCTGTGATTGTTATTGCACCGCTTGTTGTTATTTCTCCTAGTGTGGCATTGGTTATCCCTGTTAACAGGATGTTGCCTGATGTTGATTCAATTGCTCCTGTGCTAAGTTGATTAAATACACCGTTTGATGTTATATTTATTCCTGTTGCTGCGTTTATGTTTTGTACTTCCATATCGGCTGCTGAGGTTAATATGACATTTTGTGTATTCGATGTTGCATTGTTGACTGTTAGTTTACCGCTGCCTGTTGTCTTTAGGTCAACTGTTCCGCTTGCGTTTACGTCTTCAAATATTGCGTTGCTGTTTTTAGATTCTATAGAAATGTTGCCGTTCGTTGCTGTGGCTGCAATTTGTACTGCTTTTGAACCATCTACCGTTTTTCTTGAGGCTGTGAGGTTTGTTATGTTACCTTCATTGGCTGTCAGTGTTATTTTTCCGTCAGCTGATATGTTTAGGTTTGTACTTCCTACTATATCTCCGGTGTTCGCTATGAGATTAACTTCTCCAAGTGTATTTATATTGCTTTTATCAACTGCTTGTGATGTTAGTTCAATTGATGATGCTGCTATCTCAACCAAGCCTGACGCACTTATCTGACCGTTAATTGCGACTTTTTCATCTTTGCTTATATTGTCAGGTGTTTTTATGTTTGTCAGATTGTTTGTAAATGCGTTGGCGAGGTCGTTTGAAATTTGTATTTCATAATTTGGACCTACAGGTGTGCTTTCATAAGCTTTTGTTATGTTTTCAAATGCCGCAGCCATATTGTTATATACGGCTTGTGTCGGGACAATCATCTGCATGCTGCCGACATTGAGCGTGCCGCCTGCTCCTACTGCCATGCCAAGTGGAGATATAAACATTACATTTCCGCCGATATTATTCAGGCTGCCGTTTCCGAATGCATTGTATACACCGTTTATGTCGATGTGATTCTTTACTAGATTTATTGCATTACCTGTTGAAAAGTATTGATTTACTGTCTGATTTGAACTTATCCCGAAGTCTTGAAAATGGTTTATTGTATTGTTTCCATTAACAAAACCTCCTGTTATGTTTGTTATGTTGCCGTTATTTTCTATATTTGCTATGTTACCCGGCATGCCTGTTATGTCAGAAAAAGCCGGCAATCCCAGCATAATACTGGCTAAAAATCCTGCAAACAATCTCTTTGCATTGTTTATGAAACGCATAAAAAATCTCCTAATTCTTACAGACGGTATATATATATGATAACCTATAACGTGCCTTAGTAAACATTTTTTGCAAATTTGTTACCTTATTTTTGACATTTTAACAAAGGAAAGTGTATAGTAACTCGCATAGTATACTATTAAAAGTAACAATATCTGTAAAAGCGGGTGTATCAAATTACTGTTATGTAAAAACAAGAATATTACGTATAGCGGGATAAAGCTCAGTATTATTTTAAAGATTTCCTTATATGGTATTTGCCAGTTTAAATTTGGTAATACAACGAGTGTACTTGAAAAGAAATATATAAAATTGGTTATCAATGTTGCAATTCCTGCGCCTAGTATGCCGTATTGTTTTATTAAGATGTAATTTAGACCCAGTCCGATTAAACCTGTTATTACTTTTAGTATTGTATTAATATACGTTTTGTTTGCCAGGTGATACTGCATTGTTGTATATTCTGCAAAGCTTAAAAATACTGCACCGAAGGCAAAATATGGGATAAGCATCGCTGCTTTTTCAAATTTTGCGTTTGCAAATATTTGTACAATTTCTGTTGAATAAAGTGAAGATAATACTGCAAGTGGAAAGGATATGAGCATAAAATATGCCGTTAACTTTGATATTACTGGTCTTACGTCTTTTTTGTCTTCGTATATGTTTATTATTCTTGGAAATGCCGCTATTGTTATTATTGCAAAAAGAGTCATAAGAATCGGAAACGTTAGACCGTATGCAACCCCGTACAATCCTACATCTGAAAATCCGTTGAAGTGTCTTAGTATGAACTTGTTGCTTTGGGTTATAAACCATAAACTTATTGATGTTACGGCTATTGGGACTCCATATGTGAATAGAGTTTTTAGGGTATCCAATCGTGGGCGCTCACATTTGAAATAACTAAATATATTGCTTTGGTACATTAATACTACATCTATAATTCCTATGGATATAAACATGCCTATTAAGATTGAGACTCCGCCAAGATGTAAATATTTGATTACTAATACTGATATCAGTATAGTTAAAATCTGGTTTATTATCGTAGAAATAGTGAACGAGATAGGTTTTATTTGCGCTCTTAGAATTTGAAACAATAATGCTCTTATTGCAACCGGTATTATCAGTATAAGTATTACCAAAAACAGTTTTGACGGTATTTTGAAAAATTCATAAAAGTAGTTTCTGAATATGTAGGCAATAATAAACATGCTGATGATATTTGCAGCCAATAACATTATTAATGTAGAAAGATACTTGGATATGCCATTTTGTATCTGATGCTGTCTAAAAAAACGCAATCCCGATAATCCTACCCAATCCGAAAATAATATGCACAAAAAACTCAATACAGCCAGTGAAATCGTATATATACCGTACTGCTCCGGTGAAAGTAAATTCGTGTATACCGGAACTATCACTGCATTACCGGCTATTCCAAACAATTTTGACGGTGCATATTTCAACATGTCGTTGAAGATTGGACGTAGTGCCTCATCAACTTCTTTGTCTGATTTTTTATTATTATTTAACAAGTCTTATCAAATCCTTCGTTAAATCATCTCCGCCGTATAATACTGCTTCTTGCGTCAGTATTAGGTCGTAATTTCTTTCTTTTGCGAGTTTTGAGACCTGTACATTCATGTCATTATTAATTTTTATAAGCTTCTCGGCATATACTTTATCCATTGATTCTTTTTTTGCAGTTAATTCATTGGTAAATTGCTTCTTCATTTCTTCTTTTCGTTTCGGATCTTTTTCATTGTTCATTTTTTCCGCACTGAGTTTTATATAGCTCACAAGTAGTTTTTTGTTTGTTTCGTGTTCTTTTTTTACACGTTCAACCTCTTTTGAGCTAGCTACAACTTTCTGTACATCGATAACACCAATTTTTTTTACTCCATTCATATCTATTGGTTTTTTGTTTTGTACTGCTTCCGAAAATGCGGGCATGCACATTCCAGCTGTAAGTGTTAATACAATAAACGTTCTTAATCTCCACTTCATCTTCTCTTCCCCTTTAAATTTACTCACTCTAATCTTTTATTAATTATTGCCAAATAAGTTACAGTCATTTTTTTGTAGATGAATAAAACAGACTGATTATATCACTTTTTATATTTCAAGATAACTGTGTGAATAAACCTTTTTGTTTAGCAATATTTCTGCGGTTTTAAATATTGCGTTCTGTAAAGAATCATTTTTATCGTAGGTTATCTCATTTAGATCTGTAAAATCTCTCATCATGTTAGATATACTTAAGAGAAGTAAGTCGCTTTCACTTTCAGGTGAATTATTTTCAATCATCTTATTGATTCTGAGCAATTCTGTATCAAATGAATCTGCTATTGCGCTATCAATGCCGCAGCCGATTGCCATTACCGCAAATACTCTGTTTATAAGCGGTCTTAGTTCTTTGGGACAGCCGTTTGATACATTTGACAATCCTATTGTAGTAAGGACTTGCGGTTCAAAGCTTTCTTTCAAAATCCTGATTGTGTTTAGAGCTTCAGATGCTTGGGATTGTTCAACGCAAACCGGCAATATTAACGGGTCAAAAAGAAGTTTGTCATTGCTAATCTCTTTTTCCGCGGCTTTTTCGATGATGTTGAATGCTAACTCCAATCTGCTGTCTGCATCCTTTGGTATTCCCATTTCGCTGTTCATTGTCAGAGCTATTATGTAGGAATCGTATTTTGCCGCAAGTTCTGTTATATTCTCCAGTCTGTCTTCATCTGCACTTGTGCTGTTTATGATGCAATTATCGGGGTTTTGGACTATTTTTAGTCCGTCTTCGATTTCTTTCGGGTTTGTGCTGTCAAAAGATAAAGGAATGTTAGTCATTTCGCTTACTATTCCTGTTAACCAACTCATTGTGCCTTGAAAATTTGCTGCACGAGCAGGTCCGATGTTTAAATCTATCCAATCCGGTTTTGTTTCTATCTGACGCATCAGCAACGCTCTTATGTATGTTTCGTCTCTGTTAATTATCGCCTCTTTTGTTGCTTTTGATATAATGTGTAAATTTTCAGATATAATTTTCATTTTTATTCCCTTTTAGTCATCTATGTAATTTTCAAGCTCCCAGATGCTTATTTGTTTTCTGTACTCGTTCCATTCGTGTCTTTTTAGTTTTAGAAATTCATCAAATATGTAATCTCCCAGCGCAACCTTAGAAACCATGCTTTTTTCAAAGTTATCAAGTGAATCTTTAAGATTTTCGGGTAATGATTTTATTTTTCGCATTTTTATTTCATTGTTAGAAAGTTGAAAAAGATTCTTTTCTATGGGTTTAGGCGGGTCTATTTGATTTCTGATTCCGTCAATACATGTCTGTAAAATCACTGCAAAAGCAAGATATGGATTGATGCAACCATCCGGTGAACGGATTTCAATGTGCGTACCTGCGCCCCTTTCTGACGGGATTCTTATCAGTGCACTTCTGTTGAATATTGACCACGCTATATATACCGGTGCTTCATAGTCCTTTACAAGCCGCTTATAGCTGTTAATCGTAGGATTTAAAATTGCGGTTATGCCGAGTATGTTTTTTAGTAATGAACCAATCATATATTTTGCAACATCTGATAGCATATTGCTTTTGATTTCATCTGATAGTGCGTTTCTGCCATCTGATGATAACAACATGTTTAAGTGTAATCCTGAACCGTTTATTCCGTACACAGGTTTGGGCATAAAAGTCGCCTTCAGTCCATAATATGATGCAATTTTTTTTACTGCAAACTTAAATGTTACAAAATTATCTGCTGCTTCAAGAACTTCGTGATAACCAAGATCAACTTCGTGCTGTAACGGTGCTGCTTCATGATGAAGTGCGTGTATTGTACAGTTCAGTTTTTCTAATTCTTTTGCCATACGATTAAGCATTTCTTCAAGGTTTTCATCTGAATTTAAATCGTAATATCCTACTGTGTCTTTGAGATTGCTGATAATTTTATTTTGTTCGTCAGTTCTGAACAGAAAAAATTCTGCCTCCGGTGCAATTTTCATTGTGTAATTGTATTTTTTTGCGTTGTTAATTATTCTTTTAAGGTTTGAGCGCGGGCATCCTTTGAAGGGTGTTCCGTCTGAATTGTATATATCGCAAATAAATCTGGCACTATTTTTTAGTCCAGATAATTCAAACGGGTAGATTAAAAATGTGCTTAAGTCCGGATGAAAGACTAAATCCATTGTTTCATCTTTTCTGAATCCTGTTATTGAGGAGCCGTCGAAGGTTATTTCGTTTGCAAGGATTTCATCTATTCTTTCGCTAGGTAGTAATATGTTTTTTACTCTGCCGGCTATATCCGTAAATTGTAAATACACAGAGCTTATGTTGTTGATTTTGATTAGTTTTTTTATATTTTCCGCTGTTTGCATAACTTATTATGTGCGGTTATCTAAAGTTGCGTCAAGTAAATTTTAATTTTGCTTTTAGTTAATTCTTCATTAAATTATAAATGTAAATATTTGTAACGATTAATATATATATAGTAAATATCATTTAAATAAAATACTTTATATATATAGGTTAATACAAGAAATGGTTAATACAAGTGAAAACTAGATTAACTAACCAAAGGGACTTAAAAAATGAAAACAAATGCAGATTACAACACAACAGCAAATGCTTACAATCTTACACCACAAAGACAAATAGCGTGTAATGCGGATGAGATGAACTTATTGTTCCCACTGCCGCATATAAGACAGCAAATGCCAAAAATGTCAGTGAAGGAATCCAATCTTCCGAGCCTTGACTTGAATTCATCTAATTATCTTTTCGGTGATGAAGTTGAAAATAATCACATAATTGCTTAATTGAGATTTAGCAACATATGTTTTGCAACAACCTTAACCGGATATTCACCGGATTGTCTATTGAGTAATATTTCAAGATTCATTAGTGCATCGTACTCTGTTTTTCCGAATCCGACAATTTTTTTGCATATACAATTGGCTACAAAAACATTGTTTTTGCAATTTTTGTATACTAAAGCCGGATATTCTGCAAAATACTTTTCCATACTATATTAGTCGGCATTTTTTTTATTTTATTGACTCTAATCTTTAAAAATACACTAACTGGTGTAGTGAATTTGGGTCACTATGTATAGATAATATTGTGTATAATTTGTGACATTAACTCTTCTATACATAGGAGGTCATCGTATAAATGAAAAAATTTGTATTGTTGGTAATGGCAAGTTTCTTTTTTCTGGGTGTAAGCGCTAGGGCAAATGAAGTTAGTACGCCCAATCAAGTTGCTGATTATTACAACCTTGGTACTCAATATCTGAAGTCAGACCAATATACAAAGGCAATTGCTGAATTTAAAAAGGCATTGAGGGTAAATCCTTTAGACAATTCGTCTAAAATACAGTTAACAAATGCGTACTTAGCCAGAGCAGCCTATTATAATAATAAGCTTGGTGATTATAAAAACAGCGCAAATGATCTCAGGTCTGCACTATTTTATATGAAGTACTACGACATGAATGCTGTTGATGCTCAAACATTGACAAACATAAAAATTACCGAAGGCAATTTAAGCAGTGTTCTTTCAGCTATAAATGCAGATACATCAGCGAACGGAAGATTTGAAGCAGGTAAGGCTTTACGCTCTCAAGGTGAGTTTGCGGCTGCGGTTACTGAATTTCAAGCTTCACAAATGGATAAAAAATATAGAAAAGATTCTCTGATTGCACTTGGTGAAATTTATTACATTTTAAATTTAAATCAACAAGCAGCAAATTATTTGGAGCGCGCATTGTATGATGACCCTCAGAATCCTGATGCACATTTAAAGTTAGCGCGGGTATACGAAAAAATGGGCAATGCTGATAAAGCTGCTAATGCATACAACTTCGCATTATCCAAGTCAAACGAAAATCAGGATATTTTAAATTCTTTAGAAAATATATGGAAGCAAAAAATTTATAACGATCCTAACAACTTTGAGGCACACGCAAATCTTGGTGCAATATACCAGAAAAAAGGCAACATAGCCGGCGCATTAGAAGAATATAAAACAGCAGAAAGATTGAACCCATCCAGTGTCGTTACAAGGTTGAATCTGGGGACATTATTTCAACAGGAAAAACAATATGAAACTGCGATAGAAGCATATGATTCTATCTTAAAATTGTATCCGAATCATATGTCGGCATACTACTATAAGGCTCAATGCTTAAAGGCTCTCGGAATGCACGATGCTGCTGTTCAGAATTACAAGCTTGCTCTCAGTCTGGATCCTGACAATAAAAATATTCAAGATGAATTGTTTGAGTTATACAAAAAGGATATGACTCCTGATGAGATGTTAAAGTACTTGTATAATGAAGTGCAAAATTCACCTAATGATCCTGCAAAATTGTATGAATATGCATATCAGCTCCATAAAAATAATAAATTAGATGATGCGATAATATACTACAAGAAATCAGTGCAGCTAGATCCTGCAAATTTAAATGCATACATAAATCTTTCATTGGCGTATAAGCAAAAATCTCAAATAGATAATGCAATGAGTGTTTTAAAAAATGCAAAAACGAAATTTCCTAACAATGAACAAGTTAAAAAGCAATATGCTCAATTAGAAGAAGAGGCTAAATCATTGCTCTACTCAAATGCCTCAAAACTCTACTCTCAAAAGAAATATAAAGATGCATTAGACTTGTATAAGAAAATTTCACCGCAAACTGTCGAGTCGTTAACAGCTCAAGGAGCCTGTTGTCAATTATTAAATAGTTATAAATCCGCTATCACTGCATATACAAAGGCGTTGGAGCTTGAACCTAAAAATGCTGATGTTATGTATTATCTTGCGCAGTCATATGTTAATGACGATAACAACGAGCAGGCTATGATTTATGTCAAAAAATCTTTGGAACTCAAGCCGAACAATCCTGATGCGAAAGAGCTTTTGAAGTATTTAAACGATCATTACAGAAATAACATATTAGCACAAGCAGTTTCTTTGTACGAGAAAAAAGATTTTGCAAAAGCTTTTCCCTTGTTTGAAAAAGTGCTTTTGCTAAATCCAAATGAGTCAACTGCGTATTATTACTGTGCATTGATTTATGATGAACAGAAGAAATATTGGCCTGCTATTGAAAGTTATAAAAAGGCTTTATTGGCTAATTCTAATATGTATATTGCTCTTTATTCGATTGCTGTTGATTATGATAATCTGGCAAGATATTCTCAGGCTTATAATTACTACAAAAAGTACACTGATGCAGTTGTTGAAGAAAATGAGTATACAAAGTACGCAAAAACAAGGCTTAGTGATCTGAAAAGTTATGCAACCGTCAAGAAATAAATTGTTATTATGGTGAAAATCGGAAGTGTGGATATAAAGAGTAATGTTGCGCTTGCGCCGATGGCGGGGATTACTGATATAGTTTTAAGGCGGTTGATACGAAAATTTTCGAAAAACTGTTTACTCACGACCGAAATGATAAGTTCTGAAGCATTGATGCAAAAAAAAGGCGGTGAGATTCTTGAATATGATGAGTCGGAGTATCCTTTGTCCTTCCAGATCTCGGGTCACAAGCCTTATATGATGGCAAAGGCGGCTAAGATCCTTGAAGAGCGTGCTTCAATCATTGATATTAATATGGGTTGTCCGGTAAATAAGGTTGTTAAAGGCGGGGATGGGTCCGCATTAATGAGGACTCCTCAGCTTGCTGTTGATATAGTAAAAGCAGTTAAGGATGCAGTAGATGTTCCTGTTACGGTCAAGTTTCG
>CASEVT010000098.1 GCA_949291445.1 uncultured bacterium | reverse complement strand
TTTGGGTGGGGTCTTAAGCTCTTTTAGAGCTTCAGCCAGTTCAGTTTCTCTCACTACCATTGTTTTATTTCCATTATCAAGCAGTGCTCTCAGTGTTTGTACCTGAGGTAGAATAATCCTTCCCTTGGGTGCTTCTTTATCGATCGGTATAACCAGAACAACGCTTTGGCTTGGTTTCACAAGTCCTTCGATTATTGAAGGCGGGTTTATAAAGCTATCTGGTACGCTGCTGATTAGTTGTTCTTTAATTTTCAAAACAATATTTTCATCAGTTTTTGTGCTTGTCAGAATGGGGTTTTTAACGTAATTATTTATTTTTAACAATTTTTCTTCTGTTATTTTTTCAATGTCGTTCTTATTAATTACCGCAATAGTGGGGATTTCTCTTTCTTTAAAATTCTCAAACAGACCTGTTTCATAATCATCCCATCCGTTGTAGTCGCAAACGATTATCGCGATATCTGTTCTGTCAAAGATTTTTTTTGTTTTTTCAACTCTTAAAAGTCCTAATTCATTTGTATCATCAATTCCGGCTGTATCAATGAATACAACAGGTCCGAGTGGCAAAAATTCCATGGTCTTTTCCACAGGATCAGTTGTTGTGCCTGCTATTTCGGAGATTATCGAGACATCCTGATTGACAAGTTTATTTAATAGTGAAGACTTTCCTGCATTTCTTTTTCCGAATATACCTATATGAAGGCGGTTTGCTTTTGGGGTTTTGTTCATTTTGGTTTCACTTCTTTCTATATGGACTTTCTATTATGTGTTTAGTTTGCCTTCTTCACCTTTCTCAATTTCTGTTTGGATTTCTAAAATACTTGTATTGTCTTTCAAAAAATAAATTATGGAGATTAGTGTTATTAACAGCATTATAGTTAATTGATGAATAAATGCAATTCCTAAAGCCTGAGATTTGGGTATGTGGTAAATGTTTAACGCAAGTATATAAGCAAACTGGTAAGGTCCCACAAATACGGATGAGGACGGGATTACCATTGAAAGAGCGATAAAACTTATTACGAAAAATGCTATAGATATTCCGAAATGTTCGCCAAAACCAAGAATTAGTATATAAGTTACGTAACATTCCAAAAACCATGCGAATATACTCATAAGAAATGCGAGTGCAAAGTATTTGGGTCTGTTTAGAACCGCAAATCCGCTCATAAACATTTCTGTGTGTGCGGATATTTTTTTTATTGTAGATTCAAATGGTTTTAAAAATTTTAATTCTAAAAGCTTCTCAAAAATGAATGAAGTTTTGTTTGTTTTGAATATCAGTATAAAAAAGAACATTGCACCAAAGAATATTGCTGTTCCTAAAAATGCGATCTTCAATACCCAGGGGTGTCTGAAGTAGGTCATTATTGCGAAAAACAAGATGAGCAAAACCGACATACCGTCGATTAATCGTTCCAAAATTATTGAACCGAGCAGCTTCATTTTGCTTTCTTTAATCCTGTTTCCAACATGATAAGCCCGCCAGAAATCACCTGCTCTTGCCGGCAAGTAACTGTTAAGTGTGTTACCGGTCGTAAATGTATAGAAAGCTTCTTTTATACTTAATTTAGGGTCATTGCAAAGTATGTATTTCCATCGTATTCCTCTTATGCCTATACTGAATATGTATATCGGTACAAACAGCAGTAATACTTTGTAGTTAAATATTTTAAATGTATTTATCAGTTGTTCTAAATCAAGATTCCAAAGGATTAATCCAATAAAAATCAGACTTATGATTAGACCCAAAATTTTGTTTTTTTGTTTTTTCATTTTACTGTTTGCTATACTTTAACAAGTACTTTAATTGCAGATTTATCTTTGTTCTTTTCAAACGCTGCAACAGAATCATCGATATTAAATACATCAGTGATTAGAGGTTTAACATCAATTCTTTTGCTTTCAAGCAATTTTAAAGCCGGAGCAAATTGTCCGCACCTTGAGCCTATAATTGTAATTTCATCGACCACAACCGGCGCGAAGTTAAATTCTTTGGATGCAGCCACAGTGCTTTTGAGAATGAGTGTTCCGCGCGGTTTGGTGAGAGCCAAAGATGTTTCGAGCCCTGACACTGAGCCGGTTGCTTCAATAACAAAGTCGTATTCTTTTTTGATCTCAAGTTCATTAAGCAACTGAGTTTTAACCCCTTGAGCTTTTGCAATATCCAATTTATTTTGATGTTTTCCGACAAGTGTGAGGTTTAATCCCGCAGCATTAAGAGCAAGAGCAATCATAAGTCCGAGTTTTCCGTCCCCGAGCACGATTACTTTTTTATAAGGGGGTATATGGATTTGTTCGAGTATTTCCAGAGCTGCTGCCAATGGCTCAACAAAAACAGCCTCATTATCGGTTACGTTTTGAGGAATTTGCAGTAAATTTTTTACAGGCAGACAAACGTACTCGGCAAAGCAGCCTTCTCTTTGCCATATACCGAGAGTTGAGCGGTTCGGGCAATGTCTTTCGAGACCTTGATGGCACCATTCACAATCACCGCAGCCGCAGTTGATCTCTCCGACTACTCTTTTTCCGAGCAGTGATTTGTTCTCGTCATTT
>CASEVT010000097.1 GCA_949291445.1 uncultured bacterium | reverse complement strand
TGTAAAATATGGGCCGCAGTGGACTCGAACCACCGACCTCACGCTTATCAGGCGTGCGCTCTAACCACCTGAGCTAGCAGCCCACATCAGTCGTGTATATTATAAATAACATAGACATAATTTTGAATCAAGTTTTTTATATATACAATTTTTTGCTTATTCTTCAGCAGTAGTCGGTCTCAATATTATTATCGAATTTATATTCAACTGCACAAAATCATGAAACTCTGTTCTACGATTAGGCAACTGTCTATACGCCAGCTCACAATCTTTTATTGCAACAAATCGTTTTTTACCGTTCAAAATGTCAGAAAGAACACGACTACGGCGACCGACTTTGGGCATAAACACATAACCCTTAATCTCATAATCCTGTGTTATTACCAAAACCCGCTCGGACCAAACACCATTCGTAAAGTCATCATCGCTCACTGGGCTTAATTCAGTATTTATATTAAAATCATCTGTCATCTGGAATCTTTCCTTTCTAAGAAAGTTGGTATGTTTGGAACAATGGCAGGTATAAAGCAAGTGCTAAAAACATAACTATACAACCTATTACAATAAGCATCAACGGCTCGATCATTCTTGTTAATGCATCAATAATATTATCTAATTCTTTATCCAAAAACTTAACAGATTGCGCAAGCATATCTCCCAATTTACCTGTCTGTTCACCGGTTGCTACCATAAACATTACCATCGACGGAAAAACTTGCGCTGAACGCATTGATGTAGATAAGTGCGTACCCTGTTGAACCTTGGATATTGAATCTGTTACTGCCTTTCTCAATGTCCAGTTATCAATTGTCAAATTCGCCAAATACAAGCAATCTACAATCGGAATACCAGCTTCATACGCAACATGCATTACAGTAAAGAAGTTTGAAAAGTTAGCAAACTTCAACATTTTACCAACTAACGGTATTCTCAAGAAAAATTCATCAAGTATCTTTCTTGACACCTCATTTTTGAAAGCTGCGTAACCAACTGCAAATAACACAACAGGAAACATCAATACTAAATACCAGTACTCTTTCATAAAAGTACCCATATCAATACATATTTGGGTAAATATAGGCAACTTTGCACCGGCATTGTCAAACATCTCCTTAAATGCAGGAAATACAAACATTAACATAACCGTAACTACAATTATCGCAAGGACAATAACGAAACAAGGATACATTAACGTACCAATAACACGACTTCGAATAGCATGTTGTTTTTTCAACAGCTCAACAAGACGCTCCATTGTACGTTCCATTTCACCGGAATCTTCACCGGCCTTTGTCAAACCGACATATACACTACCAAATATTTCACGATACTTAGTAACTGTATCAGCAAAAGTTGCCCCCGATATAACTTGTTTTCTGATTTCTTTAGCTAAAAGTCTGATTCTGGAACTAACAGCATCTTTTTCCAAAAACACCAAACCTTCAATCAAAGGAACACCTGTTTGAATAAGAGTCTGGAATGTCGATGTAAAATCGATCAACTCCTGCAATGATAACGGGCTTAATTTTACTTTCGGAGCAGAACTCTTTTCATTTTCCGCAAAAACCTTCGTAGGTAAAAGACCGAGCTTGCGAATCTCCTCCCGCGCAGTTTTTACGTCATCTGCCTCTATCTTTCCGTTTACAATTTCAGTTTTATCTTTTAATGCTACATAATTAAATATTGCCATACTTGCCTACTCCGTCACGGTACCTAACACACGTACAAACTCATTAATAGAAGTCTCGCCACGTAATATATGACCAAGACAAGATTTTTGCAGAGTTTTCATACCAGCACCCACTGCGGCTTCTTCAATTTCAATATCATGAGCGTTTTGTGCTATCAGTTTCTTAATTTCTTTTGTAATATTCATAACCTCATAAACACCAAGTCGACCTTGATAACCTTCATGACCACAATCAAAACAACCCTTCGGTTTATATATAGTCCGCTTCATAAATTGTTCAATTTCTTCCTGGTTAGTCAAAACTTTTCTGGCTTCCTCCAACGTCGGATGATACCCGACCTTACATTTAGGACACAACCTTCTTACAAGACGTTGCGCTACTATTCCTGTTAATGTAGAAGAAATCAAATAATCCGCAGCTCCCATCTGTATAAGACGTGTAATAGTCGCCGCAGCCGAGTTAGTGTGTAAAGTACTCAATACCAAGTGACCCGTCAGGGCAGCTGCAATAGCAGTCTCCAACGTTTCAAAGTCACGAATCTCACCAATGAGGATTATGTCAGGGTCCTGCCTTAATATCGCCTTCATACAAGATGCAAACGTAATACCTGCCTTGGGATTTATTTGCGACTGATTCAAACCCTCGATCTTAATTTCAACCGGATCCTCAATGGTTGTAATGTTAATACCATCATCATTCAAACTCTTTAAAATTGAATAAAGCGTCGTAGTTTTACCGGAACCAGTAGGACCTACCGCAAGTATAATACCGTTTGGTGAAGTCGTCATCTTGTTTATTCTTGCTAAATCCTCTTCAGTTCCACCTATCAATTTTATTAACTTATCTTCTGCCTTGATACTTGCAGCAGGAGCCAAAATTCTTATTACCATCTTTTCTTTACCCATTACAGGTAAAGTGTTAATACGAAAGTCATAAGACAACCCATTATATTTAATAGTAAAAGTACCATCCTGCATCCTTCTGTGCTCAGCAATGTTCATCCGAGAAAGAACTTTGAAACGAGCAATAACTGAAGTTTCAACCTTCGCAGGTAAGTCTAAAACTTTTTTCAATATACCGTCAATACGATATCTTACAATATAATTATTCAAACGCGGTTCTATGTGAATATCAGAAGCATGCATATCTATTGCATCGGATATAATCTTGTTCGCAAACATTGCAACAGTACCTGTTGCATCTTCAAGTTCACGCTCAACCTGTTCCCATAAAGATTCTTCAACCTCAAACTGTAACTTTTCTTCCTCAATCCGTTTGATAATCTTGGTAGTTTCTTTTCTGGCATCACTATAAAATTGAGAAATACAGTTTTGATACTCCATATAAGTGATCAAAAGTACACGCGGGCGCAATCCTGTTAAATAAACAATCTCATTCAACGCCTTTTTATTGTCAGGATTAACCATCCCAACATCCAAAAATTTGCCATCAGAAGAAATTGGCAGCAACTGGTTTTCCTTAATAAAATCTTCAGGCAAAATTTTTAAAACAGAAGAATCAATATTTAGCTGCGAACTAACTACAGCATTGTAACCAAGTTGTTCTGACAACGCTTCTTTCAACTGTTCAACAGTAATCAAACCTTTTTTTACCAAAAAAGAACCTATCGGCATGGACTGTTTTCTGCTTTCTGCCAACGCTTCAGCCAACTGGTCCTCCGATATATACTTTGCCTCAATTAAAATTTCACCAAGTCGCTTCTTATGCTCGTGATGCTCACCAACTATCCCTTGAGGTACCTCTTTATTAAAGTTTACAGAAACATAATACTCGAATAAATCACCGAATGACTCGCGGTCAATAGTGATAAATTTAAGCGGATCTTTTACTTTCTTCTCAAATAGAGCTGAAACTTTAGCCTTGTCAACACCCTGTCTTATAGCAACATAAAAGTAACCACCTTGCGAGTTTACTGGTATAAAACCCACTTTCTTATATTCTGCCTCACTAAAAAGTGAGGCAAAATTGTTATTTATGTTGTTTTTTATTTTGTTTACTGTTTCTGCTGTCATGGTCAATTATAGATTATCAGTCTTACTAATATCTTCTGTATCCTTAATAATTCTTGGAGTAACAAGTATTATCAATTCAGATTTTTCATTAGTAGTTGATATATTTCTAAACAAAGAACCTATATATGGTAGATCACCCAAGAACGGTAGTTTTGTAACCTCTTTTGTTTCATTTTCTTGAATTAAACCACCGATTACTAATGTTTCACCATCTTTGATTCTAACGTTTGATAAGTCAAGATTACGTCTTTGAAGCAATGTAGCTGCAATTACCTGCGTAGTTGTATCACCGCTTACATAATCATCCATTACCTGTTCCTTAATGGTGGCATATTTTGGCTGCATATTTAAAGTTACATATCCGTCTGAGCTAATATATGGAACCATTGCGATCGACATACCATTGTCTTTTTCAATGTTATAGGTCTTTTGAACGCCACCTGCAAGACCACCGGTACCCATTATCTGAGCTTCAGTTGACTCAATATAGTCAGACGTTAAGTCAATAACTGACTGTTGACCGTTAGTTACCAAAAGTTTTGGATTAGCCAGTACTCTGCCTTTACCGTTTTCAATTAAGTATTGAATTTGATATGTTAAATTGACAGGACCACTGTATCTTGAAATTCTATATTGGGGTTCTTGAGTTGTAGGATTAAGAACTTCATAGCCGTTTCCATGCAAGAATGTCGGACGTTTAGTTTGCAAACCGGTATTACCAAATTCTGCACTGAAGAATGGTGAATACATTCCCCAAGTATTGTTGAATGTTTTCGAACCGCTTTCACTAAGTTCTATAACCTGAACTTCCATGTAAGCCTGTGGTTGCTTCTTGTCATTATCCTTAATAAAATCAGCAATCATTTCAGTTTGACTTTCAGAACCACCTGTTATGTTGATTCTACCTGTTTGAGGAAAATACATAACAGTCAAAGCTGTATCACCCAATGAGGTCAGCTTTGAATCGTTTGGCATGGCATTTTTAGCTGCTTTACCCTTTAGAACACAAGCAACTTTACCTGTACCAAGCTCTACAGCAGGAACAGACGCAACATTACTTGAACCACCACCCAATTCAGATGCTCCGCCAGTTGCCTTTCCATCTTCACCTAATACGGCTTCAGGGAACAATGAACGACAAATTAAATCTGCCATTTCCTTTGGTGTCGTGTAGTTAACCTTGAATGTCGCCATTCTCGGTTTAGTATCTATCTTAGCAACAATTTTTTGTGCCATTGCATAATCATTTTTTGTTCCAAAAAGAACTAACTCGTTTGTAACGGGATTTGTAACAACTATCTTATTGTTAGACAAACCCGGTCTATTAGTCGAAAATATATTATTGTTCAAAAATTCTGCAACCTTAGCAGCATCCGCATATTTAACTGGAATAACCATCATGTTTTGCTTTGACACATCAGAAGCAAGACTGGCATCTTTGCTCATAACCAACAACGTTCCGTTATCCAAGAAATATGACAGCTCACTTGCTTGAAGAATCATCTTGAACGCATCATTCAATGTTACATTAACTAAATCAAGAGTCACCGTGCCGTCTACCGAACTGTGAAAAATGATATTTAATCCGGCTTTGTCCGCAATCATCCTCAAAGCCTGCCTCAAGTCAGAATCACGAAGGCTAACACTTATCCTTTGGTTTCCGTGATTAAGTGATACAGCGCCATCTAACTGAATAGTATTAGCACCCTTGTACTCATTTCTTAAAGCGGGTTGAGAAACAGATGCACTCATCTGAACACACATTCCAGCACCACCAATCGCAAGTGACAATGCCGTCAATGCTATCCCTGCAGATAATACTTTAATTTTCTTAGAATTAAACATTTATTTTCGACTCCTATGATTAATTATTTTCCTTTAATTTCTATAACACCGGAGGTTCTGCCATATGCACCACCAAATTGACTGTTCAAATTTGAGACCTCATTAAATTTCAAATTGTCATCAATTTCTTGTCCGACAGAAGCCCTGTATATATTCGTACCGTTTTTCATCACAACACGATCTTTTGTAATATCCAAAATTGTATATCCTTTAACCCGATCACCTTTATGGACAAGATGGTCTGTTCCATCAAAGTTTATGATGGCAGAAGGTCTAACACTATCAAACATAATCCCCGAAACTTTAGTAGACATCATAGCATCACTGAGTGGGTCTATCTCTGGCAGTTCCATCGGTGGCGCAATTATATCAAACTGCGGCATATTTGCAACCACAACCTCCTGTTGGTATGGCAAAAACGGGTTTACTCGACCGCCATTAAGAACAGGAATAACAACAGGTTTGTTGCCTGTCGTACCCAATTTTGATTTTTCTTTCGGATCCAACTCCGGAACTTTATTGTCTGCATTTTTTGCATCTTTATTTTTAGCAGTTGCCTTTAAATCCGAATTTGCGGCTGAAGGATCCTTGTCTGTTTGCACAGAATTAGCCTTATCCGTAAGTGCCGGCGCATTTAAATCTACATTCACAACCGCAGTATCTGCTGCAGCACCTGTCGCCGCTTGCGGATTTTCTGCCGTCGCTTTGTCGTAAAAATAATCGCCCATTTCCTGCGTACTTTGTTGTTCTTCAGCTGAAACTATTGTATTGGCAGCCTCATCGGACTTCATTTTGTAAAAATAAAACCCGCCTGCCGCAACCATTACCAGCACAAGTACTACCACATAAATCATCAGTTTTCCATTTTCGGAATCCTTTTTACCGACTGAACCTGTTGTTCCTCTTTGCTGGTACGCATCAGAATCCGCCGGTTCCTCGAAACTTTCGTTCTGATTATTCACGTATATATCAGAATCCTCTAATTCTCCAAACATCTACACTCTCTTCATATTCTATTCTTATAATACATACTAATACCAACAGGTCTTCTTAATAACATACGATTGACCTATTTTATTATAATTCTATTACATTCTTTAATTTATGGCAAATCTTTTTCTAACTTAACAAATTATATCTTAATTCATAAAAAAATATTATAATGGAGAAATGAAAGATATTTACATAATCTCACCGGTAAAAACACCTGAAGACATCAACAATTTCGTTTCTGAAGTCAAATGCAGAAACTTCTACGTTTACCATCACAAATTTTTAAACGACAATTTTAGCTATATAAACGACTTTATAGATGCTGCTCATCGGCAAGATTCAAAAATTTTTGTAAACTTTAAACACAATATTACGGAAGAAAACTTAATAGAAATTAAAAAATTTATTAATTATCTTAAAACAACCGAAATTGACGGAATATTTATTAACAGTTACGCAATCTTAGAATCAATAAAAACACATTCACTACCCTACAAGGTCGTCATTGACTCTTATTTTGACATCCACAATCTGGCCGGCATAGATTTTGTCAACATGTTTCACAAGATTGACCAGCTGATAATAACCGAAGAAATCTACCTAAAAAATATTGCAAAAATAAAAAAATACAAAAACATATCGCTCGCAATAGATTCTGACAATCTTCCTTGGTGCGCAGAAGATATCAAAAAACTCCACGCAATTGATGCTGTCGTTATAAAGGGCAAGTTTTCCAGCTCTGATGAAATATTTGAGGGCATAAAGCTTGTTGAAAAGATTCTTGCAAAACCCAAGGTCTTTAAAAATCAAAAATTGCCGTTCAAACATGTGCGCAAAAGCATCTATCAAACAAATCACTTCTCAGGCGAAATAATGAGCGCACAAGGTTCTGATTTCAAATTTAGCAGAAATATACAAAAATTTGAGTGGGACAAGAAACGACCAAGACTCAAAAAGGACTTTGACTATTCAAAACTTATCCTGCCCAAAATTAACCTGAGATTATCCTCAATCGCTCAACTTTCTGAGATTAAAAATTTCATTGCAAAATTAGGTTTCAATCCGATATATTCCGTTGAATACGGTGAAATTTTGAACACTGCAGACCTTTCTAAAAGCAATTTTAATGAACTTATCAAAAAAGTTAAAAAATTCTGTTTTACCTACGGTATAAAACTTCAGCTCAGTACACCGAGAATCCTTATTGAACGGGATTTTGACAGGGTTTATGAATATGTAAAGAATCTCTGTCTGACAGAGCCGGTTCCATCCTCCATAATTATTAATAACATCGGCTACCTTTGGAATTTCATCAATGACGATGAACTCCACCGTATACCAGTCGAAATAGGACAAGGAATCAATCTTTTAAACAGCATGTCCATTAAATGCATAAACAATTTACACCCGCTACAAACTGTTGATTTCAGTACATTTGAAGATATTACCAATATTAAAAACTGCATAAAGAAGATTAAAAATATTATTCCGAATAAAAAGCTGACGATAGCAGGAAACGTCAGGATTCCCAGTCTCGGATTATGTCCCTTAAACAATGACAGCGCAATTGTTTCAAGACTTTCTTGTAAAGCACCCTGTCATCACGGAAATTACGCACTTAAGGATCCATCATTGAACAAGGTATTTCCGTTTGTTGTTGACGGATTTTGCAGGATGCACATGTTTAAGGATTATATTTTACACCTGTATGATTATATCGATGTATTGAAAGATCTTGGAATTAATGAATTTGTAATAGATTTAAGCGATCTTCCACCCAAATACATTTCTATCCTCTTAACCAGACTCTTAAACTCAGTTGCAGGATTTGATAAATGGAAATACGATAGTGAAGAATATTGCATAAAAACTCTTCATTAATTTTCTCTTGCGTAAAAATCTTAAAAATAGTACCATTAAGCTATGTTAAATTTGATATTTGTATTCATCGGCGGCGGCATTGGCTCAGTGCTTAGATATTTGACTAATATAACTTTCGGTAAGACTTTGCTTTGTCAAAGTTGTGCAATTCCGCTTGCCACTTTGTTAGTAAACGTTGTCGGCAGCTTTCTGCTCGGATTTTTATATGCATTTTTCATCCAAAAATTAAATTTTTCGCCTCACCTTAAATTAGCTGTAACTGTAGGTTTTTGTGGCGGTCTGACTACGTTTTCGACCTTCTCCGTTGAATCCTACAATTTACTGAAGGACGGAGAAATTATTGCCGCACTGGGTTATATTTTTTCAAGCGTGCTGATTTGTATAATATTCACAGGTCTAGGTATATATTGCGGCACTGCGTTAGGAGCTGATATTGCTAAATAAGTACAAAAAAAAGATTCTTTTTATCGGTATGCCGGATATGGCAATCGTTTGCTTGGACAAGCTTATCACTGAAGGATTCAATATAGCCGCAGTTGTACCGCCGCATATTAGTGAACCTTCTTATGATTTTATGGTTCAATTTGCAAAAAGCAAGGGACAAAATATTTTAAGGTATGAAACATCAATAAATGAGCCTGATTTTATTAATAAGATAAAAATCTTGAATGCTGATATAGCGGTTGTATGTTCTTACAACAAAAAATTCAAACCGGAGCTTATTAACAGCGTAAAAAGCGGATTTGTCAATGTACATCCTTCGCTTTTACCTGACTACAGAGGTGCAAACCCATACAGTCACGTTATTATAAACAACGAAAAAGAAACCGGTGTCACTTTACATTTTATGGATGAAGATTTCGATACGGGAAATATTATCTGGCAAAAAAAGATGCCGATTGAACCTCATGAAACTATGGGAACTCTTTTCAACAGGCTTAATTTTCTTTGTGCGGATATGGTTTCGGACTTTCTTAAGCAGTATGAAGTTAACCCGATCATAAAAAGCGTACCTCAACCGTACGGAGAATTTGTAAAAGCACCTGCCATAGATTCAAAAAACTACGGCAATTATATTGATTTCACCAAAGATGCGCAATATATCGAAAGATTTATACGTGCACTGAACCCATTTATTACCGCAATGACTATGTTTAGGGGTGTATTTGTAAAAGTTTTTTCTGCTGACGCATGTATAAAGAAAGTAAAAGAACCACCGGGGACTATTCTTTCTGTCAGAGATTCTCTGACTGTCGCAACAGGTGACGGTACTATATCGATTAAGTCGTTACAATTTGGCTCTTATATGATATCCGACTCAAGGATGTTTATTGAAAAGTTTAAACCGCAAATAGGAGAAAAACTGGGATAGTCGAAGTATGGATAAACTAAATTTTTTAACGGCGGGACAACCGCTTCGCACCGGAACATCAGGATACGGGCGAGCCTTTGAGATATTAGATGAACTTAATCTCGACGGTATGGAACTGGAATTTGTGCATGGTGTCAGGATTTCAGACAAAAATAAACAAGTTGTACTAAATACGGCAAAAGATAAAAAAGCTGTTCTAACCGCACACGCACCGTTTTACATTAACCTCAATTCAAAAGAAGAAGAGAAAGTTGAAGCCAGTAAACGATACATCATTGATACCGCGAAAATAAGCCACGAACTCGGTGCTTACAGCATAACATACCATGCCGCTTATTATATGG
>CASEVT010000096.1 GCA_949291445.1 uncultured bacterium | reverse complement strand
TTTATTTTTATTTTTTATTTTTTATTTAATATATCTTAATTAAGTTTGTAAAATCTTTTTGTCCCTACTGAGATAGGGGGCATGGTCAATTGTAAAACTTATTTTACAATACATTTCTTGTGTCATGTTTATTCTCTTTGTATCATAGTTCTACGAACCGCAGGAAGGAGTGATGGCTAAGGGATTCGCACGGAGTCTGGAAGTTGTTTGAATAAGTATGGAGCAGACTTTGTGAAATCAGAATTAAGAAAAGGGAAGAGATATGCGTTGGCTGCGCCGGAATAAAAAGCTAAGTAAGAATTTGTGGGGCTGTTAGCCTTGAGGAGATTGGGTTTAAATTTATTTTTTTAAAGTTCTGATTTTATTTCAGAACTTTTTTGGATTTTGGAAACTATTTCATATAGAAAAAGACCGCCTTACGGGGCGGTTCCTAATTTTTCATCATGGAGAAAAGGAGTGGAAGAGAAAGTATAAAGAGAATTGGCTACACTTTTATTATTCCCAAATGATGTATATATTAAACATATATTTATTATATGATTTACATATGTTTACAATTACCCATAATCTTCGTGATTTGTTATTATAAGAGGGTAGAATTGAGGGATTTATGGGACAAACAATTGCAGAAAAAATTATATCAAAGCATGCAGGATACGATGTCAAAGCCGGTGAGTTGTGTATAGCGAAAGTGGATGTAGCGGCGGTTCAAGACGGAACGGGGCCGTTGATGGTGCAAGAATTTAAAAAATTAGGCAAAAACAAACTGGCAAATCCGTCCAGAAGTATTTTGTTTATTGACCATGCATCACCGAGTCCTAGAAAAGAGTTATCAAATACTCATATGGTTCTTAGGGAATTTGCCAAAGAGACCGGTGCTGTTATGTCGGATACCGGAGTTGGGGTTTGTCATCAAAGATTGATAGAGGATTTTGTCAATCCCGCAGAGATATTGGTCGGTGCTGATTCGCATACTTGTACTTCAGGTGCACTGGGGGCATTTGCGACCGGTATGGGGTCTACTGATGTGGCGGTAGCCATGGCGTTGGGAAAGACTTGGCTCAAGGTTCCTGCAACTTATAAGGTCGTTGTGAGTGGAAAGTTTGTCGATGGGGTTTATGCTAAGGATTTGATTTTGCATCTTATTGGGTTGATAGGTGCTGATGGTGCTACTTATAAGGCTTTAGAATTCTGTGGTGATACTATTGAAAATATGTCTATGGCAGATAGATTCACGCTTGCAAATATGGCTGTTGAGGCAGGGGCAAAGGCAGGTCTGTTTGAGACTGATGATAAGACCAGAGCTTATTTGGAATCACGGGGCAGAGCTGATAAATTTGTTGAGATAAAACCTGACCCTGACGCTGTATATGAGAGGGTTATAAATATTGATGCCGCTTCAATAGAGCCGACTGTGTCCTGTCCTCATACTGTTGATAACACAAAGCTTGCCAAAGAGTTATCTGATGTTAAACTTAATCAGGTATTTGTCGGTACGTGTACTAATGGGCGGATTGAGGATTTGCGGATTGTGGCAAAGATTCTTGAGGGCAAAAAAGTATGTCCTGATGTTAGACTTATTGTTGTTCCGGCTTCCAGAGATATTTATTTGCAGGCTATGGAAGAGGGATTGTTGAAAGTGTTTGTCGAATCCGGTGCTCAGGTTCTCGGACCGGGGTGTGGACCTTGTGTCGGTGTACATGCAGGTATATTAGGCGATGGTGAGGTTTGTCTTGCTACTCAGAACCGTAATTTTCAAGGCAGAATGGGGAATACCAAAGGATTTATTTATCTATCCTCGCCTGCAACCGCTGCTTGCAGTGCAATAAAGGGTTACATAACAGATCCGCGTTTTTGTGAAGCTTAGTGATGAAATTCAGGTATTGGTTATTAGTAATTTTTTTGTGTATAGTTGGGATTTTGTTTTGTACAAAAACTACTGTTAGCGATAAAAATGAGGTAGTTTTTTGGACGTTGCAGCTCGGTACTTTTAGCGATTATATGAATCCTATTATAGAGGAGTTTGAGAGCAAAAATCCTTCTGTTAAGATTAAATGGATAGATGTTCCTTATTCAGAGGGTGAAAAGAGGACATTGGCTTCCATTTTATCTAATAATCCGCCTGATTTGGTTAATCTGACACCTGATTTTTCAAGTGTGTTGGCGCAAAAACAGGCGCTGTATACATTTGATTGCAATAGTCTTAAGGATTATAATTCCCAAATAGTAAATTCATTGAAATACAATGGTAGATGTTATGCGGTTCCGTTTTATGCAACGTCTGCAATAACTTTTTATGATAAGAAGTTGGTATCGAGTGCCGGAATTAATAAAATTCCGAAAAGTTACGATGAGTTGTATTCTATATCGGAACAGATTAAAAGAAAAACAGGCAAATATTCCACTATGCCTATGCTTACTGAGAATGATACCATGCTTAAAATTTTGAATAAGTACGGTATAAATACTCCCGATAAGCTATTGTCAGATAAGTCTAAAGATGTTTTTTTGCAGTATAAGACTCTTTATGTTAAAGAGCTTATTCCCCGTGAGTCTTTAACTCAGACTCACAGAGAAGCGCTGGAACAGTACATGTCGGGGCAAATTGTATTCATTCAATCAGGTGCAAATTTCTTGACGATGGTGAAAGATAATGCTCCTAAAGTTTACGATTCGACCGGAGTATCATATCAGCTTACCGGAAGTAGCGGTAAATATGACGTATCTATTATGAATTTAATAATTCCGCAAAGGGCAAAAAACAAAGAAGCAGCATTAAAATTTGCATTATTTTTGACTAACAGAGAAAATCAGATTGAATTTGCAAAACTTACGCCGGTTTTGCCTGTTAATAACCAAGCATTGAATGATGAATATTTTAACACTTATAATGAAAGTGACTTGATTTCAAAGGCTCGTTATATTAGTGCGAAGCAATTGACTAATCTGGAATCTCCGATTCATCTCGGTCGAAATCACAAAGAGATATTGAATCTTATCAATACTTCTGTGCAGGAGGTTTTGCTTGGCAAATCCGGGGTCTCGTCAATTTTAAGTAAAACTTCAAAAATGTGGAAAGCCTTGCTGTCAAATGAATAAAGATAGATTAACATTGTTAAATAATAAAATTGAGCTTATTGAATTGTCATCAGAAGTTCAAAAGAAAACAATTCTTGTGATAGGTGTCTTTCACGGTGATGAACCTGATGGGCAGATGTTGATTGAAAAATTTTTAAAAAACAAACCCAAAAATTTAAAAAATCGGATGTTATTCATTCCTTGTTTGAACCCCGACGGAAAACGGTTAAATACCCGTACCAATGCAAACGGTGTCGATTTAAATCGTAATTATCCTACCTTAAATTGGGTATTGTCCGAGAGAAACGAGTATTTCGGCGGGGATTCTTCCGGCAGTGAAATTGAGACTCGGTTTGTTATTGATGTTATAAATGAACATTCTCCTGATGCAATTTTAAGTATACATGCACCGTACAAAGTTGTTAATTATGATGGTCCGGCAAAGGAATTGGCTTTAAAAATATCCGAGTTAACGGGGTATCCTTTGCAGCAAGATATAGGATATCCTACACCGGGCAGTTTTGGTACTTATTGCGGTATTGAAAAAAACATTCCGACCATTACTCTCGAGTTGCCTGAGAATGTTGAGCCGGAATATTTGTGGGTTTGTATTAAGCCTGTATTTGAATATTTGGCATTCAGTTATTAGCAGAGCTTGCATCCATTGTTAGCACGGTGATGCCGGAGGGCGGTAGATCTACTTTGATCTGATTTTTGCCTATTATCGGGGGTGTAGGAACTCTTAGAGGCATTATCATTGTTTTTTCATTGATTCCTCTAAGATGGACGATGCCGCTTTGATTAAAGGTTAAATCTTTGTTTAAAATTACAATAATTGTTGATTTTTTATATGTTCTGCTGTAGGCAATGATTGACGGATTGGTTGTTTTTAGGAAACATAAATCCGCATCATTTATTAGCGGGAATGCTGAGAGTTTAATTCTGTTGGCAATCGAGAATTCCTGAAGGATTTCATCGTTATTGCCGCCGGGTTTTCTTGAAAAGTTGAAAATATCAAACATTCCTTTGTGTGTGTAGTATACGTTGTCATCGGTATATGATTTTGTTGCTTTTTTGTTTTCGTATTTATATGTGTATGGGTCACCGGTCTGGAATCCGTCGACAAAGTATGAATTTACAGGCAACGTTGCTTGCAGCCAGATTAGCTGTGTGCTGTAATTTTCTTTGCCGGTTATAATCGGGCTTACCATATCGTGTGTAGCGAAACTTCCGATTACGGCTTTAGGCGAACCGTATTTTGAAGAAAGCGATTTGAGCAGTTGTATCTGTTTTTCCAGTTCTGTGTAAGTTTTCCAATCTTTATAGTTCATAAAACTTCCGTAAAATCCGTCAAAACCGGCTTGTAAAAGTTTGTCATACGGAGTGAAATCTGCTCCTTTTGCTAATGGTTCATTCCAGCTGTCTGATGCTTCCGCTATAAAGAGGAATTGAGGATCTTTGCTTTTAGCATATTTTATGAGTTGATTCCAAAATTCGTAAGGTTTTGAGCTGGCTACATCTGCTCTGATTCCGTCTACGTTAAGTGACATTACCATATCGACGTAGTCTTGAAACAGCTTGTAAACTTCTTTGTTTAATGTTCCGTCAGGATTCTTTACCTTAAGCAATCTTAAGTCTGTCCAGTCTGAAGGCACAATCGGTTGCTGATTTTTGTCCAATAAAAAATAATTCGGGTGTGCAAGATACATATCATAAGAGCCATTGCTGGGTAGGTCTACAATTACTCGAATATTTCTTTTATGGCATTCTGCAACAAAATTTTTAGCTTCTTCTTCGACAGTCAGATTATTCGTTGTATCATCCAGCTGTGGGTTTATTTTTGTAAAATCTGATATTGCATACAGTGAACCTGCTGTTCCTATTGCTTTTATCTTGCCTACCGGAGTTATTGGCAGCAAGTGTATTGTGTTTATTCCTTGTTCCTTAAGTTCGTCCAGCCTTTTTACCGCATTAACAAAATTACCCGTAGTTTCACCAAGCTCCGGCTCAACTATATCGTTTTTATTGCTGTCTATAGCGTTAAATGTTCTTATGTTAACGGCAAGGATAACTGCTCTGTTCGTTAAAAACATGTCTTTCATGTCATTTACCCAAATCTCACTGAAAGACGGTAGACCTGCCATAATAAGTAATAAACTGATAATAAACTTTCTCATTATTACATCCCCAATACTAGATTTAATATGTTTTTATCCTCGATCAATATTATACAAAACCCATCTGGTCATTGCAACTAAAACTCAATTGAGTTATACTGGATAAGTATCAATTTATGTGGAGGCAATACATGCGCATTTACGTTAACGGTAGAAACATCGAAATTACTGACGCGATTAAGGCTTATGCCAAAGAAAAAATCGGTAAAGTTGTGAATCATTATGATCAGATTCAAGCTATTGATATTGTTTTGTCAGTCATAAAGAATCCCAGTGTTGCACTGAGCCATACGGCTGAAGTTACTTGTAAGTTTGTTACCGGAGCAGTCCACGTTGCGGAATCTGCTGAGTCTATGTATGCCAGCATCGACTTGGTGGCTGATAAATTGGATAGACAGGTTAAAAAATTCAAAGATAAAACTCTTAAGCCTTCTAACAATCAATCTATCAGAACTACTGCCGTTGTTGATGAATCGGCTGATGAAGTCCCTTCTGAGGCTTAGTTCGAGTTAGATAAAATCTTAATATTATATTTGTGTTTAAAAAAGCGCCGCAGCCGGCGCTTTTTGCGTAATTTAGTTTTAATAGTTTACAATATTATAATTTTCGTCCCAGTAAATGTATTTTTCTGTATTTTGACATTCTGCCATTGCAACAGCCGATTCGAATTTTATAAGATTGTTTTCGACCAGAAGCTTAATCATATCTGAAACGAACATTGTGCTTCCTGCGAGTGTTCCGTTTTTATCTACTGCCAATCCGTCTTTTAGGAATATTTTTTTTGAGCAAAATTCCATTTCAGTTAATTGTGAGTGCGTAATCGGAAGTGCATCACTAATAAGCCTAATTTTATTGTGTGGCTTCAATTTAAAGGTCATTGCAATTACATCTTTTTGTACGTGTCTCAGGTCTGCAATTAGTTCAACTGTTATATTGTTATTTGTCAGTGCACTTATTACTGTTGAAGGGTTTCTGTGTGAAAATTCGCCCATTGCGTTGTACAGGTGGGTTACTTGTTCAACGGCTGATAAATCCGTAGCAAGGCAATGTCCGGCTGATACTGTTATTGATTTAGATTTTAAGTAGTTGCACAATTCAAAATTTTCATCCAGCTCCGGCGCTATTGTCACAATTTTAATTATCTCATCTTCAATCTTTTTGAAGGTTTCGACAGTCGGACTCAGGAGTTGTTTTTCGTTGTGTATCCCTTTTTTTTGCGGGTTAAGAAAACAAGCTTCAAGATGGATTCCGCCAATTTGTGCGTACGTATCGGGTATTTTGCTCTGTGCTTGTTTTATGATTGATATTTGTTTTTTTAAGTTTTCAACGCTATCTGTTGCAAGTGTCGGGTAGTACTCACAGACTCCGTATTCTGCTATTTTTTGTGAAAAATGCAGTATTTCCTCTGCGCTTGCATTTGCAAAATCAACACCAAAGCCCCCATGAATATGTTGTTCAATAAGGGCTTTAGTTTTCGTAAATTTTTGAGATTCAGAATTCATCAGATGATTTCTTCCAGCTCCTTGAGTAATTTTTGGTTTTTATGTGCAAATTCACTGCCTCGTGCTTCAATTGCCATTTTTAATATCAAAGGCAAGTTCAATGCTGTGCCGTTTTTGCAATTTTCAAAGTAAACTTCTTCGTAATTGTCCGGCATTCTGAGCGACCAATTTTTGTCACCTGATGTACCTGGTTTGTTATATACATCTTTTATTCCGAAAAAGTCCGTAAAGAAAACTTGGATATTTTCTGCTTTTGATGCAAATATTTCTGCCAGTTTAACTTGTTGTAAGTATACCGCATCATTGGTTAATTTCACAATAAGTTCATCTTTTTGATGTTGATCAAGTTCTGAAAACATATCATCAACAAGATTTTTTACATGCAAGTAACCTGTGTGTGTATGTATCATTTCGTCTGCCCACATAGAAATCGGTTCATTGTCGTGTGTGCCGACCATTGCCCAGCTTCTTGCATCAATGTTACAGCATCTGTAAGGATGAAGCGGTTTATCAGGTTTTACAAATTGCGTCAAACGCATACCTTGCAGGTCGTATTCTCTCATAACCGATTCAACAGGGAATGTGAGAGTTCCTAAATCTTCGCATACTATTGAGTCTTTGTTCAGTCCTTCTTCTTTTGCTGCTGCGATGACGATCTTTTCTATCATTGCACCATATTTCTTTATTTGCTCGTGTGTAAGCTGTTTTACGCGTTTTTCTTTGTCCGAACCTAGCTCCATGTTAAGATCTTCCATTTTTGCAATAGCAAATTTAGAAAGTTCGGGATGTTCCGGAGATGAATACAATCTGCCTGCACCGTTTTCAGGCATCGGATTCTTACCTGCTTTGTATACCCAAGGATCTATTAAACCAACTATGTGATCTATTCTGACTCCGCCAGGGTTTTCTTTGAACATCTTTTTGTACAACTGCTTTAGTAAAAGTCCTGCTTCACCAAGTGTTCCGTCTTCATTAAACATTTTTTCAGGATTTACTACAGGAAATCCCCATGCTTGACCTGTTTTTGAAAAATAATCAGGCGGGCATCCGAGCATCCATCCTTCTAAAAATAACGATTGGTATGCCCAGCTGTCTCTGTCTGAAAACGCAACTTGTCTGTCTGCTATCATTTTTATGTTGTGTTTCAGTGCGTATTTTTTTGTTGATTCATTCTGTTTGCTGATTACAAACTGGCAAAATGAGTAGTAGTCAATTTCTTGACCATATTTTAGTTTTAATTCTTTTTGTCTTAGAAAACTGTTTTTCTTTTCTTCTTCTGTTTTTGGATTAAAGAGCCTTTTGTCTGTTTCGTTTTTCCACATAGGCCAGTAATCGTTCTGATGTTCTATTATCAGTGCTTCATACAGTGCATCTTTTTCCAACCAGCTTTCATTTTCTTTTTTGTATTTTTCAAATTCCTTAACTAATTTTTTATCTGATAGTTTTAGAAAATTTTTGTATACTTCTCGCAGTGCATCGTCTTGTGCGTTGAATATGTATGAGTAAGCAGTTTTATTTATGTTTTTGTTTGGATTTTCTTCACAAATTTTTTCGTATGTCTCTTTTGACAAAATACACTTCCACTCTTTTGTTGTGAGTTGTTCAAGATCTATGAACAGGGGATTATTTGAAAAAATTGTACCGGTGTACGGAGAGGAATCAATTGCTTTTGTCTTGCCTGCCGGTCCGAGTTGCAGCGCTGTGAATAAGTCGCTTGAAAAATTGATTAATTCTTTTCCCGCTTCTGAATTTGGTGTCCCAAAACCCGTGTTCTGACCTGATTTTGCCGGAAAACTTCCTCCATGAACTATCAGCGCAAAGTTCTTTTTACCTAATACTTTCAATGCTTTTTTAGTAAGTTTTTTTATCTTTTTTAAAGACTTTTCTTCTTTTGATTGCTCACAACAAAACATGTATTCACCCCTTTTTGACTAACTCTAATGAATTAATATTAACATCTAGTATATTTTTTTTATATAGCTTGACCGCATTCTGTATAGCTAGTGTTACAAAACTTAATAATTTTTACCCTATAGCTTTTGTTATCGCAATTAATTTTTTGATATTTGTGCATACTTTGCACAAAAACTATTGTCATTATTCAACAAATTTCAATATAAAAGATTGCACTATAAGGTCATTTTGACTATTTAGCAGAATCTAAAAGGTTGTTATAAACATCTATTGTTATGTGGCAAATAGCTAATTTTCTGTCAACCAGACTTTTTATTGTTGATTCAAAACAGAGCAAAAGTGCTTTGTCAAGTCCGTTTGATTCTTGCAACAGACTTAAGCATTCGTTTCTGAATTCAAGATTTCTGGTGTTTTTTTCAATTTTGTCGGCAAGAAAAATAATTTTTTCAAAATTGCTCATGTTGCATCTGCCAAGAGTGTGCCACCTTATTGAATCCAAAATCTCTCTATCTTCAACCCCGAATTGGTTTTGTGCAAGATACGCACTAACCGGTGCGTGTAGGGTTTTGTAATTTAGCAATTCACAGTCCTTCACTTCCGGAATATGCTTGTGGATTATACTCAGAAGCCTTTCATTCGAAAAACATTTTGCGCAATCGTGAAGTAATCCGGCAGTTTGTGCCTTATTTTCATTCAACTTGAATATTTGTGCAAGCTCAATCGCCGTATCCATTGTCCCAAGTGAGTGAATGTATCTTTCTTCACATAAATTTTCTTTTAGCCAGCGCTTAATGTCTTCTATATTCTCAATTTTTGTGTAATTTGTATAAACCATGTTTGTATATATACTCCTCAACAGGCTTTGGAACAATTCCGGTTATCGGTAAGCTGTGCAGTCTGTTCTCTCTGATCTTTGTAGATGAAATATCACAAAACGGCATTTTCATCAATGTATAATTATATCCTTTTTGTTTTAGCCCTTCAAAAAAGATCGAGTCAAACGTATTCTCATTCTGACGTAAAAACAAAACGAAGTCTACAAGTTGCTTTAATTCATCAGCTCTATGCCAGCTTTCAATTTTGCGAAATGCATCCGTACCTATTATAAATTTTATTTTCGGGTCTTTATTTTTGTGTAAGTTATATTTTTTGTAAAGTTCGCAAATTGTATAGAAGGTGTAAGATTTTTCTTCTCTTTGATATTCAATGTCGCTTACTTCAAGATAACTGTAACTTTT
>CASEVT010000095.1 GCA_949291445.1 uncultured bacterium | reverse complement strand
TATTATTATAACTTGATTAGACGGTTCATAAGTTTTTATTGGGAGGTTTAGTATTTTTCTTATGTCAATAACATTAATGAGTATGCTGTTGTAATTCAGTATTCCGACAATATTTTCGGGTAATTTCTGCGGGATGCTCAAAGCCGGAAGCATAATTACTTCCATAACATAAGAGGTATTTATTGCATAAGTTTTTTCATCAAGCTCAAAACATAAATGCAGGTTGCTGCCTGGTTCCATGTTAGTGGTAAGTGATTGTGCCATATTTGTGTCCTTGCTGCGAAACGGTTCGGGTTGTTGTAAAAAACTTGTTGCCCTTGTAACTTTGTAATAAAATAATTATATGGCATTTTGTACTAAAATAACAAGTGGAGTTTATGATGAGCAATAATGAATTGAGTTTTATAAAAAAATCTAATATTAAATTTATAATTGATTTTGTTCTGTTATTGGTTTTTTTGTTTTTGGTTGTTTTGTTTTTTCACAATAAAGAAATGAATTTGAATCACCTAATAGCAATATGTATATTTTTTGTATTTTATGCTGCACAATACATAATAACCAGACAGCTGTTGATTGGAGAATTAAGAAAAATAATGGCGGAACGTGCCGGATACACAAAGAATTCTGCTAATAATATTCTGAGTCTTACTGTTGAACAGAAAAAGGTTATGGAGACATACGATGGGCTTGTGCAGAGGACAAAGTCTATGTTGGAAGAGCTTAAAATGGTTAGCGATGATGTGAAATCTAACACGGGGGCGACAATTTCTTCTGTGGAACAAACTTTAAAATCTGCTGAAGCGGATAGGACGTCTGTTAAGACAAACATTGAGAAAATGATGGTTTTGAAACAAAGAATACAAATAATTGCTGAGTTAATCCTTGAATTAAGCGAGTATATCCAACAAATCGGCTCAATCATTGGATTGGTTGAAGATATAGCGGAACAGACGAATATGCTTGCATTGAATGCAGCTGTTGAGGCTGCAAGAGCAGGCGAGCACGGAAAAGGTTTTGCTGTAGTTGCGGGAGAAATACGTAAATTGGCTGATGAATCCAAGCAGGCAACTACTAAGATTGCTTCTTTGATCAATGATATCCAACATACTACAAATTCAACAGTTATGGCAACCGAAGAGGGTACAAAGGAGATCGAATCCGGAGTTAGGCTTGCCAATGCGATTGAGGAGAATTTCGATATCATGAACAAGGCTGTCGAGAATCTTATGAAAACGGTTGAGTTCTCTTGTGCTTCTTCTGATAAACAAGTTAGACTCTCTGATACCGCAATTGTAACCATTCACGATTTGAATGAGAATATAAAGGTTGCCTTAAAAACTGTAGAGACCAATATAGATAATATAAATAATTTGAAAAATTTTTCAGAAAGAGTAGTTGTTAAAGACGCAGAATAGGTTCGATGTATGGACTTTTTGCCCGAAGAAAATGAAGAAATCCTGAATATTTTTAGGGAAGAAACCGAGGAGATTATTCAAAAACTGAATAATAATCTTTTACAGTTAGAAAATACACCCAATGATAAGGATAAACTTGTGTATATGTTCCGTGATGCGCATTCTTTGAAGGGTGCAGCGAGGATGATCGGGTTTAATAACATCCAGCGTCTGGCGCATAAAATAGAAGATTTACTCGGGCTTGCTAAAGAAAACAAACTTGTTATCAATCGTGAAATATCTGATGTGCTGTATAAGGCTACAGATTTGCTCTCTTTTTTGATAGAAAATTCTGTCAAAATGAAGAAGGAGTATTATACCGATGATATACAGAATTATATTGACAATATAGATCTCCTTGTTGAGAAAAACTTGCAGTCCGGTCACGATGATGAAAACACTAAATCGGGCGATGAAGCCGGAAAAGAGTTGAAAAAGCTTGTTAATAGTTTAAATGCGTTGTTTATTGAAGCGTTTCTTATGCTGGAGAAGATAGAACCGACTGAAAGTGAAAATTATTTAGAAACGTTATTTGACACTACAAAGCAGTTAGAAGAGCTTTTTGGGGGTGAGGGATATACAGAGATTAAAAATAAAATTGCGCTGATTAATCAGAAGATTGAATTTGTAATAAAAAATTCCCACGTTATGACAAAAGAAGAAGCTGCTGTAATCGTTGAAGAATTATATTCTATAACAGAGGTATTAAATAGGATATATGTGGAACGTGGTATTCCCGTGATAGATTTTAGAAAGTTAATAGATACGAAGTTAAATCCGCCAGTATCGCCCGATGAAGTTATTTCAGCAGATATAGAAGTGAACAGTAATGATGAATTGCAAGAAAAGTTAGAATTTTTAAAGTCCAATTTAGAGAATATATCGAAAGATTTGTCGCATATTCCTGAGATGAATAATGTTATCAACCATATTGTTTCGAGGAATATAAATGATGGCATAAATCTCATATATAGAAAGTTATCAGAGATTCTGAATATAATAAAAAAGGCGAATGTGCTGCCTGAAAAAGAGGTTGTGTCGATAATCAAGCAGTGTCTTCATTCAACGGAAAAGGTGATATTAAACAATGAAAAGGGTGATGAAGACCTAACTCTGGTGTTGCAGCGGTTAGATATAGTAAAACAGATGATAGAGTTGAATTTGTCGCAGAATCCGCTGTCAAATTTGGCTACCAGTATAACGGATTCGGGCTTAACAGTAAAAAAAGCGCAAGACTTTTTCAATTCTTTTGAGTCAACCTCAATAAAAACCTTACGTGTTGACACAAAGAAGCTTGACCAGCTGGTGAACCAGATGGGCGAGTTGATAATCACGAGGATTAAGCATCAAAAGAACATATCGGAGCTTGAGGAGATACTTGAGGAACTGAACGAGTGGAAGAACTTCAACCATAAGTCCCAAAGTTTTATAAAATATTATGATAAGAAACTGGTAGCGTCGATAGCATCCGGAGATTACGCGAGTTTGTCAGTGTTTAGCAAGCAAATATATTCAATTTTTCAAGAGAATGCATTTAAAATAGTTAAACTGAACAACCGTATATTAAATTTACAAAAGTCGATAGATGAAGATGATACAAAATTTAATTTGATAGTAACGCAGCTAGAGAGTATGGTGAAGAATATTCGTGTATTGCCGTTGGCGACAATATTCCACATGTTCCCTAGAATGATAAGAGATATATCAAAAGACACCGGAAAGAAGATAGAGTTGTTGATATCCGGAAGTGAGACGAGTGCGGACAAAAAAGTAATAGAAGAGATAAAGACGCCG
Organism: uncultured bacterium; assembly: GCA_949291445.1. Lineage (GTDB taxonomy): Bacteria > Cyanobacteriota > Vampirovibrionia > Gastranaerophilales > Gastranaerophilaceae > Spyradomonas. Next base: position 2,033 of record CASEVT010000095.1, on the reverse strand, counting down.
CTGATGCATATAATAAGAAATTCAATAGATCACGGAATAGAGTCACCGCAGGAGCGAGTATTGGCAGGTAAGCCGCAGACAGGGCAAATTCATCTTCATGCGAAGAGTCTAGAGAACAAAATAGTGATAGAAGTAAACGATGACGGTCGAGGGATAGATCTTGAGGTAATAAAGCGCAGGGCATTGGAAAAGAAGTTGGTAACCGAGAAGGAGTTGGAATATCTCACGAATGAGCAGATAATGAACATAATATTCTGGTCAGGATTTTCGACAGGGGATGTAGTTACAGAGATATCCGGTCGTGGCTTGGGATTAGACATAGTACAGACGAAGATATCACAGTTAAACGGTCGGGTAAAGGTATTTTCAGTTGCCGGTCACGGAACGAAGATAAGTATAGAGTTACCGATATCGATGTCGACATTGAAGGCGTTTATAGTGGAGTCATCGAACCAACTTTTTGCGCTGCCGATGACGTCGGTCAAGAATGTAATGTGGGTAGAAGAAGCGCAGATATATAGACGTAACGAGATGAAATCCATCCTGATCGATGGTAAATCAACGCCGTTATATTTTTTGTCGGAGCTTTTAGGTTTGCAGGATGCGCAGATTCAGACTGATAAATATACTGTGGTAATGATTGAAGTAGAAAACAGTTTGATGGGAATAATTGTAGATAAGATATTAGGTGATCAAGAGATCTTGCAAAAGAAGCTTTCAGCTCCTATATTAAAGCTGAAAAATATTTCAGGAATCACAACACTTGTAACCGGAGAGGTCTGTTTAATATTGAATTTAATTGAGTTATATAAGAATACATATGTTGGTCTGGACAATGCTGGAATAGCGGATAAAAAGCTCAAAATGTTACCCAAATCGAATAGAGATTATACTATCCTGATAGTTGATGATTCAATAACAACACGTTCATTAATGAAGAATATATTATTTCATTGCGGATACAATTTCCAAATGGTGCAGAATCCGCGTGAGGCGTTTGAGGTTTTAAAGAAGTCCAAGTTTGATTTAATTTTAAGCGACTTAGAGATGCCGGAGATGGATGGCGTAAGGTTTGTGAAGGCATTAAAGGCCAATCCTGAGTATTCCAAAATACCGGTGCTAATTGTATCGTCATCCAGCAATAATGAGCTAAAAGCTGCTGATTGCAAGGCGGATGGATATATCAATAAGACGGAATTCAATCAAGAACACTTGTTAGAGAGAATTAAGGTATTATTAGGTAATGCGTAACGGCGAAAACAGCGTTAATACTGAGAAGCAAACGCATATGAATCAGGTAGCTGCTTATGCGCTAATGTTGTTTGATGTAGTTGAAAAAATGATACCTGATTATACCCGATTAGAGCGAAAACTCTTGTACGAAGCGGCGTTGCTCCACGATATCGGCTATAAAATTTCGCGAGTTTCTCATCACAAGCATTCATTAAATTTAATACTTGATATGGAATTGCCGGAGTTTAGTGAAGATGAAAGAATGGTGATAGCGCATACGGCACGTTATCATCGTTCCTCTTTTCCTGATGAAACGAAGCATAAGCGGTATTCTGCTCTTACATCGGAGCAGAAAAAGGTAGTGAACAGGCTTGCCGCATTATTGAGGATTGCAGACGGATTGGACAAACCGTCGAGGAATCTTGTTACCGGTATGGAGTTTTACGATGATGGTGATTCATACAGATTAGTTCTTCGAACAGTGGGATATCCGATAAAATTAAAAATGGCAGACAGGAAGAAAGATTTTTTTGAGCATTTGTATTCAAAGCCTTTAAAAATAGAGTGTAAACGGCTTTGAAGGTTTCTTAATAGTGAGATGTCTAACCAAGTTTACACCGGCAAAGTATTAGCTATTTCAACTCAGGCTCCTTGCCGATAGCCCATCTTAAGCCGGCGGAGAGAGAAACGCCGTTGCGGCCTCCGTTTTGGATCATAGCTTGACCGTATGCCGTGAATCTGTCTTTGATTGTGCGTTGCAACCCTACCCCATACTGTACGTAAGGATCTATGCTCATCTC
>CASEVT010000094.1 GCA_949291445.1 uncultured bacterium | reverse complement strand
TTGATTGCTTCTGCTTGTTCTATGGTAATTATTCTTGCATTTTTTAAAGGTGATGTTGTCTCTTTTTCGCAATTGAATTATTTTGCACTCCTGCTTTTCTTTCTTTGTATATTGTGTTTGCGTAAATTTAAATTGAATATGATCCTTGTTATTTTTATTGCAGGGGTTGTCGGGCTTTTTATTTTTTAAATTATTATAAAAAAATACACCCTGTTCGGTGTATTTTTGTTGATATTAAATTGTTTATTTGGTTTATGTATCAATATTGGTTGCATAAATGGCATTTGCTTCAATAAAATCTCTTCTGGGTTCGACTTTATCTCCCATAAGAATATCAAAAAGCTGATCACACAACATTGCATCTTCAACGTGCACTCGCAATAGTGTTCTTGTTGCAGGATCCATTGTAGTTTCCCACAGTTGTTGCGGCATCATCTCTCCCAAACCTTTAAACCTTTGGAGTGTAAGCCCTTTCTTTCCTCGTTCTTCAACTATTCTTTGTAACTCTGTGAATGAGGTGATTTGGACTTCTTCCGTTCCTATGTCAAGAATCAAAACTTTTTCTTCCTCTATCAAGAAATTTCTGATTAGCGGGTAGGCATTTTTGATTCTTTGATATTCATTGCTCTTTATCAAGTTTGATGTGATGAGTACTGGTTCTATTCCTTCACCAAGATTAAGTTTAAGGTTGTATTTCGCTGTTTCTGCGTTGAACTTAATCTCTACACTGTAATCCTTTGCTTCTGTTATTCCGTAATTTTCAGCGTGGTCTTTCAGGTAGTGGTTTAAATATGCCAAACGTTCATTCATTATTTCTTGGCTGTCAAAGTCGGTTACTTCCATCTCCGAACGAATCAGTGCACGTATCATTACTGACGGGATTGGATTTATTAACGGACTATTGAAGGAATTGTAATAGTTGGACATGTTTCCTAATAGTGTTACTAAATCTTCATCTGCTGAGATTTTTGTTTTCTTTTTGTCATAAAGAGTCAAGCCTTTTATGCCTCTTTCTCTCAGCATTTTATCCAATGCTCTGTCATCGTACAAATATTCTGAGTTTTTACCTATTGTTATTTTGTATAACGGCGGTTGTGCTATATAGACATGTCCGTTATCCAAAAGCGGTTTTGCATATCTGAAGAAAAATGTTAATAATAACGTTCTGATGTGGGCTCCGTCTACATCTGCATCTGTCATTATTATTATTTTGTGGTATCTTAATTTTTCTATATCAACATCATCTTCATTTTTGCTTATATTTATTCCAAGCGCTTGAACCATTGATTGTATTTCATTGTTGTTGTACATTTTGTCCAATCTGGCGCGCTCTACGTTAAGAATTTTACCTCTAAGCGGTAGAATTGCCTGAAACATCCTATTTCTTCCTTGTTTTGCAGAACCCCCTGCAGAGTCTCCCTCTACGATATACAATTCGCATTTCTCTGGTTCTCTGTTTGAGCAGTCAGCAAGCTTCCCTGGTAATGTTGAATTTTCCAGTACGGATTTGCGTCTTGTTAATTCTCTTGCTTTTCTTGCTGCTTCTCTTGCTCTTTGTGCTTGAAGCGTCTTTTCTATAATTATTTTTCCGTATTTGGGATTGAACTCAAGCCATTCTTGGAATTTGTCACGTACTGCATCTTGAACTGCTCCGGTGGCTTCTGAACTTCCAAGTTTTTCTTTCGTTTGCCCTTCAAATTCCGGATTTGGCAGCTTTACGCTTACTATTGCCGTTAAGCCCTCTCTTACGTCGTCACCTGAGAGGTTGGCTTCTGATTCTTTAAGCAGGTTATTTTTCCTTGCATAATCGTTTAAGACTCTTGTTATTGCATTTCTAAAACCGGTCAGGTGTGTACCGCCTGAATGTGTATTAATGTTATTTGCAAAGCTCAAAACTGATTCGTTATAGGCATCAGTGTATTGCATTGCAACTTCTACCCTGATATTTCCGACTTCTTTGTCTATATACACGGGTTGTTCAAATAGTACTGTCTTATTTTTATTCAAAAACTCTACGTAACTTCCGATCCCGCCTTCGTAGTGAAAATCATTTTCTTCTTTAGTTTTTGCGTCAATGTAGATTATTTTTAACCCTTTGTTAAGAAACGCCATTTCTCTCAGTCTGTTTGCTATTACGTCACGATCAATTTGAGTGGTTTCTTGGAATATTTCAGGGTCCGGCCAAAATGTGGTTTTTGTTCCGGTTTTATCTGTTTCTCTGATTTTTTCAACAGGTGTTGTCGGTTCGCCTCGCAGATATTCCTGTCTGTGTACCCAGCCGTCTCTTGATACTTCTACCACATATTTTTCTGACAATGCGTTTACTACTGATGCGCCTACACCGTGTAGTCCTCCGGAGACTTTGTAACCTCCGTCTCCAAACTTTCCGCCGGCGTGTAATACTGTATGAACTATTTCTAATGCTGACTTTCCGGTTTCCGGTTTTATATCGACCGGTATTCCTCTTCCGTCGTCTTCTACTGTTACACTTTCGTCTTCGTTAATTGTTACTTTTATGACTTTACAATAGCCGGCTAATGATTCGTCTATTGAATTGTCTACGATTTCGTATATACAGTGGTGTAAACCTCTTTGTGATGTGGACCCTATGTACATGCCGGGCCTCATCCTTACTGCTTCTAATCCTTCTAGTACTCTAATATTATCTGCACTGTAATTTGTTTGTGATGTCATGTTTTCCTCTTCCCTCACTTAATCCATACCATTATTCTACTATAAACAGGGATTTTTTGCTATTTTTAACCGTTTTGTTTACAAAGTTGTTCTCGTTGATAAAAAATGTAATTTGTGCTAAATTCCAATTATGGGTCAAAATTTGGACATCGTTACTATTGGTGAAGGGCTTATTGAATTATCCAGTGATAAGAGCCTTACTTATGCTGATTCGCTTGATAAATACTATGGCGGGGATACTCTGTGTTCCGCTGTTGCTGCTTCTCGACTCGGCTCCGGTGTCGGGTATATTACTCGTGTCGGTAATGATTATTTCAAAGAGTTCTTAATGGAAAGTTGGCAGCTTGAGGGGCTTGATATCTCTCAAGTTAAGCTAGTTGACGGGTTTAACGGGCTTTATTTTATTGCTCGCTCTGATGATGGTTCAAAGGAGTATTCTTTTTATCGTAAAAAAACTGCCGCTTCTAAAATCTCCATTGATGATATTGATGAAGAGTACATAAAGTCTGCTAATATCGTTTATTCTACCGGTGTCACTCAGGCATTGTCTCTTTCTGCTAAGGAGGCTGTTAAACATGCCTTTATGCTCGCTAAGGACAATAATTTGTTTACTGCTTATGATCCTAACTATTACCCTAAATTGTGGAGTAGTGAGGAAGCTAAGGATGCTCTTGAGGATGTTATTGAGTATGTTGATATTCTCTTTTTGAATATTAAATATGATTCTGAAACTGTTTATGATGTTGAATCTCCTGAAAAAATTATTAAATATTTCTGGGATAAGGGGGTTGGTACTGTCATTGTTAAGTCTACCGAGAAAAAAGGTTATAATGTCGGTTATGCCGGTGACGTGGCTTTCGTTGATTTTTGGGCTGATTCTCCCGTAGATACTACCGGTGCCGGCGATGCTTTTAATGGTGCATTTTTGCACGGCATGTGCTCCGGGATGGATGCGTTTGAGTCTACGCGTCTCGCTTCTATCGTTGCGGGCATGCAGTGTAAGGGAATTGGCGCTATTAAGTCTATCCCTAAAAAAGACGAGGTGTATTCAGCTTTTTATGGTTAATTCTCCTTTGAAAATTGCTGTTTCCGGTTATTACGGATTTAATAATTTTGGCGATGAGGCTATTTTGAAAACTCTTGTTCAGGAATTAAAATTGTATTCCACTGAAATCACTGTTTTCTCAAAAAGTCCGGCTTTAACTTCTTCCAGACTCGGGGTTTCTGCTGTTTATACTTTTGATTTTTTCAATATTTTTAGAACTTTAAAAAGCGTTGACGTACTTATTAGTGGTGGTGGGAGCCTTTTACAAGATTCTACCAGTTTGAAAAGCCTCTTTTATTATTTGGGGGTTATTTTGGTTGCTTTGTTCTTTAGAAAAAAAGTCGTTATTTTCGCTCAGGGTATTGGACCTATAAATAACTTTCTGGGTCGGTTTTTGACTAAATTTATTATAAGAAATTGTTCTTATATTACAGTGCGTGATGAAAAAAGCCTTTTTCGTGTCCGTGGGTGGGGGGCTAAGGCTGATCTGGTCAATGACCCAGTTTGGTCTATTAAATTGCCTGATTATTCTCCTGTTGGGCGTGTAGGAGTTCAGCTTCGTGCTTGGCGTTCTTTATCTCCTAAATTTTTGTTCTCCCTCGCTCGTTGCGTTGCTTCTAATTTTTCTGATAAGGAGATTTATATTTATTCTTTTCAGGATTCTTTGGATCTTGAGGTGTGTAAACGTTTTGAAAGTAACCTCAAGTTAGCTAATCCTGCTATCTCTACAAAGATCGTTTCTGAGGCTTCTATTGATGAGATTGTTGAAAGTTTTTCTCATCTCGACTATCTTATCGGAATGCGCTACCACGCTTGTCTTTTAGCTTTGAAATATGGCATTAAAACTCTCGGTTTGAGTTATGATGAGAAGGTCGAAAAACTCGCTAAACGCTTTGATATCCCGTATTCTGATTTGTCTGTGGGGGATGAGCTCGATGAAAAATTTGACAAGCTTAAGAAACTCAATTCTAAATCTATTTTAGAACGAGCTGATTCTATCTGTTTCGATTTTTCAGGCATATTGAAAAGTTTAGAGTTGAATTAAGGCTTTTGAAAAACCATTATATATTCGTGTTTGAATATATAAAAGCCTCCGTATAAGGCTCTGTATCTCCACAATTGTGCATCTTTGCCTTTTGCTTTTTCATTACCTTGTATGTCTTTTACTATTATTGCTTTTGTTTTGAATCCGACTTTGTTCATTCTCTCCATGCAACCAAAGCTTAGCGGATAATAAGTCCCTTTTGCGTACTTATCGCCTATTATCAGTGCTGCAAAACGACCTTTCTCTAAATTCTCAAATCCGTTCTTTGCCACTTTTTCAAACAAATCATAAAATTCCTCTGTTGTTGCACAGTTGGATAAATCTTCTTTTTTGTCCGAAAATTTTATTATGTCGTCATATGGCGGATGCAGAACTAAAAATTGTGCTTTCTCTTTGCCCATAATATCCAGACGTGCTTGTATTTTTTCATTTACAATTTCTGATGCACTGTCTTCGCATATTATGTTTACATCTGTCACAAGTTCTTTTTTTGTGAATTTTTCACTTACGTAGTCAACCAAATTCTGCTTTAATTCCACACCTATACAGCGCCGTTTCATGTTTAGCGCTTCTATTCCCGATGTGCCGGAACCAAAAAACAAATCCAGTACTACATCATTCTTTTTTGTAAATCGTTCATATAGTTGTTGTGCTATTTGAGGGATGTAATTTCCGTGGTAGTCATACTTATGTCCGTTTTCTTTTAATCTTGTCGGAAATTCCCATAAGGTATCTGTTTTTATATGTGAGTATTCTTTCCATCTGTTTAAATCTATATCATTATACGGCTTTGTCAGAACCTTTGATTTCTCTACAACTTTTAAATCAGGCTTTGTTACCTTTTCTTTTCTTTTTAAGTTTCTCGCATTAACAACCAAAATAATATCCCCTAATTCTCTATACACTAAGTATAGGGGGGATATTATTTTCTGTAATCATCTATTATTATGATTTAAATTTGAGAACTTATTTATTGTTCGTTGTCTCAAGATCATTTATGTTTTGGCTTGCGTCTGCGTATTCATGGATTTTTTTCGTTGTTATTCTCTTATTATTAAGGCAGGCTGAACCTCCTACGCAGCCACCGGGACAAGCCATTACCTCAACAAGATTTCCAAGTGGACATTGTCCGTTCTTTGCCCATGTTTTCATTTCTCTTACAGATTTTGGGTTTAAGCCGTCTACGCAGGTCGGGAAGATCTCGGTAAAATCTTTGCTGGCTACTTTTACGGATTCCGCTACACCGCCTGTTATTGCAAAATTTCTGCCTTCTTTTGACGCCTCGTTTGCAAACTGATAATCCTCTAGCTCTGCAAGTTCTACGTCAAACGCTACAAACAATGCGCCCATTTCTTCAAAATTTATAACAAAATCCGTATATTCATCCTTTTGTGCTTCTTTTCTTTTTGCTACGCAAGGACCTACGAAAACCGTTATTGCGTCAGGATGTTCTTCTTTAACAATCTTTGCCGTGTAATGCATTGGTGTTCTTGTCTCGGAACGAAATGGCTTTAAGCCGGTAACATGTTTTTCGACCAGTTCATTATATGCCGCGCAGCAGGATGTTGTCATAAATTCATCTCCGCGCTCCATTCGCTCTTGAAAATCTTTCGCTTCCGTTCTCGCCGTAACATCTGCGCCTTGGGCTACCTCATAAACTTCGCTAAAACCGATCTTTATTAGTCCTTGGGCTATTTTATTTACTGACACCGGCAGCTGTCCTACTATTGCAGGTGCTACCATTGCTATAACTTTTTTGTTTGCGTGGATTTGTTTTAATATGTCAAATACCTGACTCTTTTCGTGTACTGCCGCAAACGGACATGCTCCTACACATGCTCCGCAACTTATGCATTTATCGAAATCTATTTCTGCATGACCTGCTTCATTTTTCGTTATTGCATTCACCGGACAAGCATCTTCGCAAGGTACCTTAAGTTTTACTATTGCGCTATACGGGCACACTTGCATACATTTTCCGCAATTTCTACATTTTTCTCCATCTATAACTGATTTGCCATTTTTTATTTCTATTGCTCCAAAGCTGCAAGCTGACACGCAAGGACGGGCTACGCAACCTTGACATAAATCTGTTACATAAACCCTGCTCGGTACGCAACCTTTGCACGCTGTTTCTACTACCGTCAGGATATCTTCATCCGGCTTTTCTCGCTCTGCCGCTTTTTGTGCGTATTCCGATAACATCGTTATTTCATCGTCATTCTCAACGCTGTGTCCTAAGCTTGCAATTGCTCTTTGTCTCAGGATTGCACGCTCCTTATGTATACAACATCTGAATGGAACTTCCGCATTCTTAGGTCTCATCTCAAACGGTATTTTATCTACTGCTTTGCCTAGATCGTTTTTCAAGTAGGCTTTTACTAATCTTACTAATACTTCTCGTTTTAGGTGCGTTGTATTACTCTGATTATCCATTTATTTTACTTTCTATTATTTTCAATATCTTTTCAACTGTTGCTTCTGATACAACTTCTCCATCTACTTTTACAAACGGTGCTTTCATATATGCAGTATTTTTGCACAAATCCAAGCAAGTTGCTGCTTTTATGTCCACAAGTTCTTTGTATTTCGCTGGTATAAGTGTTTCCAGTTCCTGTAACTTTGATGCTCCCATTACAAAGCAAGTTGTTCCCAGGCAAATTTCTATGCTTATTTTTTCCATATTTCTCCTTTGTCTTGTGGTTTTCAAGAGCGGCTTGTGCCTTTTTCTGATTCTCATAAATACGTTCGTCGTTTGTTTTAGATAAACTGGACGTGTACCTTTTTAATATAACGCTCTAAAAGAATTTTTTCCAGTTGTTTTACAACATTTTTACGAATTGCCAGCTCCACCGGTAAATCAGGATCATAATGGGCCTGATTTAATTTGGTTCCGACCATAAATTCTATGCAATCTGAGTCTAAAAACATGTTTGCAAGTTTTCCGGCTGCATCATCCGGCATCGGGGTACGTTCTTCTTGCAGGTATTCTGCTGTTTTCGTGAGTGTCAGTATGCCTTCTGTTATTAGATCAACCCCATCCATATGGGAACAAGCCGGCAACGCTCCACCTGAAAATTTCTCAGTTGTAACTGTTTTTCCAAGCTCTCTTGCTAATAAATTCGCTGTTGTTCCGCCGGCTATTGCTTTTTTGCCTGAAAAGTCTTTAAATATTTTTGCATATTCTGCATCCCGTTCTGCATAATATGGCGGACCTGTAAATAACAACATTTTTCTTGGCTTTCTAAAATACAAAACCGAGCAAGAAATATCATCTTTCGCCTTATGTTCAGGTTCTTTGAGTTCTGCTTCTCTCACTACTGCCTGGGCAAGATGTGTGCTCGAGATGGTTTTGTTGTGCTCTATTTCCTTTAACAAGAAATCTATCAAACCCTCTCGTCTCCAGCCCAATTTGTATTCCGGTGAGCCCATACCTGCTTGTGTGACTCCGTCTGAGCAAAATATTAATCTGTCTTCCGGTTCAAGTTGGATTTTATATAGGTGCATATGCCGGTTTGTGAATTTCTTTGAGGTTACTATCTTTGCCGTATTCTCTAATACTTGTCCGTTCCTTATGTGGATGAAGTCCGGATTACCTTCTTCTACAATTCTCACCTGACCGTTTTCATTACAATCTGCTACTGAAAATGTTGCGTAACTGATTTTTCTTACCTGACATACCGGCAACGAGTTCATTATTACTTCGGTTGCCTTTAATACATCTGCTCCTTCTGCTATAAACTTTAAGATCATTGTCGCCGTCATATTTGCAAGAATGTTTGCTTTTATGCCACTTCCCAATCCGTCTGATAGTACTGCTATTACTCGACCTTCATCCGGATATCTCTTTGACATGAAACAATCACCGAACGTATTTTGTCCGTTCTTTTTCTCTTGTACGCAGTCTATGTCTATGAAAAAGGATTCTGTCAATCTTTATCCTCCGGTTTCTCTTCGTAACCTTCAGCAATTTGGCTTAGCAGTAGTTCAGTGTCCACCATGTGTTCCCCTAACAAGCAAGCTATATTTTGAACCGTTGCTATATTTTTTTCAATTACTTCGTGCGCTTTTTTGGCAATTTGATCCCGCTTCATTTCTGTTTGGGTTACGTCTGTTATTACTGCTCCAACTATCTTGTTTCTTTCTATCTCAAAAACCGTTATGTCATACAAGTTCTTGCCTATAGCGTAGCGCTCTTTGTGAATATCTTTTCCTGATGAAAGTGTACTTTTGAAAAAGTCTCCAAATGGTATTATACGCTCTAATGCTCCGCCGGCAAGCCCTTCCGGCCGACTGTTGAATATCTCTAAAAGCTCCGGTGCAAACATCCTTACAAATGCTTCATTGGCTTCTATTATATTTAAATTTGTATCTGCCATGACAATTGCTGATGGCATACACCTTAGCATTGCGCTTGCTTTTCTTATCGCCAGCTTTCTCATATAAGATGTACACATTGATGGCTCTGCATCACCATTCAATAACGCTTCTGCCAGTTGTCTGCAAGTGTCATATCCACATCCTCCACAATTAAGTTCATCTTCCGGACTGTGCTTCCCTATACTTGCCATTGCTTCCATTATTTCTTCCGGTGTGTGTGTTTGCTTCTTAATTGGTCTTTCTTTATATTCTTTTTCAACTACAACTTCCGCTTCTTGCGGGATTTCGGGACGGAATTTGATATTTCTCATTATGTCTGACATCGTAAGTACACCCGGCTTTTTCAATACTTTGCAAGGACCGTTTGCACATCCTCCGTCGCATGCCAGTGCTTCTATGAATATTGTCCTGTCTACTTTATCTGTATCAAGGTTTTGTAATGATTCCCTGAATGATGCTATCCCGCTTACACTTACCAGTTGTATATCTTTTTCCGCTCCGCTTAGACGTAATGTCTTGTTCATTCCTCCTTCTATTGGATAATATGCCCCTTCGTACGCATCATATGGTACAAATCTTGCAGGCTTCTCTGGTTCTATTTCTTCCGGATTTATTCCCTCTGATTCAAGCCACTCCATCATCTCTATAAAGGTCATTGATACATCTATTAAATCCGGATTCGTGTCTGATTCGTTCTTCTTCGCTATGCATGGTCCTATGAATACAACTCCTATGTCTTCTCCATATGTTTTTCTTAATAATTTAGCATGTGTTAACGCAGGTGAGGCTACAGGTGTTATGTATTTTGCGTATTCAGGCATGTGTATTCTTATGAAATCTACTACTGCCGGACAAGCACTTGATATATGTATTTGCTTATCTCGTTTCATCAACAGGTTTTTTACTTCTATTGATACCTCTTGTGCACCTAATGCTGTTTCCGATACACCTGCAAAACCTAATCTTTTTAATGCTGTTATGAGCTGCTCTTCACTAAAATTGAAAAATCCCGCCCAACTCGGTGCTACTGATACATATACTTCTCGCTTTGCGGTTAGTATTGCTCGTGCTTTGTTCAGATCATTTCTTACGCACTTGGCTTTTGATGGGCATACTGTTACGCAATGTCCGCAAGCTATACATTTCTCAGGTATTACTGAAGCGTGACCGTTTTCTATTCGGATGGCTTTTACCGTGCACTGTCTTACACATTTATAACAATCCACACACTCGTTTTTTAGTGTGTATATCGGATACAGATTATTCATTCTTTAATTACCTTTTGTATTTATTACAAGTATTTCTTTAGTGCTGTTTCAAGATTAATTGTGCTTGCGCTAGAAATACATTCTCCGTTTATAATTACGTTGGGACCGGTTGCACATTTGTTTTCACATCTGCTTCCTATTACTTCTACTTTTGCATCCAATCCGTGCTCTTTGACGAAATTCTCAATATAGTCTAAATTTGCCGCATTGCCCCTTGCAAAACAAGAACTACCCATACACACCTTGATTGTGATCTTTTCTTCAGACATAACTTACCTTTCGTTCATAACTCCATATCACTACTTATTATAGCATTCAAAATATTTTCTGTCATCGAAAATATTTTATACATTTCTATCGAAAAATCCTGCTATCTCTTGCTCTTTAAATGTTTTTATAATCGGACGTCCATGCGGGCAGGTGTATGGGTGTTTTGTCGTTTTCCATTTCTTGATTAGCTCTTCCATCTGCCACAAATTTAATTCTTGACCTGCTTTTACTGCTGCTTTACAAGAGATTGTTACCAGCATTTTTTCCTCTAGTTTGTTTATATCTCCGGTTAGATTTTCTAATATGTCTGAGAGAATCTCTTTGGTTTTTATGTGTGATATTACCTGCGGTACTTTCTTGAATACTATTTCTGTGTCCGATATTGCCTGTATTTCGTATCCGAATTTCTCAAGCTTATCTTTATTTTCTTCCAGCAAGCTTGCATCAGCTGGTTCAAGCTTTATTACATCCGATATTAACAACAACTGTGATGATATATTTTTATCAAGCTCTTCTGTTAACTTCTCAAATATGTACCTTTCATCAGCTATGTGCTGATCTACTATTTTTAGTTCTTTATCTTCTTCAAATATTATATATGTGTTTCTGTATTGACCTATTATGTTGAAGTTTGGCTCTGCAACAGGCTGTTCGTGTATTTCAAAATTTATTTGCGCGGAAGTGTTTTGGTGTGGGGTCTGCTTGGTTACTTTGCTAAATATATTTGAGTTTTTGACGGTTAGCTCATCAATATTTTCTCTCGTTACATAGACTGCGTCATCTTCTTTTGGGGCATTCAAAAACGAGGTCGGTTTAATCCGGGTTACATTTTCTTCTCTTTTTTCGTAATCCTTACTTTCTTGTTCAAATCTGTTTTCTGAATTGTCTGTGAATCTTTCTTCTTGTTGGGGTTTGTATGTCGATAATGCTTCATTGATTGCTGTCATTACAAAATTGAAAATCTGATTGGGATTTCTGTATCGGACTTCTTTTTTTGTCGGGTGTACATTTACGTCAACATCTGAATTCTTTAGTTCCAGATTTAACACAACAAACGGATATTTTCCGGTTGCCAGCATGTTTTTATATGCCATATCTATCGCTTTCAACAGCACAGGGCATTTTACTACTCTGTTATTTACAAACACGTATATTGATTTCTTTGATGATCGTGTGAAATTGGGGGTTGAACAGTATCCGTATACGTGCAGCTTTGACAGTTCGTCTGTTTTATTTATTTCTTTTAATTCGGATGCAATTGAATTTGAGTATATTTCTGTCAGTGTGCACAGTAAATCTCCGCTGCCGGATGTGTGAATGGGGGTGCTGCCTTTATTTATCAAGGTTAATGCTACATCCGGTCGGGCTATTGCCAGACTTTGCAGTGTTTCCGCTATATTCGAAAACTCTGCTCGCTCTGATTTTAAAAATTTTGCTCTTACAGGGGTATTGTAAAAAAGCTCTTTTACTTCCATTGTCGTGCCTATTGCGCAACCCGTTTCTTGCTTCTTTACCTGCGATTCTTCACATTCAACTTTTATTCCTGTTGTATTCTCTTTTGTCCTTGTCGTACAAACTAATTTTGATATTGATATTATACTTGCCAGTGCTTCACCTCTGAATCCGAGTGTGTTTATATCAAACAAATCTTCACTCGTTGCAAGTTTGCTTGTTGCATGTTTTGTAAATGCAAGTTCTATATCTTCCGGATTTATACCTGTTCCGTTGTCTGAAACCCTTATATTCAAGCATCCGTTTGATACCTCTATTTCTACGGCACTCGCTCCGGCGTCAATTGAGTTCTCTACCAGTTCTTTAACCACTGATGCCGGTCTTTCTATTACTTCCCCTGCTGCTATCTGGTTTATCAGATGCCTTGAAAGTTGTTTTATTCTCTTTGCTTCTGCTATTCTCTTCACAATATTATGTTATTACAACTTTTTTGATTATGCTATCATATCCTTATGAATACTTTACAATTCGATATCCACAAAACTCGCAAGATCTATAGAGAACTTTTTGTTAAGGCTCAAGAAGCTATCGATTTCAAATTGTATGCGCTAAAAAAAACATCTTTGTGTAATCATTGTACTCAAAATTGTGAGATTGATTTTAATTCAATTACTTTCCTGCAAACTTTTCCTAAAACTTGTAATTTTAGATTCTGGCAAGAAGCTGCTCTCAATGAGTTGGAACAAAATATTTCCAGAGATATTTTTCTAAAAATTCAAGAGATAAATTCTAAACGCAATGAATGTTCTTGTGCTTGTTGTGGGTCTTGTTGTAATCTCGCCAGCTCCGAGTTCTCTTGGGATGAACTTCTCGAAAAAGCGCAAAATGGTGATAAGTTCGCTGAAGAATTTACTCAAATTTTTATTCCCTATGATTCGGTTGATGAGGCTCGTGATATATATCCTGATTATGTCTCTCTTGTTGAAAAACAGTTTGCCGACGATAAGGGAATACATTTCTTTCATTGTCCCAAGATTGGTTCTGACAATCTTTGCTCTGATTATGATAACAGACCTCAGATTTGCAGAGATTTTCCGAATAATCCGCTTGTCGTTTTTCCTCCAGTTTGTGCTTTTCGCCCGTGGAAGGACGAGGTCGAAATTACTGCTCTGCTTTTGCACGCTATGGTAGAAATTGTCGCTTTTTATAAAGAGCGTTTACGCTCTGCTCTTAATTCATAATCGCTTTTTAGCTCTATACTTTTTAGCGGTGTTTAAATAATTTATTTATTACTTTTATTGTTAAGTTTTGTGAATGCCTTTTTGATTGCCGTACTTGTCTTTTTAAAAATAAGTTACAATCCGTATTGAAAGTGTATATATTAATATGCTACAATAGTAGTAGAAAGGATTAAAATTAATCATCACCATGAGCACAGTGATTTATGAAAATCAAAATAGTATAAGTAAAATCGTTAATAATTCATTGTATTTTACTATACTTGTAACTGTGTTCTGTGCACCTAATTTGATGATACATAATCCTTTGGCGGCTTTGGGAACTGAAATAGTTAAAACCGCTTATGTTAATGCAAAACCAATCCCGTCTTCTGAGCCTCTTGTTACTTCTCAACCTATGAGTCTTACCGAAGAAAAACAAAGATGGGATGCTATGCTTCGACAGCGATATAAGGGGGCTCGCATTGTTTCAGTTTCAGAGGGCGTTAAACACGTTCAATTGGTGAGGTATATCAATTCTCGACCTGTTAAGATAAATGTTATTGAAGTTAATCAGAAAATTAATCCTAATTTAGAAATATCACCACAATTGGCATCAACAAATTTAAAACGCAGGGCTTCTATTAGAACTATTGCTCAAAAGAATAATTCTATCGCCGCTATCAATGGCACTTATTTTAAGCCCCAAACAGGAGTTCCTTTAGGTACTTTGATGATAGATAAAAAAATCTATACCGGTCCTATTTATAATCGTGTTGCTATGGGTATCGGAAAGAACGGTTTTAAAATGTCTCAGCTCGGTATTGATTCTTATGTACAAACTAAAAATTACAAGCTTAATATCGATAATATAAACCAGCCGAGAATGCTTTCAACTTACGTTCTTTTGTATACCCGTGATTGGGGTAATACTTCCCCTGTACCGCCTAAGTATGGAGTTAATATCGCCGTTAATTCCGACGGTAAAATTGTTTCTAAAACCTATGCCGCTGCCAATATTCCGGAAAATGGATATGTTATTTCGGGGCCTGTTAAGAAGCTTCAACCTTTTTTGAATGCTTCAAATATGAAATTAAATATGAAAATGAATCAAATATGGGATGATGTTGAGCATATTATTAGCGGCGGACCTTATCTTATTAAAGACGGTCAAATTTATATAGATGTTACTGCCCAAAAGTTGGGTTCTATTACCGGCAAAAACCCCAGAACTGCCATCGGTTATACTAAAGATAATGAATTTATCATGGTTACTGTTGATGGACGTGAGCAATCTTCGGTCGGGATGACTTTGACTCAGCTGGCAAAATTTATGCAAGAACTTGGATGTGTTAATGCGATGAATCTTGACGGCGGCGGCTCTTCTGTTATGTATGTCAATGGCAGAGTCGTAAACAACCCTGCTCAGTCCGGCGGCATTCCCATATCAAATGCGTTGACCATTAGCGAAAAACATCAAATTGCCGCTTCTGATTCTTTGGATTCCGCTAATTGAATCTTGTAAGGCAATCGTCAATTTGTGTTTATTTTGACACTGTTTTATTTTCTTCTAATTGTGGCTTGCTATATTGTATTTCGTGTTGGCAAGTTTTATATGCGGGTTAGTATTTCGTCCTCTGAAATTTGGAATAAATGCACCATTTTTGTTTTGCAGGTAGTGCTCTCCCGTGAAGCTGTATTCCCTTAACAAAATTATTCCCCTGTTTCCTAGTGGAATATCTCCGCCTGCTGTGTTTACTATTTTGTATGTATTGCCTTCTTTTACCACTTTGTATTTGTTGTTGGGGTTTTGTGCGTCATAGTATAGTGTCTCGGGTTCAAGTCCGTTTGGTAATCCTGCATTTCCGTTGTATCCGTCAAGGTAGATTGCAGGTATTGAACAATCCATTCCCGTATTGATTCTGTCTGCTCCGTAGCCGGCATTATGAAATACGCATATTGCGTCGGTTTTGTCGTTATATCTGTATACTACTCCGGCTTCTCCGGGAGATTTATATACTTTTACCGGTTTACCTTCGGGCCATTCTGTCATCTCCACATTGTTCAGTCTTTGTGATGCCAATGGTATTGCTGAACCGTTTACCAGTGCTGATGCGCCTTTTTGACTCCTTATATTTAATATGCTCTTTATGTCATCTGCGTATTTCTTTATAAATCCATAATCTTTATCTTCTAATCGTTCATAATGCAGTCTGTTTCTGTTATTTTGTGTTGCATTCTTCGCTATGCTCTCCCAGCCTGTCTCTCCAAGCTCGTCTCCGGCATATAACGTCGGATTGCCGGGCATTCCCACCATATAGAAAAGTGCCGATGCGTATTTCGTTAGAGCGGGTCTTAACATATATTCCAATATTTCAGCTTTTACTTTTTTATATATGTCAGGATTGTCACTCAGGAATTTTTCAAGCTTCAGACTTTTCAACGTTGCTTGTTGAAAGACGTCGTCTATCGTTTGATCATAAGGTCTTGAACCAAATTCTTCTCCCGGGAAGAATTTTTCTGTATTGTTGTATGAGTATCTTCCTTCTGATAAGTCTCCTATCATCTGGTAGATCCTTGTTTTGTATGGTTTAAATTGCTCATTGAACGTCTTTGAATTATCAAACGCTTTTAGCATTACATTTTTTACTGCTTGAGATTTGTTTATTAGAAAACCTTGACCTTCTTCATCTCCATACATCTTTACCGCTAGTGTGTGCAGGATTCTTGGTTTGTCATGGTTACCTGAAAATGTGTGCGCAAAATTTACATCGTCCAAAAATCCTTGGAATAGGCTGTCATTTAATATTGCAGGTGTTATGTATCCCATATTGTCTTCATGATGTTGACTTTCTGAGCTTGTTCCGTATGCTGAAAGCGGTCTTCCATACATATAATTGTAGTCCGTTGTTGTCGAGAAATTTGTTCGGCTTATAAAATCTTGTTTGAATTTGCCTTTCAAGTTGCCGTCTACAAATTTTTCATTCATATCTAATACCATTTCGCCTATGGTATATGATTTGGGATTAAACTTTCTTACATTTTTATTGAAGTGAACCCAGAATCTCGAAAATCTCTCGTAACAATCTTGTTCATCAAAAATCCCTGCTTCTGCTCCGTCCCAATCTCCAACATCTTTCGATGCGTCTATTCTCCAATCTAAGCCTGATTCCGTCTTTTCCAAGATTAATCGCGCAACACTGATCGTGTCTGCATCAACGTTTCTGGCTTTTTCTGCTATATATTTGATAAATCTGGCTCTGTCTTTTTCGTCTATTTGATTAATTCCATTTTTTATTATTTCTATAAATTTTTGTGAGGTGTCTTCCGGTGATATTCCAAATTGCAATCCCAACAATTCCGGTGTGATCTCTTCTAATTCTTTTGTATCGTATCCGAATTGCAGGTTGTTGTCGTTGTCCTTATAAAACTTAGGATGTACATTGGGGGCGATTGATGATATGTATAAGAACTTTGCCAGATCCGGTGCTATTAATGCATAAAATTCTTTGCCGTCTTCCGTTAATTCTCCGTTTTCATTGACTATTTCGAATTCTGCTCTTTCTCCTGCACTCTTCAATATCGATATCGCTTTGTCTGTCATATCGTGTGCAATAAAATCATCCATCTTTTTGTATGTTTCCACATACCTTGATGGAAGCTCTTTGTAGAAGGTGTTTCTGTCCTTGTACATTTCATATCTTGATTTACCTATGGTCTCATCGCTTACTGCATAGTTTTTTATGTACGGGTATGCGAGTATGGATGTTAAATCTGCTGAAAACTCTATCCCCTCTAACGGATATGACATTAGTCCGTCTGTTATGCTTTCAGGTCTTTCTACCTTTGTGAGTTGATAATTCCTTTCTCCGTTTCTTCTTATTGTAAGTATATTATCTAAGGGGGATTCTCCGTTTGTCTTCTCAAAAATTAATTCTGTTGTTTTTGGCAATTTCTCTTCTTTTATTAATTGTTTTATCGCTTCTTCGTACGTGTTGCCTTCTTCTAACTTCTTTCCTATTTCCTCTGATGTGTATGTTAATAAAATTCTTGATACTTCTGATGTCCAGAATTTTCCAACTTGTACCGTATCATCTTGTACCTGATATTGCGCTGATTCCAGCAACTTTCTTTCTTGTGCTGAAAGGTCTTTGAATTTTTCGGGTGCTATCATAAATCTTTTCTTCGCTATGTCACTGTTTCCTACCCACAATGAAATACCGGCATCTTCATTTGTTTCTGTCAGTTCAAAATTCGACCAGCGTCTTAAGGTATCTTTAAATTCTATTTGAGGGTTGTGTTTTTGTAACTCTTTATATTTT
Organism: uncultured bacterium; assembly: GCA_949291445.1. Classification (GTDB taxonomy): domain Bacteria; phylum Cyanobacteriota; class Vampirovibrionia; order Gastranaerophilales; family Gastranaerophilaceae; genus Spyradomonas. Next base: position 21,151 of record CASEVT010000094.1, on the reverse strand, counting down.
TCAAAGTTCCTTCTTATATCTTTCGGGCTTACTCTGAATGCATAGGGCTGTACTGCGTCTTTGTAATTGTTTATTTCATGTTTGTCAGGTGCATTCTTTCTTCCGTACTCTTTGAATACTTTTTGCTGCTTTACTTGTTCTTCTGTTACCAATCTATCGTCAAAAACTTGTATGTAGGTGGATTTATTGGGATTTACCGGAACTTGAAAAATGGCTTTTTCTTTGTATCCGTCATCTGTCTTTTCGTAGTCTATTCTATAGGGCGCATTTATTAATTTTATATGACTGTGTTTGTTTGTCTGGGGCTGCTTTGAAAATACTCCTAATTTTGCTCCGCTATTTTTTATGTCGGTTGTGTCAAACCAGTTTATAAATGGAGAATCTTCTCCTAAGTTTAAAATATCTTTTATATGAATACCCTGTAGTCCTTCGTTTACAAATGCACCGTCTGCTACCCAGCCCATTCCTCTTTTGAATAGTTCTTTCTGCAGCTTTTTGAAGTCTTCAATATCACCTAATGTCGCTGTTATTTGATATGGATTTTCTGTCCAGTATCCGTGGCTGCCTACTGTACCTTGTCCGAATATCGGTGTGGCCAGTATTCTCTTTATTCCCAATTCTTTGTAGTAATCAAGTTTGCTTATTATTGATGATATACTTCCGCCCAGATGGTTGAAATGATTCCTTTTCTCTTCCGATAAATCTAATACTACCGAGTCGGGATAAAGATGCACCATATGACGCGCAAGGGTGTGACCGGGTCTGTTTATCGGCATTGCGATATTGAACATTATGTCTTTTTTGTCGTTGTCGTATATGTTCTTTTTCGTGTAGTCGTGATATATGTGTTTCCCGTCAAGTAAAAATCTGTATCCGAGTATCTTGTCAGGATCATTCAACAATGTCTTCGCATCAATCTTTAAGCCGCTTTTGGGTAAGTTTCTTGTATCGAATTTCTTGGGGTCATTGGTAAGTAGTTCAAAGGTCCCATCAGGCTTTCTCTGTAAAATTGCAAATTGTATCTTGGTATTTGCCGGTGCATTCGGCAAATTAAATATATAACTCAGACGTCCGTGTTCGTCTTCTGTTAACGTATGACCTTTAAATGATGGCTGTGTGCTCTTATTCTTCTTCAATATAGGATCCGTAACAACAGTATAATGGACTTTTGGTTTATCTCCTGTTATAAGCATGCCTTACCCCTTTAAAACGTTTTCTATTATTATTAAAGAAGAACTAAAAAAATTTTGCTAGTCACTATTAATTTTTTCAATTTTTGTTACAAAATCTTAATTAAATTTTTGATCTGCTGATTTATCTCGTGTTTATTTTATACTACTTTTATGAATCTTAAAAAAATTGATCTTAAAAAGAAAAAAGTTCCCGAAATTAAAGTTAAAAATATGGGGATTGATATTGATAAGAATGAGTACAGAGAAATTGTTCTGTCCAATTCTAACAGACCTGAGTCCGCTTATTTTAAATATCGTTGAATATATTATTCCTTGGGTAAGCTGTTTTTCTCTTCTTGTTCGAGCTTTATTTCTTCTTCTTTTTCTTCTTGTTTTTGTGTGTCTGGTAAAATATCAAGTTCATTTGTCTTTGCGTTATTTACTGTTAAATTTTTAAGTCTGTTTTGGGCTTCTTGATTTGTGGAGTCGATTTTTATTGCATTGGTGTAGTAGTATTTTGCTCTTTGCTCGTCATCTAATTTTTCGTAGCAGATCCCTAGTTTTAGATTGGTTTTGTAATTCGTTCTGTATCCGTGCATGTATGCTTCTGTGTAATATTTTATCGCTTCTGTAAATTCTCCGTCTTGAAAAAAAGCTTCCGCAAGATAGAAATTTACTTTCGGGTTGTTTTCGTCAAAGTTTAGTGCGAGAAAAAGATTGTTTTTCGCTTCTCGTACTTTGTTTTGTGCAAGTGCTACTCGCGCTCGTCCCACGTATGCATTTTCATTGGAGATGTCCAGTCTGTTTGCTTGGTAATAAAAATATTTGGCGGCTATTAAAAATCGTTCTTTTCCGGTTTTGTCCTCCAAATTCTCATAGTAGTTGAGTATTTTATCCCCTTTTGCTGCGTATGCCGCTGCAGTATCATCCGGTGTGTCTTTTATTATTGACGCATATGTCTGGAGTTGTGCCATACTTGCGTAGAGCAGGATTAGTGTTAGCAGGCGTATTATAAACTTTTTCATTTTTACGCTATTCTTAAATTTCTTCTTAATAATTCACAACAAATAATATTATATCACCTTTGTATTGTGTTATAAAATTTGATATGAATGTATGTCGGTGTACATGCTTTCATGGTTTAAGTTAATTTTGCAGGGGGTAGGGTGTTTACTGAGTCAGTTAGCTTTTACGGTTTGGCAGGGCTTTTGCTTGGAGCTTTGTCTTTTGTTATTTTTGCTTCAAGAATGTTTTTGGCTTCTATCGCTTTAATCTTTAGTGTTTTGTTCACTGCGCTGCTATGCTGGGTTTTGAAGGCTAAATTTATTGCTTTGTCTATGTTTTTTGTCTTTGGTATTCTGATTTGTCCTGCTATTTGCGTTTTAATGAATTCGATTTCAAGGTGGAATTTGCCTTTGAAACTGGTTCATCCAGCAAAAATTGTTTTTTCCGTCTTTTCGCTATTTTTGTTTTTTGCTTTGACTATTGTTTTTGTGAGAGAAGAGTTTAGCCGTTCTTTGATTAATATATTCAATTTTGTGAATATGAAATCTGCTGAGGGATTTAACTTTAGTGAGTATATTTTTCCTCTTCATCTCGTTATTATCCTTACTGTTACAACGTTGATTGTCGTTAGGGCTTTGGTTTTCCCGATCGATTCCGAAAATAGTCAGGAGAGTCAAAATGATTCTTTATCTCGCGAGCTCAACGGCGGTGTTGATAGGAGTAATTTCGATGCTTGATCTTATATTTGATATTGGATTGTTACACTATTTGATATTGGCTTTGCTAATGTTTATTTTGGGCATTGCGGGTATAATGATTTCCAGAAATCTTTTAAGGATTGTTATGTCTATGCTTGTTGTTTCTTTATCTATTATTTTAAATTTCGCTGCTTTTGGTACTTATTGTGATGATACACTTGCTAATTCTAACCTCGTGTGTGTGTTCGTAATTCTGTTGGCGTTTGTTCAGGTTTCAATCGGGCTTGCCGTTTTTTACAAAATTTATCGCTCTAATGAATATTTGGATATAGAAAAAATTAAAGACAGTGAGGGGTAAGTAATGGATCTTTGTATTTTTAATATTAATTTGGTTATTTTTCTGCCTCTTTTTGTTTGTTTTTTGGTTTTTGCAAACAGCTTAATCATTAATCGCTTGGATTCTAAATTTATTATGGGTTTGAGTTTGCTCTTCTCTTTCCTGTGTGTGGCGATTTCCGGCGGGGCTTTTTTCTCTGCTGTTTTCAGTAATAACTTTATCGAAAATTCTTTTTTGTGGCTTGCTTCTGAAAGCGTTAATTTTTACATAGGTACTCTTGTTGATAAAATTTCTGTCAGCTTTTTGTTCTTCGCTGCAATTTTTTCATTTGCAGCACAGCTCTTTGCTTGGATTAAGCTGCGTCAAATTCAGGATTCCGGCAGGTTGATTGTCTATCTTAATCTCTTTTCTGTCGGGCTGTTCGGGGCTTTTCTTGCACCTAATATATTGCAGGCTTATATGCTCTGTGAGATTGTCGGGGTGGCTTCTTATCTTTTAATAAATTTCGATTTTTCAAATCGCTCTGAATCAAAAGCCGCGATTAAGTCGTATATCTTTAATCGGATTGGGGATTTAACTTTGTTTTTCTGTGTTATTACTATTTTGTACTTCTCGGTGACTTATAACCAGCTTGTCGGAAGTTCTTCACTTGCTTTTTCCAATATGTCCGGAATTGCTGAATGTATTAATTCTCTCATGAGCGGACCTTTATTTGTCGGTTTCTGCTCTGTTTTGATCTTTGTAATTCTTATGAAATTTATGCAGGCTTTTATATATTTGACTTTTGAGTCTAAACTTGGCAGTAGTTTATCTAAAATCATTTTGTTTCAAAATAGTTTGATTGTTCTTTTGGGTTTGTATTTGTTCTTTAGATTTGATGTGTTTTTCGTTAACCTCGGACAAAACTGGGTGTGGGCAATTTTTATAATCGCTTTTATTTTCGTTTTTATCGGATTTGCTAATAAATTCTTTTTCTTTGTTTGTAAAGTTGCCGATTGGATTGAAAAATATGTTATTGAGACTATTGCTCATTTTATTGAATTGGCCGTCCGTTGCGCTTCTTATCTTTGTTGCCGGTTTCAGACCGGTACTTTTCAGTCTTATTTGATCTATTCTTTTATCGGTCTGTCGGTCGTATTCCTTTTTATTTTTGTATTCTACTTGACTATTATGAAAATTTAGGAGATTGTGATGAATTATTTGTCTTTATTGGTTTTGATATTTGCTCCGATTATTGTCGCCGGTATTATACTTTTTCCTAAATTTCCTAATCATCAGGTTATGGTAAGACGGTTTGCAAAGTTTTTTGCCGGTCTCCATTTTATCTATTCATTACTGTTTCTGGTGTTTTTTGATTCAAGTCTGTACGGTATGTCTTATGAAAAAGAATTGACTTTTTTAAATATGACCTGGCTTAAAAGTCTCGGTATCAGTGCTAAGTTCGCCATTGACGGTGTCGCTGTTCTGATGGTTGTGCTTACAACTTTTATTGTACTTTTAACTCTCGTTTTGAGCAAAATTCATATACGTTCTAAGCATAAACTCTATTATTCTATGGTTTTTCTTTTGGAGTCCGCTGTTTTGGGGATTTTTTGTGCTAAGGATATGTTTTTGTTCTTTGTTTTTTGGGAGTTGTCGCTTATTCCTGTCTATTTTTTGGTCTCTCAGTGGGGTAGTAAGGATGCCAGACGTTCCGCTATGCGTTTTATTCTCATTTCGTTTGTTGCTAATGTGTTTTTATTTTTAGGGATGCTTATTCTTTATTATTATAATTTCGCGGTAAGTAATGTTATGACTGCAAATATTGAATCGTTGAGTATGGATGAAAAAATTTATCCGCTTTGGTTTCAAATTTTTGTATTTGCAAATTTTATGATCGGATTTCTGTTTAGGGTTCCGTTTGCATTCTTTCATAATTGGTATGCCGATATCCAGTCTAAATCTGCGGCTCCGGTTAATATTTTGCTCTCTGGTGTGATTTTGAATACAGGAATATACGGGATTATTCGCTTTAATATGCTTGTATTTCCGGAGATTTTTAAGTTGTTTGCCCCGATTTTAATGTGTTGGGGGATTATTAACATCGTTTATTGCGGCGTTTTGGCTATGGTTCAACCTGATATTAAAAAAACGCTTTCTTATGCAAATATTTCTGTTCAAGGCTTTATTATGCTCGGGTTGGGGTCTCTCAACCAGATTGGGTTCAATGGCGCTGTTTTGATGGCGGTTTCTTCTGCGATTGTTTTTTCTGCACTTTTTGCTATTGTTGCGGCTATTCAGTTTCGGACAAAAACTACTTATATAACTTCTTTGGGTGGTTTGGGGACTGTTATGCCCAGATGCATGTATTTTGCTTTGATTATTGCTTTTGGTGCTATCGGCGTTCCTTTTCTCATTATGTTTGCTCCTAAGGCTATGATTTTAACCGGTGCTATGATTTCTAATCTCGAAGAAGAATTGTTGGTTAAAATTCTTGCTATTATCGGGCTTGCTGCTATTATTCTTTCTGCGGGATATGTTATGTATTTCTTTTATAAGGTATTTTGTTCAGTTTTGTTGGAACAGTTTAGAAGGGTTAAGGATTTGAGTCCGCACGAAATTAGCGTTCTGACTACTTTTACCGCTGTTATTCTCTATTTCGGTATTTGTCCTATGAGTGTGGTTCAAATTTATCAGTCCGTTTCCAGTATTATGTTAGATATTTTGCAAGTGTGAGAAGATTTTATGGGAGTTGTGATGAAAGATCTTTTTAATGTTTATCTTCCGGAATTTATAATTATTTTGTTTACTTTGTTTAATATGTCTGCGGCATTTTTTGCTAAGAAAAATCATTATAAGTTTTCTAAGGGTGTGACTTTATGTGGGATTGTTTTTGCTCTCTCTTCAACTCTTTTTCTTGAAATTTCTACTGATAATATTTTTGCTTTTAGGGGTGAGTTCGTTTCTAATATTTATACTTTGTTTTTTAAGATTTTGATCTTGATAAGTGCTTTTTTTCTTACTTTGCTTTCTCGAAACCTTTTGAAAGCTAAACGTGATAGAGCCTTTGAGTATTTTACAGTATTTTTGGCAGGCGTTCTGTTTGCTATGTGTGCCGTTAGTGTTACTGATTTTATCAGTATGTTTGTTTCGTTAGCTTCTTTGAGTATTTGTTCTTATTTGCTTTTGACTTACACTAAAAGTGCCAATGCAACTCAGTTGAGTTTTGGATATCTTGTTATAAGCTCTGTTGCTGCTGCTTTATTTTTGCTCGGGCTTTCTTATTTATACGGGTTGTGCGGGGAGTTCGGGTTTTGGCAGGTGAGTGATTATTTCTCCGCTAATCCGCCTCAGGTTTTATTAACTTTTTCTTTAATTCTTATTATTTCTGCAATATGGTTTAAACTCGGTATTGTTCCGTTTTCAAGTTGGCTGCCTGATACTTTTGCGGGTGCGGGTTATCCTATTGCCGCTTATATTTCTTCTATTCCGCCTTTGGCATGTTTTGGCGTTCTTGCCAGACTTTTGATGATCATGTTACCTTTTACCAGCGGTTTGCGACTTACTTTCGCATTTTTAGCCGTTGTTACCGTGGTTTGTGCCTCTCTGTGTGCTATTAGGCAGAATAATATTAAACGTCTTATGGCTTACAGTATGAGTGTACAATCCGGAATTATGCTTTTGGGATTGTGTGTTTTTTCTGTCTATAGTCTGTCCAGTGTGTTGTTTTATATTTTTTGCTACATCTTTGCAAATATCGGCGCTTGGGCTGCTTTAATCCTCTTTTTTAATTCCTCCGGTTTGGAAGATGTTGACGATTTTAGGGGGTTAATATACCACAGACCTTATTATGTTATTGCTTTTACTCTGGTTTTAATTTCTCTCGCAGGTATTGCTCCTACTTGCGGGTTTGTTGCTAAACTTTATTTGTTCTCGGCTGTTGCTCGCTCAGGTTTCTTGTTTTTACCTTATCTTGTTGTCGCTATGCTCGGTTCGGTTGTTATGATTTTTGCCTATTGGAAACTTATTCGTGCCATGTTTAGAAGGGTTGAAAATACTGCTCTAATTGACACAAGTGTTATGTCATCAAAGTTTATTTTGTATGCTTGTGCCTTTGCGTCTATCTTTTGTTGTATCTTTGCTGATAAAATAATTCAGCTGTGCCAGTTGGTTTCTTATTATATGTAGTGCCTGTAAGTTTCAATATTGATTCTTATTTTGCTCTCTTAAATCAATTATCTCTTCGTGTGTTTTTCTATCTTTAAATTTGAGCCTCCGGGCTCAAGAATATATGCTATATTACTTACATTGCGAGAGGTCGATTGAATTTTATTTTATGAAGCCCACCTCGCGCCAAGGCTCCGCCGGTGTGGCTTTTTTATCTGTTATTAAATATCGGGAGATGATTTGATTTGAAAATGTATTGCTGCGGGTTGGTCTATAGTACCAATGATCCGCAAACCTACTGGTGTATACAAAAATATGTTGTTACCAAGCTTATTAAAAAAATTGTTAATGGTGTTTCGGTTGCAAAGGAAGTTATTTATGTTTTGATTTGCAAGAAAAACGGATGTACAAAGCTTGAACTCCACAGATATGCTTCCGATGAGAAAAAAGGGTTGTTGGAGAAAGAGGTCTACTCCGGTCAAAAAGCTATAAAATTTCTTAATAAGACTTCTGATATCAGAAAGGCTGTTCCTCAATCTTGCCCTTTGAAAATTATTCCGCACGCTCGCAGAATTCCTTTCGTGTATGGCAAAGCTATTGATTCATACAATCAACGCGGCAGGTATATGAGTGAGGATGGCTGGGACAGCCGCGGAACTTTTTATTCTCCCGTTAGGAGCTATTTTATTGAAGATTTTAATTTTTAAATCTAACCATCTATGCATATAGCGTTATCTCTTCTCACTCTCAACTACTTCAAAATGCCTCAGCTTTCTTTTTGAAAGCACGCTATATGCTTTTTTTTGTTTGTAGATTAGTTGTAAATATATGGATTATGCGCAGAAAAAAAGATTACAAGATGCTCGAAGAGCAGTGTTTGGATATTATTAAAGAACAAAATGTTCTTACTGTTGAAGGAATTGCGGCTTTTTTGCCGTTTTCGCTTGAAAAATTTTATGACTACAAGCTTGATGAGTCGAAAATCCTTCTGGATGCTATCAGTGAAAATAGGTTTGCTACTAAGCAACAGTTAATGATCCAATGGTTGAAACCTAATGCTTCTCCTACTTGTCAGATTGCTTTGTTTAAGCTGCTTGCTTCTGATGAAGAAAGAAAGGTTATGACCAGTTCTAAAAAAGATGATGCGTCTAAGGATTCTTTGAATACTCAGGAAGCTTATTTAAGAAGTTTGGAAGAAATGGGAAAGGATCTGGATGCCGATTGATTGGACTAAGTCTAAGTATAGTAAAAAACATAAGAAGTTTTTGAGCCTTGCTCCGGAGAATATGAAATTTTTTACGCTTTTGGATGGGGCTACTCGCTCGGCTAAGACTCTTTCTGTTATTTATAAAATCCCAAGGATGCTTCAGTTCGTCGGCAATCAATATTTGAAAGTTTTTTCCGGTTATACTAAACAAACCGTCAGAAATAATGTTTTGATTGAATTGCTGCCTTTTTTAAAAAACTACCACGGTGCTGATGTTAGATATAATTCTTCCAGTGGTGAATTGGATATTAAGCTTTGGGGTAAAACTTATAATTGTCTGGTCGTAGGCGGTGGTAAGGCTGATTCGGATGCCACTATTCAGGGTGGTACTTGGGACTTTTGGTATGCTAATGAGCTTCCGAAACATCATTACCAGTTTTTTAATATGGCTTTATCCAGGCTTACCCCTGCTAATGCCAGAGCTATCGCCGATAGTAACCCAGAAAGCTGCAATCACTGGTTGTATAAACAAAAAATTAAACCTTTTCTCGAGGGTGATGCTAAAGTCCGAAGCGTTTTTGATTATTGGCATTTCACTATGGAGGATAATGCCAATCTGTCAAAAAAATTTATTGACAATCAAAAAAAATTGTACTCCGGTCCCTTTGAAGCAAGAAAAATTAAGGGTTTATGGGTTGTTGCGGACGGGCTTGTTTATGATACTTTTAGCTCCTCTAAGCATACTTGCGCTCATGATGATATTCTCAAAAAAATTGCTAATATGGAATTTCGGGAGTACTTTCTGGGGTTGGATTGGGGATGGAATCACCCTTTATGTTGCGGTTTGTATGGTGTTACTTTTGATAAGGTATATTACAAAATTGATGAGCTCTATGGCGCTAAAATGAATGAGGATGATGTAATTCAATGGGTTCTTGCCCGTCAAAAAGAATATGGTCGGTATTTTCGATTTATTAATGCTGACAATGCCCGTCCAGAGCAAAATCATAAGCTCCGTGAGTCCTTAGGTGGGATTATTGTTTATGAGGAAAAACCTCGTGTTATCGATAGTATCGGCGTTTTGCGAAGCATTATCAATTATGACAGATTGATCGTCAATCGTGATCGCTGCAAGAATACTCTTCGGGAATTTGAAACCTATCGGTATCCTTCTGAAGATGACTCTATGCTTGACCCTGATATGCCGGTCAAAGAAAATGACGATGCTATGGATGAAACAAGATATGCTTTGACTTTTTATGAAAAAAGATTCATTTGAGTTTATTTTACTTTTGTTAATCTGATTTATTTTTATTCTGTTTGCGTATTTATCTGATAAGGGGGATTTATGTTTACTACTTTTGATGTCCAAAATATTAAATATGACAATGATACTGTCGAAAGATTTTCTGATTATGAGTATTATAGAAATTTGTATGAAGGTGATTTCTCCAAGGCGTTTAGCTCTACAATCGCTAAAATTCGAAAACGCTATCCGCTCGATAATACTACTTCTCAGTCGCTTATTAATATCAACCTCTTCTGGGCTTTGACTGACTTTTTTAAGGGGTTTATTACTAATCAGGGAATTGATGTTAACGTTGATGATGCCGTTCAGCAAAATTGGAATGAAATTTCGACTAAAAACAATTTTATTTCTGTGCTTAAAGAAGTGTATATTGATAATTCTCGCTATGGCAACGGTCTTTTTAAGGTCGCTGTTGTTGAGGATGAAGTTAAGATTTTTTCCATCTCTCCGGATTGCTGGATTCCTGTTTTTCGCAATGGCAATTTGAATGATATTGACGGGCATATTCTGATTTATTCACTTTATAATGTCGAGAACGGTGTTAAAAAAGAATATAAAAAAGTTGAAAAACATCATAAGGGCTATGTCGAAAATGAGGTCTGGACTTCATTGGAGGGTGCTTTGGGTAAAAAATTGGATTCTGATGAGCTTGCTGCTCTCGGTATACAAGAAATTGAGGACTTCTCCGAAATATGGGATGATTTTTTGATCTTTCCTACGAAAAATAGTACTGAAAGTGATAAGTATTTCGGTGAAAGTGACTACTTGCGCTGTAAGTCTATTGTTGAAGAAATTATGTTGACTGTTAGTCAAAATTCTAAAATAATAAACAGGCATGCTAATCCTAAATTGGCGGGTAGTGAACAAAATCTTGAACACGATCCCGTTACTAATGAAAGACGCTTGCCTAATACCGACTTTTTGAAGGTCGGAACTGACGGTATTAAGCCTGAGTATATTACCGCTGATTTGCAGGCTGACGCTATAGAACGACATATTAATATGCTCTTGCAATTTTTCTATATTTTGACTAAAACTCCGCCTCAAGCTTATGGGATTAATCTGTCCGGTACTTTGTCCGGTGAAAGCTTGAGAAAGATATTTATTGCCGCTCTTGCAAAGGTCGACGACATTAAACAGGTCTCATTTAATTCTACTATTCAAAACGTTGTTAAATGTGCTATGGCTTTTAATTATACTCCTGCAGAAAATGTTCAAATTGCCTGGGGCGAACCTATCCCTTCTGACTATAGCGAAAAGGTCTCCGTCGAAAATAGCAGGGTCGCTGCCGGTACTCAAAGCCGTTTGACTACTATTATGACTCTTGATGATGTCTGCGAAGCTGATGCCAGAATTGAGCTGGAACGGATTGCCCTTGAAAATAAATTGATGGATCAGCAACTTAATATTGATTCTGATATTGAGGAAAATGTTTTATCTGATGATTCACAAATATAGTCCCAAATTTCGCTTGTGAAAGCTTTTGTGCCTTCTTAAAATTTATTAAACGGTAAATACATAAGTGTATTGTGATTCATTTCTGTCAAAATACTTTTATGGAGGTTTGAATTGTTGAAATTCTTAAATATTATTTTCTTGGTTCTTGTTCTGGCTATATTATCGTTGTTTTTGACAAAACGCGCTTATATATTTGTTCATGAGTATCTCTCTTTGGAGGGTGTATTTGAGTCTGTGTATGACAAAAATCTCTCCGATATGGTTGCAACTTTCTTGAATAACGATATAAAAAATCTCTCGGATTCAAAGTTGCAAATTTCTTTTATTAATATGAGAGGATTTTGTTACAATTCCGATGATACAATGCCGTCTGATTTGAGCGATTTGTTTCATATCAATTCCTTCAAGGTCGATAGAATGGATAAGTATTTTTCAAAATTTAACAGGGATAAGGATTATCTTTTGTTGATTAATAATGATGATTCTGTTATTCCTGTCTTTTTTGATAAGAAAAATGCTGATTTTCAATTTTCTGTGGCACTTTTGAAAAATCGTATAGAACCTGACATAAATTGTTTCAGTACTAAAAACTTTGAAATGAGCTTTAGACAGCAGGTTAACTCTAAAAATGTAAATGTCTTTATAAGACAGGTCGAGTAGGTAGTTTTATGTTTTTGTATTTTTGGAAATTTCTGAAAATTGTATTTATGCTGATTTTGATATTCGCTGCGTTTATCATTTTCAGGTTCTATTTTGATGATTGTATGACTTTTTATCGTGTATATGAAGGATTTTATCTGACTGATTATATGAAAAAGGATGCAGTTATGGTAAGGACAGCTGTTCTTCCTGAAATTGAAAATGTGGATAGGCTTAATGCTGTCTATAAATTTGATAATATGGAGGGTATTGTTCTTATTCCGTATCTGCGCAGAATGTTGCCTCAGTCTGCCTTACGTTTAGCTAAAATTTATATATATCCAAATAATGAATTGGATTATTTTTCGGCAGGTTTACTTGATACGACCGGTATGCTTTTATTGGTCTGTCAAGATAAACATGCAATTATTCCTGTTTATTTTCCTTATGAGAAGGTGCGATTGAATATTACGCCGGAGGTTAGAAAAAAAATTACGGACCAAAGAACATCTTTTCTTCGTCTGGATAAAATAACTCTATCTATCGATTATAATTCAGCTGATAAGACTGAAATTCTCATTGGAACATGGTAATTATTCATAAAAATTCTTAATTGGTGTTAATTTTAATGAAAGAGTCTTCGGACTCTTTCTTTTTTATGGGAGAGAGTATTATGGCTGACAAAAAAAAATATAGCGCTTATGATTTATTTGCTAATTTAAATGATAGTTTAAAAAATAATTCAAATTCAAAATATAAGCCTGTTGCAGATTATTACATTGACAAAGCTGAACATTACAGATCTTTGTTTGGTTTGGATCCGGATTCACATCCTATGATTTCGGCTGACAATGAAACTGATGCGTTTCGACATGCTTTTTTAATGGCTTCATTGGCCAGAAAATACGGGAATTTTACTGCTAACATAATTGGCAATATGTATGAGTATTCCAATAATAATCCCGATACTGCACAAGCTAAAGAAATGGACTTGTGGAATAATCGTGTCGGCAGAGAAATCGGTCTCAAGGTTGCTGATGAGCTTAAAGGGTTTGAAAATGATTTTAGCGATGAGCATATAGAAGATATGATTGCCATAAAAGTGTACAATGCTCTTAAAAGTGGTGAAATGGTTTCAAGTGTTGATGATAAAAGAGTTTATCAGGGTTCGGTTTCTAAAAATGTAATCAGTGATCTCAAAAGTTATGCCGATACTAAAAATGAATTATCTAATAAGAATAAGAGTTCAGTGTCTTTCTTAGACGGTATTGAGTCTTATCTTGTTCAAGAAAAAGAAAAACTTGATTCTATGAAACGCCCTGAAAGTCCCTCACTTGGGCTAAAAGAAATGCTTGTGGCTCAGAAAGAAAAATTGTTTGAACAGCAAGAATCCCTTTTGAATCGTGCTAAAACTACTGATGACAACAAGATTGAAAATTTAAACTCTGACAATCCTAAGTTTGAAGCCGGTGAAGATGATAAAGTTTTTGATGAAAGTATTGATCTGTCCGGTTATAAGAATGAAGTTACGGGTGAGAACAAAATCTATACAGTAGAAGATATTGACAATATGTCTGATGATGAATATGACGAAAAATTGGATGCAATTAACTATCAAAGAAAAACAATAGGTGTTCCAACCAAAGAACAAGCAGATAAAGCTGTTGAAAAAGGCGGTATGGTCTTTGTGAAAGATTATACACGTAGCGATGGTGTAAAGGTGAAAAGTTACTATCGTGCCAGACCTTCTTCTATTTAGCTTTTTCTAAATCACTGTCACAAAAAGAAAGGAGTTCCTATGTCAGGTACAGAGGACAAAAATTTTGATGAGCTGAATTCGCCTAATATGGACGATGATACTCAAAGTTTGCCGGGTGCAAACAACAATCTGAACGAAAAAGAAGAACTCTCTGCAAGTCAAAAAATGGACTTGCTTATTAGAGCTTCTTCTTCTAAATCGATGAAAAAAGAAATTGAAAGATTGCGCAAAGAAGCCGCTCGTTATCGTACTTCTTCAAGAGAAGAGTCCGCTATTAGACTCCAAATTCAAGCTAAGGCCGATGAGATTCAAAATGAATTGAACGCTTTGAAAGCGTCTCATAACTCGTTGACTCTTATCAGAAAACTGGATAAGGCCGGATGTATTAAAAGTGAACTCGTTGTGAAAGATATTCCTTCTGATTGTGAGGATGTCGATTCTTTCATTACTGATTACAAAAAAGAAAATCCTTTTCTCTTTTCATCCAAAAAACAAAATATTGGCGGTATGTTTAAACCGTCCAAAAATCTTAATCTGACTTCGTCTCAAAAAATTGACAAAATAATTCGCTCGGCGTTGGGCAGATAATCGGTTTATTTAATACAGAAAGGAAAATAAAATGACAACTGATGCTAAAATGATTACTCGTAGCAATGTGGAAGTTATGATTCCTGTTGAGACTTCTTCCGAAATTATTAAAAATGTTCCGGGTGCTTCCGCTGCTTTGCAACTTTTTAAACAATTACCTAATATGAGTGCTAAGCAAAGAACTTTGCCTGTTGCTTCCGCATTACCAAGTGCATATTTTCTGAACGGTGATACTGCTACCAAGCAAACTACTAATGCTGAATGGGATAAATTAACTCTTACCGCAGAGGAAATTGCTGTTATTATTCCTATTCCCGAAGCTGTTTTAGATGATGCTGCTTATCCTATTTGGGATGAGTTAAAACCTCAAATTGTTGAGGCATTCGGGCTTGCTATTGATGAAGCAATATTCTTCGGGGTTAACAAACCTGCTTCTTATCCTAATGCTATCGTTACTGAAGCTATCTCTAAAGGTAATACTGTTGAAGTCGGTACTGATGTTGATATTGCAGGCGATATTATTGGTGAAAATGGGGTTATGGCAAAAGTTGAGGCTGCTGGCTATCGCGTTACCGGATTCTATGCTGATAGCACTTTGGAAGCTAAGTTTAGAAATCTTCGTGATAAAAATAATCAACTTCTTTACACTCCCGGTCTTACTTCTGAGGTTCCGGTAAGTCTCGTTGGACGTCCGTTATTGTATGATCAAATCGGTGGTGTTTTTGATACTTCTCAGGCTCTTTTAGTTGCAGGTGACTTTAGTAAGGCTGTTTATTCTATTCGTCAGGATATCACTTACAAACTGTTGGATCAGGCTATTATACAAAATTCTGATGGTACTATTGCTTACAACCTTGCTCAACAAGATATGTGCGCTTTACGTTGTGTTATGCGTATCGGTATTCAAGTTGCAAATCCGGTCAGCAGAAAAGGTTCGTCTGCAAATCGTTATCCGTTTGCCGTACTTGTTCCGAGTGCCGATGAGTTGGGTGCTTAATATCTGTTTTTGATGAACTTTCTATTACTATCGGCGGTTTTTCACCGCCGATTTTTCTTATTAAGGAGAATTTATGAGTATTGAGTTATATAAAAATTCTTTTGTTACTCTTGATGAAGCTAATTCCTACTTTCAAGAAAGATTTGACTCAGATAAGTGGTTTGAGTTGGATGTCGAGCTGCAAGAAAAATTGTTGATTACTGCCAGTAAGAAGATTAACAAAGCCGATTTTATCGGTCAAAAACTTGATGAGTCTCAGCCTATGGAATTCCCCAGAAATTTTGATATGCCTCAGGATATTAAAGATGCTGTTTGTGAGGAGGCGTTGACCATGGTTTCTTTATGTGATTCTGTACATTATAAAAATCAACAAAATAACATTAAGTCTATTGGTCTGGGTTCGGGTTCTATTTCTTATGGCGATAATACTAATTCCAATGAACTGCTTTCACTTGAGGCTTCTTATCTCATTGATAAATGGGTTAAAAAAGGATTTAAGTTTTTGGGTTAATTAAGAAAGGCCGGATTTAGATGGGATATTTTACTGATTTGTTTATTCAAAAAGCTTTGCTAAAGACTACCAGTGGTTCTGATTCTAACGGAAAACCTGTTGTTGTGGATGAGAAAGAAATTGATTGCCGTATTGAATATAATGATGCTATTGTTATTGGTCCGCAAGGAGAAGAGTTCGCTTCGTCCGGAAAAATTTTCTGCGAAGCGGATATGAAATGCGGAGATTTATTGGGGATAGGGGGGCGAGTTTTTTCCGTTATCAAAATTAACCCCTCTTTTTCTTTTGATGGCATTCACGTTTTGAATGAAGTCTATTTTCAGTGAGCTTGAAAGGATTATATTGTGATATTAGACGATTTAAAAGCTTTTATTTGTGATGCCGGTATCGTTGATGAATCGGCTGTTAAATATGACTATGACAGTACTAATGGTGAAAATGTCGTTGTTCTTTGGTTGAATGGCAGTGAACCCTGTGATTTGGCTCGCTATTCGACTGTTCAGGTAACAGTCAAAAATTTGGATCTGGATGTTTCTCGCTTGGTCTGTGAGGAAATATTTAAGTTGATTTATCCGGATGAGATCTTTCAAAAAGCTGTCACGATTAATAGCAAGATTATGCATGTACGTGCCCTTAAAACACCTTATTATCTGCAAAAAGATACCAGTGGACGGCATTGTTATGTGTTTAATATTGCTTTGATCTATGAAAATTCTTAAATAGCCTTTGGCTATATTGTTTATTACTTAATGAAAAGGAGATAAAAATGGCGCTTAAGACTGTTACTAAATTATTTGGCGTTGATGATGCCAAGCTTTTTCCTGTCTTAACTGATACTGAAGATGAATTTACTTGTGGTACCGGAATAGATTTGCCCGGTGTGAGACAAATTTCTCTGACTTATGAAATTGAGGAGAAGAGTTTAACCGGTGATGAAAAGGTTCTCGATGTTTCAAATAAGATTAAGTCTATAACTTTTAATATGGAATATGCAAAATTAAGTCTTGAAGTTCTGGCTCAACTAACCGGTGGTACTTATTCTACTTCAGGTGAAGCTGATACTGAAACTGCTAAGTTTACCTTTGGCGGTGGTGATTTACCAAATTATTTTCAACTTAAGGCACAAATTTTGGATACTAATAACGAAGGGGGGGATGTGCATTTTTGCATATATAAAGCTAAAGCAACTGCCATTCCTATTAATGGTACACAAAATGATTTTGCAACCTTTACTTTTGACGGAAGAGGCGTTTATACAGAACATGAATTTGGGGAAGGTCAAACTAAACAAACAAAATTGTTAGATATTGAACTTCACTCAAAGGCTACACCTTTGAGTGCTACTGTTGATAACGCTGCTTAAGTTTTTATGTTGGCAATTGTTAGTTAATCCGCAGGTAATCTTTTATCTGCGGTTTTTTCTAAGATGCTTGGATAGAAGGGAGGACTATGGAGTATCCATTGTTTGATGTGCCTTATAAAACTGCGTATACGAGCTCTATCGAGTTTAAAACACAAATTAATGAAAAAATGAAAGGTCATGAACAACGTTATCCGATTTGGACTTATCCTAAGCGAACTTTTACGCTGCAATTTGATAAGAATTTTAGCGGGCGTAAAAAGCTTGAGGATTTCTTTATTCAAGTTATGGGTCAGGCAAATAAATTTCGATTTGTTTGGGATGTTGATAAAGGCGGTGACGGAAAAGAATATCTTTGTTCTTTTGACTCAGATTCGTTTAAACAAAATATTACTCATATGGGATATTCTGAATCTGAGTTGAGTATTTATGCTATTGATGACAGAGAGGTTTCGCAAGTTGGATCTTTGGATTTTTATTACGAAGCTGATTGCGACTGCAGTCTTGATTTTTATACGATTATAGATAAGATTTTTACTGCTCAGGATAACCGCAAAAGCTGGTGGGACAAACCTAAACATTCTTGGACTTTAACTTTTAAAAAGAATGCTGTCAACCGTAAAAAGCTTGAGGAGTTTTTTATTGCCAAACGAGGTAGATTTAGGGCTTTTGAGTGGACTTGGGACAAATCCCGTGGCGGTGACGGTAAAACTTATACTGTCCGTTTTGATGAAGATACCTTGGAATCTTCGATTTCTGATTACGGTTATGGAGAGATGACTGTTCGGATCCGTGAGGTTTTTCCTAATACTAACCCATTATCTGAGGTTGAAAAGGATGAGATTATTCCGAGAAAATTATTGAAAATAGACATTGAAGGCGGTTCTATATTTATTCTGGACAATGAAACGCTTGATATGCTTACTTATAACGGGGAAACTTATTTGGGGGCTCCGTTGTCGCATGATGAAATTAAACGTGATGATAATTCCAGTGTTTCTAAGTTAAATATAGAGTTATCTAATGTTGCTCTCTCTATATCAGGGATAATTGGACAACGCGGTGATGTTATTACTAATGCGCCTGCAATTTTGACATTGGTGTTTTTGAATGTTAATACTCACGAGATTGTACCTGATGTGAAGCAGATTTTGTATTTTGGCAGATGTAATAATTTAAAACTTGATTATGAAACTGCAACTATGGATATTGAAACTGAATTGGGCGGGTTTGAAATTATGGCTCCAATTATGAAGTATCGAACGGGTTGTCAGGTTAGAAGGTTTAAAGATTGCAGATGTGGGTATAGCGGTGAAGAAACTTCTTGCGATCGGACTTTGAGCAGATGTAAGGAACTTGGCAATCAAGCGAATTACCGTGGCTTTCCGCAAATGTACAATGAATTGGTTATTAAAGTTTAGGAGGTATGATGACTGATCAATATTTATGGACTGACAATCCTACTGAATCCGGTATTGCAAAATGTGATACGGATGTTTTAAACGATTGTCTGATGCATTTAAAATATGAAAATCAGCCAATTGAGTTGATTCAAGACGTTGAAGATCTGAAGGTTGATAAAGCTAATATTAATGCCGACAATTTTACTTCTGTTGGGGTTCAAAGCCTGATTGAAAATGGGCTCCCTAACTGGAGTAATAAAGCTTTGCTAAATCTATCGCAGGGTATGAAGTATACTGTGCCTAAAGATGGTATTATTCATTTTTGGCATTCAAATCGCGGGACTACAAGCTCTATTTCTATTGCTATTGTTGATGAAAATTCAGAAGTTATTCAACGACCTCTTTTATATTCCTGGCAGATGAGCACTAATGCTGGTGTTGCTAATTGGGTCTTTCTTAAGAAAAATACAATTCTTCAGGTTGATGAGTTTAATAGGCCGACAAATTCTAGTATTACTGTTTATTTTGTACCTTTTGAAGGAGTATTGTAATGTATATAACTATTGATGACGGAAAAATTACTTCAGCGTCTTCATTTGAATATGAAGGATCCGTTGAGGTTCCTGTTGATTTTTTTGAATACGAAAAAAATCCTGATAAATACGCTCTTGTTGATGGTGTCTTTACCGATATATCTGATACAACTGAGTACCAAAATGCGCAATTACAAAAAGCTAAAGATTTGAAAATATTTGAGAACTTTCAAAAACGTGACGAACGGCTAAGAGCCGGAGTTGAGTATAAAGGTGTCAGATTTGATTCCGACACTGATTCTAAGGTTAATATTATGGGCGCCGTTTCTTTATTGCCTGATGATATTGGCACTATCGGGTGGAACTCAATGGATAATATTACTGTTCAACTTACTAAACAGGAGCTTATTGAATTGGGGGCTCTTTTGGTAACCTTGACTTCAAATATCTGGGGCGAGGACGGGCTAAATGTTCAGTATCTTAATGCCATTGACGATGCTCAAACTGTTGATGAAGTTAATGCAATTCAAATTGATTATAATCAACTCTAGTCGAATTTTATTTGGAGGATTTATGCTTGAAGATGTTTTTAATGCACCGGTAGAGATTTCTATCGGCGAAAAAAAATACAAACTTGAATATGATAATAAGGCTTATGCGCAAATCGAAATTGTGTTGAATATGGGCTTGTGTAAAATTATGGATGTTATTATTAAAGAAAATAATCTTAAATATAACGAACTTTTGGAAATTTTTTGCATAGGTCTGATGAAACATCATACGGCCCAAGAAATTGGTGAAGTCAGAAATTTAATAAAAGATTCGGGTATGGGGGTATTAATCTCCAGAGCATATACAATACAGGCTGCCTTTCTTCGCCAACTTTTTTTGCCGGAGATTGCTTTGAAGTCTGAAAATGTCAAAAAAGCACAATTAAAAAAAAAGAAGGTGAAGAAAACCTAGACTTCTTTAATTGGGCTCAGATTGCTTCTACTGCCCACTATTTTTTAGGGTGGTCTGAAGATGAATTTTGGCATTCTACTCCAAGAAAATATTTTAACTACTTTTATTATTACTTAAAATACCGTGATTATGGATTCTTTAGGGCAAAACCTACCCCGCTTAAGGGAAATGATGCAATTAACTGCCTTAAACAAATAGCCGGACACATTAGCTAGGCCAGAATACTTCTGGCCTTTTTTGTTTGTAATCTTTTGGGGGAATGTGTTTTAATTCACTCAGATATGGTATATTGAGGATATGAAAAGAGTAATAATATTTCTGATAATGCTAATAATGGTAAATCCCGTGTATGGATTGACGTTGAAAGGTGGAGTGAAGTATACGGTAGAAAGCGCTCGAGAAGAAGCGTTCAGGAATATAGAATACGAAATATCAATGGAGCCGCACAAGAAGTATTTAAAAGACCCAGGCTTTACTCCTGGCGAAGGAGGAAATAAGCCAAAGATAAGTAAAAAAGGTCGGTATGTTAATCATTTTTCGGATGGTTCATATGGGGTTAGGTATTATACTAATTGGGAATATATATATATATATAGCAATAATGGGGAGTTGGAGGGTATAGAAGTTAGAAGAGAAACTGGAAAGTTTCCTTTTTTAAGTAAGGTGTATAAATTAAATGGGCAATTATTTAGTGTTGCATTATGGGTATCTAAAAATGAACTTTTTTCATATGATTTAAACGGAGAACTTATTTCACATTGGATTAAGGATAATGGCTATGACAAGACTGGGAAATTGGTAATTAAGCGTTCTTATTATAAATTTTAGTAGAATTAGAAAATTAAAATACAAAAACAAGAACTTAAAAAAGTTCTTGTTTTTGTATTTAAGGAGGTTTTATGCAAAACAAAAAAGATAAATTTGTCAAATACGAAGATGCTCCGAGCAATCTACGAGTAAACTGGGAGGTGATGTTGGAGGAAATAAGAGAAGCACGAAATGAATTTGGTAAGGTAGTAGAGGAGGTAGTGAGTGAAGTAAAGGTAGTGAAAGATGAAAAAACAGG
>CASEVT010000093.1 GCA_949291445.1 uncultured bacterium | reverse complement strand
ATCTCCGTCACGACCATTGTGTCTGTTCAGTGACACAGTCACGTCCACCAATTTGTGTAAGATTGCATTATTTTGATAGGTTGGCTAGATCATTCCATCTTTGTCACGACTATTGTGTTAAATTAGTCACTCTCCTTGGGTGTAATTGCACCAATACTAATAATTCCTTTGCCATATTTTTTTTCTACCTTATCGCAAATGCCGGAGAGTTTTTGAGCCTTAATATCTTTTTCGGTACTAAAAAGGTAGAGTTGCAGAGCTTTCTTTTCTGTTAATTTTTCAACATAAACACCGCTGGAGCGATAGATTAATTTAGGGTTATAGATTTTTTCGAACAATTTCACAACAAATTCATTAACCGAGAGCTCGCTGTTAGTAGGTGCGGGAAGGACAATTTTTTCGGTAAAGACCTGAAAGTCTTTTGTCCTGAGCATAACGTGCAAGACTTCTGCACATAATCCCAATTTTCTCAATTTAGCACACGCTTGATGAGCATGGTAACAGAGAGCATTTTTTATATAAGTTTTATCATTAGTAAATTTAGCAAAGGAAGAAGTTCTTTGCAGTGATTTTGGTAAAGCAGGCTTGTCAACGACAGGATAAACCGATTCCCCCAATAATTCGGATTTTAACTCTAAACCTCGTTTACCCCAAATTTTTTTGAGCCAGAATTCGTTTTGTTTGACAATATCTGAAGCCTTATAAATCCCGTATTTTTTAAATAAAGCTGCAGTATTTTTACCGACGCCCCAAATATCTTCAACAGGAGTTTTTTTCAATTCCTCATCAATTTGATGATACCCGATTTGATAAAGTCCGTTACCGGTTTTACCACGTTCACAGGCAAGTTTTGCGAGAGTTTTTGAATTAGCAATCCCGACAGAAACCGGTATGCCGATCTCTTCCATAATACAGCGTTGAATCATTTCGGCAATTTTTCCATAAGAGCACCTATACAACCGTTTCATACCGGTTAAATCCAAAAATGCTTCATCTATGGAATATATTTCGATAGTGGGAGTAAACTCGGATAATTTAGTCATAATGCGTGCAGAAATGTCCTGATAAAGCCTCATATTTCCGGATAAATAGTGAACATTTTTGAAAGCAAATTGTTTTTTAGCAATAAAATAAGGCATCCCCATGGTTATGCCGAGCTTTTTTGCCTCATTCGAGCGTGCAACTATACACCCGTCATTATTGCTCAAAACACAAACAGGCTTGCCGAGCAGCTCAGGGTTCATAAGCTGTTCACACGATACAAAAAAGTTATTGCAATCCACTAAAGCTATTTCTGCCATAACAAGAATATTTTAGCACCTTGTTTTTAAGCCGTCGAGCCATTATATCAGGTACTACACAAACCCAATCCCACCTTCGATCGTTAAGCTGTACATTTAAAGACCAGCTCAAAAAACTTTTTAATACAAGAAAATTAACATATTTGATAATAAACAGAAAATAGGTTATATTCTTACTGTGGCGAAGTATGTTTGTAAGCTTGCATTTGCACGATAATTTTTAAAACTTGGGAAAGAGGATAAGTCGTTGGAAACGAACTATTTTAAACTATTTATAGACGATTTAAAAAGATTATGGGAAGGATTGACCGTAAGTCAAAAGTTTGGAATCGTTGCCCTGAGTACAATAGCATTGTTCGTTTCGGCATTTTTCATTATGAAAGCAATGGAACCGAATTGGTCGGTATTATATTCTGATTTATCAACCCAAGATGCGGCAGCGGTAACAGAAAGCCTTAAAAAAAGCGGTTATCCGTTCAAACTGAGTTCGGACAAACGCTCAATTTTAGTGCCGGTGAACATGCAAGATGAATTGCGAATATATGTTGCAGAAAACGATCTAATCCAAGACTCCGCACCGGGGTTTGAATTGCTGGACGATATGCAGCTTGGTTCAACCGATTTTAAAAACAAATTAACAAAACAAAGAATCTATCAAGGCGAATTAACACGTTCAATAGAAAAAATGAACGGAATAAGAAAAGTTCGTGTCCAAATTGCCGAACCCGAGCGCTCGGTATTTCAAGATAAAGATGATTCGCCATCAGCATCGGTTATGTTAATCTTAGAACCCGGATACCGGCTAAAAACAAATCAGGTTAAGGCAATAAAAAACCTTGTTGCATACGCAATACCGAGATTAACACCGGAAAAAGTCTTCCTGACAGACCAATCCGGAAACAATCTTTCAGATGAAACAGAAAGAACATCAAACGATATAGAATCTTACAAAACAAACTTTGAAACACAAACCGCAAAGAAAATTCAAGATGTATTAGACAAAATTGTAGGCAGAGACAACGCCTCGGTCCAAGTCAGTGCCGACATAGACTTTAACAGTGCAAGATCGACAATAGAAAGTTATATACCGGTAGGTGACAGTCAACAAGGAGTATTAGCCAATTCACAAACTGAAATGGAAAACTACGAAAACCCTGCACCACCATCTCAAACAGAAGATCTTGCCGATGACAACGGACATAACCCGCCTAACGCAAATACTGTAACAACTCCAAACAGAAATTTGAATTATACAAAGGAAAAAACATCAGCTACTTATAACGTATCAAAAGAAATTAAGCAGATTGTCTATGCACCCGGAACAGTAAAAAGGATGACAATAGCAGTTGCAGTGAACAAAATTCTGACGACAGAAGAGAAAACGGAATTGGAAAAATTGATAGTATCGGCAAGCGGAGCCGATTTGAACCGTGGTGACATAATAAACGTTACAAGCCTGCAATTTGCATCATTAGGTGAAGACAAAGCACAAGAAGCCGCAATGGAAAAAGAAATGAGAGACGCACAAATGCGTGAATTCATAATAAATAAAGTTGCACCAATGGTAATCGTATTGATATTAGGATTGGCAGCACTGTTCGTATTGAAATCACTCTTCACCGGCAGAGCCGCAGAAACAACCGAAAGCTGGGATGAAGGGTTTGATGAGCAACAAAGACATCTTACAGACAGCTTGTTAGATAAGATGGAAGTGGAATCCTTGCCGCAAATTGATGCCAGATTAAATCCCGAATTGGATAAACTGAGAACAGACTTGAGCGATACAATAATGAATGATCCGGCAGAAGCTGCAAAATTACTCATATCATACATTAAGGACTGATAAATGGCAGATAACATAACATACGAAAATATGTCACCACGTCAAAAAGTTGCAGCGTTGTTAGTTGCACTCGGTCCCGGCACGGCTTCTGAAATATTGAAAAATATCCGTGATGAAGATATGCTTGAACAAATAACTTATGATATCGCAAGTTTAAATAAAATACCGACCGACATATTAAATTCAGTTTTGCAAGAGTTTCATTCCCTTTTTTTAGCAAGTGACTACTTATCCTCAGGCGGTACGGCTTATGCAAGAACGATTCTTGAAAAAGCTTACGGGGCAGAACAGGCGCAAAAAATGCTCTCAAGGTTAATGACATTACTCACAAAAAACCCGTTTCAGTTCTTCAATGAAGCAGATCCGGCGCAACTTGCACAATCTTTTCAAAATGAAAATCCACAGCTTATCGCACTGATACTGGCATATTTAAAACCTGAAATCTCGGCGAAAGTCTTGAATGCACTGCCGTCAGAAGTTCAAGCACAGGTTGCGTTTAAAATTGCGGATATGAGTTCAACAAATCCGGAGATTATTGCAGAAATTGAGAAAATTGTAGAAGGAAAATTTTCATCTGTTGTTGCACAAGATTTCTCAAAAGCAGGTGGTGTCGGCGCTCTGGCAAGCATTCTGAACAGAACGGACAGAGGAACAGAAAAAAATGTTTTGGAATATCTCGAAACGCACAGCCTCGAACTCGCAGAAGGAGTAAGAGAGTTGATGTTTGTATTCGAAGATATTTTGCAGCTTAAAGACAACGCTATTCAAAGGATTATTCGTGAGGTCGATATGAAAGACCTTGCTATATCTTTAAAGGGTGTGCGTGATGAAATTAAGGAAAAAATTTATCACAACATGTCTGAACGTGCGCAAACTATGTTACAAGAAGAATTAGAGTACATGGGACCGGTCAGGGCAAAAGAAGTACAAGAAAAACAAACAAAAATTGTTGGTATTATCAGAATGCTTGAAGCTGCCGGTGAAATTATTATTACACGTGATACTCAGGAAGATGAATATATTGAGTAAAATTTAAAGGATTTATTGGATTGGGAAGAATTGAAAGTGACAAGATAAATTTCGGTGATTCTTTTGTTGTAAGCGCCCAGAGCAATCGAATTTTAGACTCCGAAATTTCACAAGCCAAACAAATTGCGGAAAAAATAATTAGCGACGCAAAACAAAAAGCACTGATTATAGAGTCAAGCGCAAATTCCAAAGCTGCAACAATCATCGAAGAAGCCAATCAAAAAGCTAATGAACAAACAACTCAAATCACCGAAACCGCTAAAAATGAAGGTTTTGATCAAGGGTATAAAGACGGTTTTGAAAAGATTAGCGCAGAAATGGAAGAAAAAATTGTTAATCTCGACAACTTTGCCAAATCAGAGTTTGAATTGAAAAAACGTATAATAAAATCCTTGCATACAGATATTTTAGACTTGATAATTTCAATCTCAAAAAAAGTTTGCCATACAGAATTAACCCAAAATCCGAAACTACTTGAAAAATTGACCATATCCGCCATCTCTGCCCTGAAAGAAAAGGAAAATATAACGATAATTGTCAATCCTCAAATGGCAGAAAAAATTTATGATATCTCAGACAAAATAAAAGAAACATTCAAAAATCTTGAAACAATCAGAATAATAGAAGACAACTCCGTATCACCCGACGGCACCATAGTTGAATCAGTAGGCTCCAGGATCGATTCCAGAATTGACGCACAAATCGACAAAATAGCACAAGAATTGTTCAATAACCTTAATTCGACTCCCGAAACGGAATTAGTAAAAGAGATTCAAGACAATCTTAAGAATGAAGAAATAATAGAAAAACTTGAACAAACCGAGTTTTCACAAGAGGCACAAAAACCAGATGAATCTGACCCGATATAAGCAAATAATTGAACAGACATCCTCTCTTGATGAAGTAGGAAAAGTCACAGAAATTGTGGGACTGATAATAGAAGCCGACGGACCGAAATCGAGTATAGGAGATTTGTGCTATATCTACAACCGACTTGATGAAGAGCCGATATGGGCGGAGGTTGTGGGTTTTAAGACCGGCAAAATACTGCTAATGCCGCTGGGTTCGATGGAGGGATTAATGCCGGGGGCCATAGTTAAAAACTCCGGCGGCTCAATGAAAATAAAAGTCGGTCCTCAACTTTTGGGCAGAGTACTGGACGGTTTGGGTAATCCGATTGATAACCTCGGTGAAATTAACTCCCAATCTCTATATTCCACCCAATCTGAAGCTATTAATCCGCTAAATCGAAGCTTAATAAGAACAGCTCTTCCGTTGGGGATTCGTGCAATTGACGGATTCATTACCGCAGGAAAAGGACAAAGACTCGGAATTTTTGCAGGCTCAGGTGTCGGAAAAAGTACGACTCTTGCCATGATGGCTAAAAATACCGAAGCTGATTTGAACGTAATTGCATTGATTGGTGAACGGGGCAGAGAAGTTCGAGAGTTCATTGAATCCACACTGGGTGCTGAAGGGATGAAACGCTCAATCGTTGTTGTGGCAACTTCTGAACAACCTTCACTGGTCAAGATTAAAGCGGCATTTGTTGCGACGGCAATCGCAGAATACTTTCGAGATCAAGGTAAAGATGTATTGTTTATGCTGGATTCGGTTACACGTATTGCTATGGCGCAAAGAGAAGTAGGGCTCGCCGTTGGTGAACCTCCGGCAACAAGAGGTTACACACCTTCTGTTTTTGCACTTATGCCAAAACTCCTTGAAAGGGCAGGAAGTAACGAATATGGAACTATTACCGGATTGTATACTGTTCTTGTCGAAGGCGACGATTTTAATGAACCGATATCAGACACAGCCAGAAGTATTTTGGACGGACACATCATGCTATCAAGAGATTTAGCCCACAAAAATCATTATCCTGCCGTTGACGTACTCGAAAGTATTAGCCGGATTATGAAAGAATGCGTAAGTGCAGAACATATGCAAGCTGCGGCAAAAATTCGAACTCTGCTTGCCGCATACAGAAAAAATGAGGATTTAATCAGTATTGGCGCTTACGTTCAAGGTTCCGATCATACAACCGATCTTGCCATAAAACATATGAGCAAAATAGACGAGTTTTTATGCCAATCCATTGATGAAAAAACCGATTATGAATCTTTGCAAAAACAACTTCTGGAGCTTGCTCACAGCATTGTATAGAAATCTATTCTCAAATTCAGTAAAATTGCGCCCTAATACTTACACAAAAATCGCTTGATTTTTCCAAAAAAACTCAAAATCTACAAGATAAAATTCCTGTACAAAGTATAAATCATACTCGCAATAAACATGCAAATCGGTATGGTCAAAACCCAGGCACAAACGATATTTCCAATAACACCCCATTTTACGGCATGAGCTTTGTAGGTTGTTCCAACACCCATAATTGCCGTAGAAATAACATGTGTTGTACTCAACGGAACACCAAAATGAGATGCCAGAAGAATAATCGATGCTGCGGAAGATTCTGCAGCAAATCCGTTTATCGGTTTTAATTTGATAATCTTACTGCCCATAGTTTTGATAATTTTCCACCCGCCGGACATAACCCCCAGTGACATAACAGTTGCACAAGAAAGGATTACATATACCGGAATTTCAAAATTGCCGCCGGATTCCGCCTGAATTACCCCACCGGCAAGCAATGCCAGTGTGATTATACCCATAGTTTTCTGTGCATCGTTAGAGCCGTGGCTCAATGCCATTAATCCGGCAGAAAAAATCTGTGCCCTTCTGAATCTTCGATTGAGCTTGTCGGGATTCGCTTTATAAAATATTCTCAGCAATATTGCCATAACAATAAAACCTACTCCAAAACCTATCGCCGGTGCAAGAAACATTGGCTCAATTACCTTGTCCAACAACTCCATAAATCTTACGCAACCCCAGCCCGCATTGACAACTGCTGCACCGATTAAACCACCTATTAGCGCATGCGAAGAACTTGACGGCAAACCAAAATACCATGTTATCAAATTCCATATTATTGCCGCAAGTAACGCGCAAAATATTACATGCAACGTTATCGTATCAGGATTGATAATTCCTGCTCCTATCGTTTTTGCAACGTGTGTTCCGAGTAATGCACCCGTAAATTCCAACGTTGCTCCATAAATAACTGCTTGTCGTGGCGTTAAAACTTTTGTTGACACAACCGTGGCTATCGCATTCGCTGCATCGTGAAATCCATTTATATACTCAAATACCAGTGCGCCGGCAACTACAAGAATTAATAATCCTATTGATATTGTCATAATTTTCCTCTGAGTTAACTACTAATATACGTTAGCTCTGTTTCAAAACTACGTTAACAACTTGATCCGATACTGAAAAACAACTATCTAATGCATTTTCAATATCTTTGTGAATATCTCTGAGTTTCAAAACATTCAATGCATCATACTTGCCGGAAAAGAGTTCATCCATTGCATGATAGAGAATTTCATCACCGTGTGATTCAATCTCTTTCATCTTAAGATTTGTTTCTGTCATTTCTTTTATTGAACTGGACTTTTTGAAGTTGTGAATAATTATTTTTAGCTCATCTGTCGCTTGCAATAATGTTTGCGCCTGCTTTTTCATGTTGTCTGTGTATACATCAAGCCTGTACACTCGAAGGTTTACACATGCTTTTACTATCCGTTTGGTAATCTTATTCAACAACGCTGCTATACATTGAATGTCTTCCCTGTCTATCGGCGTAATCAGTGTTATATTAAGTTGATGTAGCGTTTCTTTCAAAAGATCATTACTTTTATGTTTCAGTCGTTTTGCGCTGATGATATGATCTTCCGTTAGCCCTGATGTTACTATCTGATTAAACAATGACGCTGTTTCATTGCACACTTTCGTACTTTCTTCAAAAAGTGTGTAAAAAACTTTTTCCTCGGGAGGTAAAATATAAGCCAGCAAGTTGAATTTACTCATTTGAATTCCTCTCAATCGTATACAAGATCAATATACTATAAAAATTTCAGAATAATTTAAATTAAAAACCTATTATTAAATTATATAAAGTTTTATAGGGTGGTTAGATCATTCCAACTCCGTCACGACCATCGTGTCTGTTCAGTGACACAGTCTCGTCCGCCAATTTGTGCGAATCTGTAGATTGGTGGTTCTAACCAACAAAAAATTTGCCGATAAAATTAAAAAAATTATTAAAAGTTTAACGCCACCCATTCTTTGATCGCAAAGAACGGGTGGTGCCCAAGAAACTCTTCGACCGAATGTTTTGTTCGTACAGAAACTATCTCAAACCCAAGCTCGGCAACTCGGGCTATATAATTTGCTT
>CASEVT010000092.1 GCA_949291445.1 uncultured bacterium | reverse complement strand
CACAGTGAAGATATTTAGTTTAAAGGTGGTGAAATCTTAATGCCTGAAGTTAAAGTTGGTGAAAACGAAAGTATTGAAAGCGCTTTAAAAAGATTTAAAAAGAAAATCCAAAAAGCCGGTATTCTTTCTGAAATCAAAAGACGTGAAGTATACGAAAAACCAAGTATTAAAAGAAAAAGAAAATCTGAAGCTGCAAGAAAACGCAGAGTTTAGAATATAAAAAAAGAGCCGCCGCAAACCAGCGGTTCTTTTTTTGCTTAAAAACTATATTAATTAGACGCCGACACCAGGAAGTTTAATTTGTTTACAATCAATCATATTTTTCGAGATATCATCAATAGTTCTAAAAATCTTTTCGGTCATCTCCTGAATATATTCACTTGATACAACGCCGTTCATGACAATATCAGCAGATTCCATAGCCGGTCTAATATAGGTTTGAGCTGTTAAATTAACATTCTCAAATTGCATATCTGCAGCTTTACCTGTTTTGCCTCTGGATTCTGCACGAATGTACCATCTTTTCTTTATTACATCAAACGGAGTAAAGACATAAACTTTAACATCCATAATATCTCTTATGCCTTCATTTAAAACATATAACCCTTCGTTGACAATAATCTTTGCAGGTTTTTTCAAAACACCGTGAGGCTTACTTTCACACGTTGCAAAATTATAATCGGGACTTCTGACAGCGGAACCGTTTTTTAGAGATATCAAGTGCTCTTTCATTAAATTCAAGTTAATTGCATTGGGAGTATCAAAACTGTACCCCTTAGCAAAAAAAGCTTCGTAACTGCCAGCCTCAATTAACTCCTTTGACCAGTCATAATAATAATCATCACAACAAACAATTGTATAAAGATCGGTACGTTCCTCAGCGATGCATGATCTAATAGCATTTTGAACGAAAGTAGTTTTACCGGAAGCAGACTCACCGGCAATCCCGATTAAAAATCTGGTTCCTTTCTCATTCAGAGCTCTTCTTGCAAGATTGAATATTACCGACTCTTTAACATTAATAAAAAGCGGTTGTTTTTGACTTCTGTCTTCTTCCAAGATCCTTTTCAAACTTTCAACAATTTTCACCACAACAGGGAAAGTAGAATTTACGTCTTGTTGTCGGTCTGTTTCGTGATTAATTTGCATATTCTGTTATTCGCCAATCAAATTTATTTACTCACTACTATATTAGAATAAAATGGATAATTTTTCTTGATATATTTATTAAATCGTTAAAAAAATTAATGAATTTTTGATGTAATATAAAACATATGAAGAATACTAAAAAAATAACCTTATCAGGATTGAATATTGAACAGCTCACAGAGTTTACCGAGAGCATCGGTGAATCAAAATTCAGAGCTAAACAGCTGCATAACTGGATCTATCTAAAGTCAGTTTCAGATTTTGAAGCAATGACAGATCTGTCAAAAAAAACAAGAGAAAAGCTCAATGAAACCGCACAAATTACGAATGTTAGAATTAAACATAAACAAGTCAGTACAGACGGGACAATAAAGTATTTGCTTGAATATAATGACGGATGCTGCGCTGAAACGGTTTTAATGCGATTTGATAACCGTTCGAATTTGACTGCCTGTGTAAGTTCACAAATAGGCTGCGCCTGTGGCTGTAAATTTTGTGCCACAGCAAAACTCGGATTTATAAGAAACATGACGCCGGCAGAAATAATAGAACAAGTTCTGACAATTCAACGCGATACAGGACTAAAAGTTACTAATATTGTGTTTATGGGTCAAGGTGAGCCGTTACTGAACTACGACAATGTACTAAAAGCAATCGAGATTTTTAATACTGACTTTCAAATCGGAATACGAAGGATCACCGTCTCCACATGCGGAATCGTGCCTGCAATAGATAAGCTTGCTGAGATCGATTTTCAACCGACACTGGCAATTTCACTTCACGCACCGGAACATAGTTTGCGACAAAAACTCATGCCGATTGAAAAAAAATACCCGCTCGAAGTACTAATTCCTGCATTGAAGAACTATACAAACAAAACCGGTAAAAGAATTACAGTAGAATATACCCTAATAAAAGATTTTAATGACACAATAGACTGTGCAAAAGCACTTTCCTTGTTGCTTATGGACCTAAAAACAAATATAAATTTGATAATTTACAATCCAAACGAAACAGATAAATTTGAACGTCCCACAAAAAGTACAATTCAAAAGTTCAAATATATTCTGGAACAGTCAGGCAAGAAAGTTACAATCCGTCTGGAACGTGGAGCCGATATTGATGCTGCCTGCGGACAACTCAGCAACAAAATGAAAAACTAATAGTCCGTGACACAAGCTCCAGAAATACTAAAAATGTAATTGTCACCTACATTTTTTCAGGGGCGTTAACTGCAAGTATTCCCAAAGCATTTCTGATAACAATAGCTACAGACTTAACTAAAGCCAAACGTGCCACAGTAAGCTCTCTATTATCACTTAAAACACGGGAAAATGTATAAAACTGGTGAAATGCACCGGCAAGTTCTTGTAAATATTTACAAATCAAATACGGTGCCCTGTTCTTTGCGGCAAAAACTATCATTGACTTAAACTCTTCAAGCTTTAAAACTAGCTTTTTAGTTACAGCATAGACTTTCTCATCCTGATCATTCCAAAGTAAATCGAGATTAGCATTCATCAGTGCATCGAAAAGTTCATCTGATGAGAACATTGCCGGTTGAGATTTGTTAGAATGAACATCAACTCTTTCGCTAGTTGCATTTCTGAATATTGAACAAGCTCTGGCATGAGCATACTGAACGTAAAATACCGGATTTTCATCAGTGTTAGACTTGGCAAGTTCAATGTCAAAATCCAAAGTAGTATTAATATCGCGAATAATCATCCAATATCTTGTAGCATCAACTCCGACTTCTTCAATCAAATCTTCAAGAGTAACCATATTTTTACGTTTACCCATGCGCATCTGTTCACCGTTTAAAACGATATTAACAAGCTGTCCCAACAATACTTCCAACCTATGCGGGTCATGTCCCAAAGCCTCAATAGAAGCCTTAATTCTGGCAACATAACCATGGTGATCCGCACCCCAGATATTTATTAAACGTTCAAAACCACGCTCCAGTTTATCATAATGATAAGCAATATCTGCTGTCAGATAAGTATTTGAACCGTCAGATTTTCTTATAACTCTATCTTGATCATCACCGAACAAAGAAGATTTAAACCACAAAGCATCCTCTTTATCGTACAACAAACCCAGCTTACGCAACTTATTCACACAATCTTCAACTTTTCCAGATTTATGCAAATCAGTTTCAAAATAGAAATTATCAAAATGCGTATTAAACTTATTAAGAAGTTCTTTTTGCAAATCGAGCATTTTCTCCTTGGCATAAGAAGAAAGATAATTCAACTGCTGATCAGAAATTTCAACTCCCAACTTCTTTGAAAATTCCGGTTCATCATTAACGAACATACGGGCAACAGGAACCAAATATTCACCGGGATAATAACTTTTGCGCGCAGCTTCATCAGCAGGAAAATCAACGGAATGTCCCAATTCTTGTAAAACCCGTATATGCAGGGATCTACCCAAATTTTTTATCTGATTACCTGCATCATTAATATAAAACTCCTGAAAAACATCATATCCGCTAAACTTCAAAAGATTAGCCAATGCACTGCCCATAGCCGCCCAACGCCCATGTCCGATATGAAAAGGACCCGTAGGATTCGCTGAAACATATTCAAGCAGAACCTTTTCACCATGACCGCAGTCATTTGCACCGTAAGAATCTTGGAGATTAAGAATCTCCGTAATTACAGGATTTAAAAAATCTTTTTTTAGTTTGAAGTTAATAAAACCGGCAACAGTATTTATATCACAGTCATTGCAATTAATGTAAGAAGCAATACTTTGAGCAAGAACCGCCGGCGGAAGCTTTGCAAATCGTGAAAGAGAAGAAACATTTATCGCAAAATCACCGAAATCTTCATTTTTCGGATATTCGGCATTCAAGGCAAAATTATCCTGTAAAGTCATTGCGCCTAACTTTTTGTCTTCAATTGCACTATTAATTGCATTTTTTGTAATTTCAACAATAAATTCTTTCAACATAGCTTAACTATTATATGCGAAAAAAAATTAAGTCAAAACCAATTTAATTATTGTTCGAAGAAGAAAGCATCCTCTCCTTGACAACTTTGCAGTATAAAAGATCAATTTCTGTCATACAAAAATCCAATACTCTTATCAGAGATAAAAGATCCTCTTGTAACAATACGTGTAATTTTTCTCTGTCCATTGCCTTGTATATCCCTTAAATTTAACCACAAAATATATAACGGCACTTTTATGAAAAACTTTATTAAATTTTAACAATTATTAACTAATGTTAAGTAATTAAAAAAAAATAAAAAATAATATGGACAATTTAGCTAAGATTGAGTCACCATATTACAGAATGGCACCGGATAATCATAATTGTAATTCGAGGCATTAAAGATTATAATTTGATATGAAGATTATGGAGGAAATTAAGAATGAATAAGAAACTTTTCTGCACACTAGTAGCAGCAACAATGGCAATGAGCACAGCCTGCTACGCAGCAGCAAATTCTACAACAACACAAAACCCATATACCTCTGCAAATACAACAATGCAACCGCTAAAAGGAAATGTTGTCATGATTCCTTCAGGCGTAAGTATACCGGCAGTTACCAACATGGTATTAAGCTCAGAATTTTTAACGCTGGGTCAAGGCGTATCAGTACCTGTGACCAACAACTTCTACTATAATAATACACTTGTCGCACCTGCAGGAAGCAGCATTAACGGCACGGTAATTCAGGTTAAAAAAGCTGGCAGAGCCGGGATTAACGGACAATTGATGATAAAATTCACTAACATACTAACCCCCTATGGACAAATGATACCAATCTCAGGAATGATAAAAACAGATGACGGTACAGGACTCCTAAAAGGCGGTACTAAATTGGATTCAGCAAAAGAATACGGAAAAGATATTGCAATAGGTACAGCAGCAGGCGCAATTGCAGGTACCATCATGGGTCCGCTCTCAGGCGGTAAAGTCGGCAAAGGTGCAGTATACGGAACCGCTGTCGGAGCCGGTGCCGGACTTGCAAAATCTCTCTGGGATAAAGGTGAGGAAGTCGAAATCCCTGCAGGAACACAAATTGACATAGTAATTGACCAACCGATTACATTTAGTCCGCAGTAGTATTATCGAAACTAATTGGACAGTCGGACTATTTGTTTTATAGAATCGTTTTTGTTAGACTGTAAACACAAACAATAAAACGAAATTTATTTAATCCACAGAGCCGCTTAGCGGCTCTCGGGTAAAAGATTTGGGGAAAACATGACACTACTAGGAGACACTCACACACACGAGGAACCTGAATTACAGGATAAATATACAGTTCCGCCAATGTACAAGAAAAAAAATACAGATGAATTACCGCTCGGAATTTGTGTGTTTATTTCAGCACTACTCCATCCTACAGTTGCCGGATTGGCATGGCTTGCATTGTTTATTCTCGCAATATTCGGAGTAACATTTGCAGTGTTTGAAAAGCCTGAACAACCACCCAAAGACATAGAATTTGTGCTGGTTAATAAAGAGGCTGAACCAATAAATAAAAATACACCCTATAGAGCAGACAGAAACTCGCGTGCAGGTGGAATACACGACCCCAAAAGACCGGTTTCAATGCCTACACCAGCAGCATCGCCCGCTCCTAAACAACAGGCAGCACAACAACCAAAGGCACAACCTAAAAAAACTGCTCCTAAACAACCACAGCAGACTCAAAAAAAAGTACAAAAAAAACAGCCGCAACAACAAAACACATGGGCACCCAAACCCACACCCAAACAAACAGTGACAAAAAGTGAACCCAAAGCGCAGACAGAAGCACCTAAACCGGCACTGAAACCGTCTGCACCAAAGGCAACACAAAAGCCCAAAGGGTCATTCAATATTCCGACACCGAAAGTAGCCGCTCCTAAACTTGCAGGTCCACCATCAGGACCGGTAGGCGGCGCAAAAACCGGTTCAGGTAAACGAACTTCATCACCATCACCGAGCTTTGCACCCAGTTCAGGCGGCAGCTCTGGCGGCAGATTTGCATCATCAGGCAGCGGCTCAAGCCGTGGCAATGTCGGCAACCCGGGTCCTGGCAATCCAAAAGGCGCTCCAGGTATAGATGCATTGAAAGAACCCGACTTTGGACCCTATATGAGAGAGTTACAAAGAAGAATTAAAATGAATTGGGAGCCGCCCAAAGGAAATGAAAGTAAGCGCGTTGTACTCTTGTTTAGAATAGGCAGGGATGGCAGATTACTTTCTAATAAGGTTTAAAAATCATCAGGACTTGCGGTTGCAGACAATGCTGCTAATGCTGCTGTTG
>CASEVT010000091.1 GCA_949291445.1 uncultured bacterium | reverse complement strand
CTTTTCAAATTAAATTTATGTACTATAATCAACTTGGGGCATGTGCCTAAATTTTTGAAAGAGGATAGATGATGTCAGAGGGGCATTGGATAGTAAATTTGGGTCATAATATGAGCGTTAATATGGATACGCTTATTACCATGTGGATTGCCATGGCAATACTTATGTTGTTTGCGTTTTTGGCAACACGAAAACTTTCGATAATACCTAACAAGCTTCAATCTGTTGCAGAAGGGATATTGGGTGTTTTTGTGAATCTTACTGATTCAATGATAGGAAAGACGGGACGTAAACATATTCCGCTATTGGCTTCATTATTTCTTTTTATACTGACGGCAAATCTTCTCGGTCAGTTACCTTGGCGTTTGTACCACTTGAAGTCAGGTGAGCTTGCCGCTCCGACGAATGACATAAATATGACGGCAGCAATGGCGATAATGGTGCTCATTTATTATGTGTATCAGGGCGTTAGGGTTAAAGGTCCGAGGTATTTTTTGCACGAGTTTAGTTTTACCGGAATAATAATGGCTTTAATTGAGCTATTGGAGATGGTAATCAGACCTTTTTCGCTGGCACTGCGGCTTTTTGCCAATATTTTGGCAGGTGAATTGTTGGTAGTTACTTTCGTAGGTCTATTTGCATACTTCTTACCGCTTCCTTTTATGCTGTTTGAAGTTTTTGTTGCATTTATTCAGGCGTTGGTATTTATGCTTCTTTCAACGGCATATATCGCTATAGCTGTTCAGGAAGAGGAACACTAGTGTAGTTAAATGAATATGTAAGATAAAAAAGGAGAAAATTATGGCAGTAGAACAATTAGCAGTAGAAGTTGTATCAATGGCTAAGCTGGGTGCCGGTATTGCAATCGGTTTTGGTGCAATCGGTGCCGGAATTGGTTTGGGTATCGCAACAAAAGGACTTTTGGATGCTATTTCCAGACAACCTGAAATTGCAGGTAAGGCTTTGATTTATTTCATTATTGGTGCAGGTCTTGCAGAAGCTTGTGCTATCTATGCATTGTTTATTGCTTTACAATTGTTAGGCTAGTGTAAGGACAACTATGGAAATTAACGCAACTATATTTGTATCTACTATAAGTTTTTTGGTGTTCATTTTTGTTATGAATGCAATTCTGTATAAGCCCGTGATTAAAATTATGGAGGAAAGACAGAATTATATTGATTCAAACAAAAATGAAGCAGAGTTACACGATAAACGCTCCAAAGAACTCATTGCTGATAAAGACAGACAGATAAGTGATGCACACAGAAAGTCACGTGATATAGTTGCGGCGAAATCAGAAGCTATCAAAGAAGAAAAAAACAAGGCGCTTAGTAATACCAAGTCCGAAATGAACGCTTTTATAGAGCAGCAAAAACAAGACTTAACCCGTCAGAAAGATGAAGTTTATTTTGGACTTAAGGGTAGTGTTGCGGATCTGGCGAATAATATTACTACAAAGCTTGTCGGACAGGGTGTTACGTTCGAGCCGTTGTCTGATAATGAAGTAGATGAGGTGATTAGAAATCATGCTTGATTTTTCGTGGTCAAATATTTTAAGTTCAAATGCGTTCAATTTTGCAGTAATGGTGTTATTATTTGCAATATTGATTAAGTTTTTGAAATTACCTCAAAGATTAGAAGAGCAGAGAACTTCAATACAGCAGACTGTTGAGGCGTCTGATGATTTGAAAAATGACGCAAAAGAAGCTCTGAGTGCTGTCGAAAAATCATTAGAATCGTTGCCTGATGAAATTCAAGAAATTATGAAAAAGGCTGACGAAACCTCAATAGCTTTTGAAGCTAAATCGAGAGATGAAATAGAACATCTTGTTGAGTCGATTAAAGATTCCGCGCACAGGCAGGTTGTTGCTGAGGAAAAACAGACTCAGTCAATTTTGTCAAAAAATGTCGGTAAGGCTTCTGTCGATATTGCTAACAAACAGGTAAAGAAGGCTTTTGAAAACAATAGTGAATTGCATAGAAAATTTATTAGTGACTTTATTAATAGTATAGACAAGTTAGAAATTTAGACAAAATGACAAACAGTATTGATAACAAGTTAATATCACTCGCAAAAAGATATGCAGATGCGCTCTTGCAAGTTGCAGCGGGTCGTGGCGAATTAGATGCAGTGTTGTCTGATTTGAAGCTAGCGTCTTCAGCGTATGATTCATCTGATGATTTGAAAAAATTTATGGATCATCCTGCTGTTTCTGTAAATGACAAAAAGGCTGCTGTTAAAGAGATATTTGAAAATAAAATTTTAGTTGATTCGTTGAATTTTTTGTACGTTCTTGTCGAGAAAAACAAGTTTTCACTGATTGATACAATATTGTACTGTTATGAAGAAGGTATGGATGTTGTGCGTAACATCCTTAAGGTAGATGTTATATCAGCAGTTGAAATTGACGAAGATTTAAAAGACGCATTGAAGGTTAAACTTGAGAGTAAGTTCCAAAAGAGTGTCAAATTTGAATATAAAGTTAATCCGGAAATTATTGCCGGTGTTATATTAAAAATTAAAGATAAGACGATAGACGGCTCTATGGCGCATAAGCTCGAATGTTTAGAAAAACAATTGGCATAAGTAGATAAGGATAGATAATATGGCTACAATCAGACCGGATGAAATTACTTCCATAATTAAAGCAAAAATCGAAAACTATTCAGCCGAGATGGAGATCTCAAACATCGGAACTGTATTAGAAGTTGGTGATGGAATAGCTCGTGTATACGGATTGAGAAATGCAATGTCAAATGAGCTGGTTGAATTCCAAGACGGCAGG
>CASEVT010000090.1 GCA_949291445.1 uncultured bacterium | reverse complement strand
TAAGAAGAAAGAAGTTCTCTAACTTCCATTTCAACTAATTCTAACAATTCAGGATCATCAACCATATCGCATTTGTTCAAGAATACAACAAGGTTAGGAACACCAACCTGACGAGCTAACAGGATGTGTTCACGAGTCTGAGGCATAGCACCGTCAGTTGCAGCAACTACGAGGATAGCACCATCCATCTGAGCAGCACCTGTAATCATGTTTTTTACATAGTCTGCGTGACCCGGGCAGTCAACGTGTGCATAGTGTCTTGATTCTGTTTCGTATTCTACGTGAGCTGTAGAGATAGTAATACCTCTTGCTTTTTCTTCGGGAGCTGCGTCGATTTCGTCAAATTTCTTTGCTTGTGCTTGACCAGCTGCTGCCAAAACAGATGTAATTGCTGCTGTTAAGGTAGTTTTACCGTGGTCAACGTGACCTACAGTACCGATGTTAACGTGCGGTTTCGTACGTTCATACTTTTCGCGTGCCATGAGATTAATCTCCTTTTTGTTTAATATCTACTACTTGTTCTATATTGCTTATTTCCTATTATGATTAGGTTTTACCTCTATAAAACAAAATCTTTTTGACGAAACTTAAAAGTCCCGCTTATAACATCTTATATGCTCATTTTTATTTGTCAATATGCTATTTCAACCCCAAACATGACTCTGATTGTTTTTGAGTCCTATTCATATAATTTTTTAATTTACAACATGTCACTATGTTATTTCGTTTTTTATTTCCATTCACACCAAGATATTGACAATCATAAAATTGTTCTTATAAATAATTTCATAAAATAAAGAGGTAATAATGTTTTTCAAAAAGAATACAGATTGCACACACAAAAGAATTACACCCGATATTGAATCGGGATACTGCCCCGACTGCGGCAAATTTATCCAAAACAAATGGTATTTAGCCAGATGTTCCTGCTGTAATATAAAACGAAAAACCGTTATCAAGCAGGGCAAAATCCAGCCGGCATCGAAATATTGTCACAATTGCGGGGCAGGAAATTTTTATATTGAGCCTGTTCGAACGATTGACTTTATCGACATAAATTATGCAGTACTTGTGAAGGAGGAATCTGAAAACAAACCCAAATACAACAACCAGTACTGGGTCGAAAAAGAACCCGAACCAATCAAACTCTTAAGCCTCTTATTCGGCGCAACCTAAAACCATCCAACCACAATACTCTGGCGACGATTATTTTTTAACACAAAGCTGTATTTTTTCAATCAGATTATCTAAAGCGGAAGGTTTTGCGAGTTTATAAGCATTTTGCCGGTACTCTTCTAATTTTTCGACAGAATTAAGAAAAATTTCGAGCGATTTCAATAATGTTTCCCCGTCACAATCTTCATCTTCCAGATATAAAGCCGCATTTTTGTCCTTTAATTCCAGGGCATTTTTTCTTTGATGATCAGCTGCAGCATAAGGGTACGGAACCAATATTGACGCCAATGAACACAAACATATCTCCGAAATACTTAAAGAACCCGCCCGTGATATTGCAATATCTGCAGCTCTGAGCGGTACGTACATTTCTTCAAAATACGGCGCAATTATGTAATTCCCGTTCTGCTCATAAGAAGGATAAACTTTCTGAACATATGCCAACGACTCTTCATAATTCTTTTTGCCGGTTTGATGTATTATTTGCAAATCATACTTTGAGAACAATGCAGGTAATGCATCTATAATAGCTTTATTAATCCTCTTCGCACCCTGCGAACCGCCCGTAACCATGACAGTAATTTTATCCTGCAAACCGAGTGTTCTTCTTGCAGACTGCTTATCTATACTCAAAAAATCGACCCTTATAGGATTACCGTTAACAAAGACATTGTCACTATTAAAATATTTTGTCGAAATATCGAACGCACAAGATACGAACTTGGCAAAAGGCGCAACTGTCTTTGAGACCACACCCGGCATTGCATCACAATCATGGATCGCAAAAGGAGTTCGAGTAATTATAGCCGCAAACAATGCCGGTGCACTAACATAACCGCCTGTACCAAACACCATATCCGGCTTATATTTAAGAATATAAAACACAGACATTAAAGTTGCCCAAAATAGCTTTGCGCACCAGACTAACAATCCAAATCCCAAACGCCTTGGCATACCGGTAATATCAACCGGCAAAAACTCAAACCCTTCTTTTAAAGCAATATTTTTCTCAAGATTTTTAGGATTACCGATATAAAAAATATCATGCCCGTTTTTTTTCAACGCATTAGCAACCGCCACAGCGGGATATATATGTCCTCCTGTACCTCCGCCTGTAACAAAAAAACGGAATTTATCTAAACTCATTTACCCTAATCCTTTTAATACGTTTTTTAGAAATATTCAACAATACCCCAATCATCCACATAGAAATAATAAGCGAAGTTCCGCCATAGCTAATAAACGGCAGCGGCACTCCTGTTGCCGGAATGAGAGAACTTGAAACACTCATATTTATAAAAGCCTGTATCCCGATTGAGAGAGTAATACCTATTGCCATCAATTTGCCGAACATATCCCCGCATCTTGAAGCAACGATAATTCCCCGATGTATCAAAGTCCAAAACAATCCGATAACCAAAAGGCAACCCAGAAACCCCAACTCTTCCGCAATAACCGCAAAGATAAAGTCAGTATGCCCCTCCGGCAACCAGGCTAATTTCTGCTTTGAACTGCCATAACCGACCCCCCAAAAACCTCCTGCAGCAAATGCCAAAAGTGATTGTATAATATTATATCCGGCGCCGTATGGATCCGCCTCCGGATTAAGCCAGATTTGTATTCTCTGCATCTGGTATCCATGCAATAATTTTTGACCGAACACCAACAATCCGGTCAACATCACACCCAATCCCGCAGCACCGAACATTATCATCTTTTTAACAGAACCGCTAAC
Source organism: uncultured bacterium (assembly GCA_949291445.1). GTDB lineage: Bacteria > Cyanobacteriota > Vampirovibrionia > Gastranaerophilales > Gastranaerophilaceae > Spyradomonas. Next base: position 32,755 of record CASEVT010000090.1, on the reverse strand, counting down.
GCTCAGATACATTACCATTGAAATTATCAACAACAATATAACCATACTTAAGTTAGGCTGTTTGTATACCAAAAATATCATCGCCAAAATCGGAATATAATATCGGGTAAATTTTATGCTGCTAAATAATTTACTATCACGATAAAACGCATTTGAAAGCAACAATATCACAGCAAATTTTGTCAACTCGGAAGGCTGAAACTGAACAGGACCAATCATTATCCACCGTCTTGCACCGTTAACAACTACCCCCAACGGCGTAAAATCTACCAATACAAGCATTATTATAACGAACCAGGCAAACGGTACCGCCCAATCCTTTAACTTTTTGTAATCCACACCCATAAGATATTTCATACCCAAAATGCCAAATATCATATAAATAAACTGTTTAAATGCAAAAGAAGCGGGATTAACTCCGGCCTCGATACACTTCGGTGCTCCGGCACTAAAGATTGCCATAAGCCCGATTACGACCAAAAACGCAACAACAAGTATAATCGTCGTATCCGGCGGCGATAAAACCACATCATTCATCTGTGTGTAATTTTGAATCCGTCTACTTCTTCGATAAGACATAATCCTTAAACACTCTTCCTCGCTCTTCATATCCCGAAAACATATCAAAACTTGCACACGCCGGAGACAACAGCACAACTTCATTCTGCAACTCAAATGCCTTATCTACAGCCTCATTAAAACTGTCCGCAATTAAAATATTATTATATCCTAAACGTCTAAATTCCGTCTCGAAACGCTCTTTAGCTTCACCCAAAAGAACTACATCGTGAACACACTCTTTCATAACATTGCACATCTGGGTCAAATCCGTGTTTTTATCACGCCCGCCGGCGATCAAAGTCACCGTTTTGCCTGAAAATGACTTTAGCGCAAAAATAGAAGCCTCAGGATTCGTTGCCTTAGAATCGTTATAAACCAACTTTCCTTGAATTGTTCCGACATATTCGCAACGGTGCTCCGGCGGCGCAAACTCTTTTATTGCGGCTGATATGTGCTCATTGCTTATGCCGACAAGCTTTGCACATATCACCGATGCCATAACGTTCTGGTAATTGTGCTCACCAACCAGCTGGATCTGATCTAAATCAATAATTTTTTCCTCTTCATCAGGTTTTCTTTTAAAATATATTGCCCGATCTTTTATATAAGCACAATTCTTTTCAAACTCCTTGCCGAAATAGAATTTTTCACCATTATAACTTTGAGCAAACCGGTAAACTCTCTCATCCAAAGCATTAAAAACGGCAAATGCAGGCATTTTGTCTTCAGCAAACAAACTTGCCTTCGCCGCAAAATAATTCTCCAAACCACCGTGCCAATCTATATGATCAGGCGTAAAATTCATCCACACAGCAATCTGTGGGCGAAAACATTTGCTATATTGAAGTTGGAACGAACTAACCTCACATACATAATAATCCGCCTCACTTTCAGACAACAAAGACGTAGGCGGTATACCTATATTGCCGCATTCAAAAGCCTTATATTCACTGCTTAAAACAGCAGCCGTGAGCATAGTCGTAGTTGTTTTGCCGTTAGTACCGGTGATCGCCACAAACGGAACTCCTGTCTCTTTGAACGCAAGTTCAATTTCACTTACAACAGGTATTTTCTTTTCTTTCAATCTTGAAAAAATTTCAGCAGCCGGCGCAATACCGGGGCTTGTTACAGCAAGATACACACCCTCTAAAAACTCCTCACTGTGACGACCGAACTCGACTTTTATACCCAAACTCTCCATTCGTGCCAGATCCGATGACATTTTTTCTTCGTAATCTTTTTTTTCGGTGATATAACAATCAGCACCCTTAGAACTTAAATACTCCGCAGCTGCCATCCCGCTTTTAGACAATCCTAATATCAATACTTTTTTATCAAACCAATTTCTTTTCATAACAATTACCCGTTCAATTTCCAGAACAACAAAACCGCACCGACACAAAAAATTAATGTAGTTAAACTAAAAACTAATACTATTTTTTTCTCATTCCATCCCAAAAGCTCAAAATGATGATGTATAGGCGACATCTTGAAAACTCGCTTTCCGGTAAGTTTAAAACTTGTCACCTGAATAATAACCGATAAAGTCTCACAAAGAAAAACTATACCAATAGGTATCAGCCACAATTCAAACTTTCCCATAACGGCAATTGTTCCTAACACACCGCCCAATGCCAATGAACCGGTATCCCCCATAAAAACTCTGGCAGGATACTTATTAAAATACAAAAATCCCAAACAAGCACCGGCTATTGCAGCACAGATTATCGCAATATCCACATTCCCCATTATCAAATTAATCAAGACTAACGCAATCAGTGCAATCACCATATTTGAAGCAGCCAGACCGTCCAATCCGTCAGTAAGATTGACAGCATTAGAAACACCGGTTATCAAAAATATACCGAATAACGGGTACAACCAACCCAAATTTAGCGTATACTCACCAAATGTGACAAACGTTCTTCCGCTTATCGTAACGAATAAAACAGGAAGCACTGAGATTACTATCTGCAAAAACAATTTGCCTCTGGGAGTCAAACCTTTATTTTGATGATTGTGTATTTTTTGTATATCATCCTGAAATCCTGCAAACATGTAAAAAACGTAAGTTATCAACAGTAAAAAAGCTCCTGCGGAAGTCTTTTCCGCCATAAACAACCCGATCACCGCCGCCAACACTGAAGCCAAAACTATAAACACTCCGCCTGTTGTCGGGGTACCGCTTTTTTTCATATGTGTTTCCGGTGCATCTTCCAATATATACTGGTTGAACATCTTTTTCTTCAAAAATTCTATATACGCAACACCCAATAATAGTGACAACACGAAAGCTATTAAACCTGCCACCGGAACTAATATCATAAGCGTTTTAACTCCTCAATTATCTGTTCAAACTTCATAAATCTCGAAGCTTTTAAAAGTATTGTAGTACCTTCTTGCGCATTTTCAAAGATATATTTAGCCGCATCTTCATTTTTCTCAAAACTTACTGACTCACGCTCAAATGCCGACGCAATATGACCTGCCAATTTCCCTACCGTGACTAACTTTACATCATCGTAATCATTTAAAAACTTGCCAATTTGCTCGTGGTAAAAAACTTCCCTCTCCCCAAGCTCACCCATATCTCCCAATACAACCATTTTGGGGCTTTCATAAAGGTTTAAGAATGTTCTTAACGAAGCTTTAACAGAATCAGGATTGGCATTATAACTATCATTAATTACATGAAAACCACGAACTTCTTCAACTTCCCATCTTTGTGATATTGATTTATACTTTCTCAACCCCTCAGCGATATCCGAAGGGTTCATACCCAGATTTGTTGCGGCTTCGATAACGAAAAGCGCATTTTGTATATTATGCTCACCCTCAACATTAAGATGGTACTCATTATTTTTATACGCAAAATCAGAACCTTCCTTGTTAATCGATAATATTTGCAAATCATCAGACTTCGGATTCAAATATAAAACACGACCCTTATAAGTATTTGATTTTTTTATCAACTCATTATCCTGCGCAATCAACATACCCTCGGCGTGCAAACCCGATGTAATTTCGCATTTGGCTTTTGCAATATTTTCCACAGAACCCAATCTGCCGATGTGCGATGTTCCGCTGTTAACTATGACCGCAAGATCAGGCCCCGCAAAATCCGAAAGCAACTTTATCTCACCCAAACCACGCATTCCCATCTCAACAATCAAAACTTCGGTATCTTCAGGCATTGTAAGCATTGTTTCACACAAACCTATTTCATTGTTATGATTGAGTGCAGATTTGTGTATTTTAAACTTTTCACCCAAAACTGACGCCATCATTTCTTTTGTTGTAGTTTTACCTGAACTTCCGGTAATTGCGACTGTTATCGGATTTATACTCTTTTTGTAATACGATGCAAGCCTTAAATAAGCTTGTAGCGGATCTTTTACTTCCAATATTACCCTTGCATCCTTAAACAGCAAATTTTTCTTTGCGCTAAAATAGCCCGCCGCACCATTTTTCAGCGCAGTTTCTATAAAATCATGCCCGTTAAAATTCGCACCGCTCAACGGCAAAAAGATTTCACCGCCTTTTATCTTACGTGTATCGGTACATACAAAAAATTTGTCCGATGCAGTAACCCCTCTGATTATCTTAGCCTCACAAGCTTTTTTTAATTCATCTACACTAAATTTCATATCAGCAGCCACTCGTTAACACAGATTTTACTAAAAAAAGCTTTTAAATTCAAACCTCCTAAATCAGGCAATCTTGAAGCACGTAAAATCAAAGAGATACGACAATCCCGACCCAATTTTCCTGCGACAAAATTTCAACAACTTTAAGCCCATGTTTAGATATTGCATCCAGAACGACCTGTTGTTTTTCGTCCAATATCCCGCTCAAAACCATTTTTGCCTCAGGTTTCATCAACTTTTTCAAATCCCCCATAATTTCGGCAAGCACATTATGAAGAATATTTGCCGCAACAAAATCAAATTTTTCCTGCAATTCATCAGCCGTCTTGTGAGAAAATTCAATCTTGTTATAAACATGGTTAACCTGAGCATTATCAATCGCCACATCGATTACGAGCGGATCATTATCAACACCCACAGCCCTTTGCGCGCCGCATTTAATTGCAGTAATCGCTAAAATACCCGAACCGGTACCAATATCCGCCATCACAGCGCCTTTAGGCATATATTTTTCAATAGCACGGATACACAATTGTGTCGTAGCATGTGTGCCAGTTCCGAAGGCAGAGCCGGGATCCAAATTAATTAATATTTCACCTTTTTCAATACTACACTGTTCCCAGGTAGGACAAATTATAACATGCTCGGACGCTCTTGTAGGCTTCCAGTGCTCTTTCCATTTTTTTGACCAATCCTGATTAATAACTTTTTTAACCTGAACAGACCACTCACCGAGTTCTTCATCGGTAAACCCCAACTCCATCAGCGAATCTTTTGCTTCATAAAATATTTTTTGTATATCTAATGGCGCAAATTTTTCTTCTTCAAATAAAACATACCCCTTTGCTATATTATTTGTAGTCTCAATTAACTTGAGATCCTTCCATTTTTCTTCAGCCTGCACAACCCCTTCACACTCAAAATGCTCAAAAAACACTTCTGTTACAAGTTCTATAGCAGAAGGGTTAATCCTCACGGATATTTCGTAATAATCTTTCAATTAAACCGACTCCAATTCACCTAGCTGTTAAAAACACCCATTCGTCTGAACTTATCATACCTGTCATTTCTCAATTCTTCTTCTGACATAGATTTAAGTTCATCAAGAGATTTTAAAATCTCTTTTTTAAGCTCATTACCAATAAACTCATAATCATAATGAGCCCCGCCCAGAGGTTCCTTAACCACACCGTCAATTATTTCCAACTGCAATAAATCTTTGCTGGTAATTTTCAAAGCATTAGCAGCATCTGCAGCCTTAGCGGCATCACGCCAGAGAATAGACGCGCAACCTTCAGGTGAGATTACTGTATAATATGCATGTTCAAGAACCAAAACACGATTCGCAACAGCAAGCCCGAGCGCTCCACCGGAGCAACCCTCGCCGGTAATAACCGCAACTATGGGCACTCTCAATTTTGCCATCTCTTTCAAATTCACTGCAATAGCAATACCTTGACCTTGTTCTTCAGCCTTAATCCCAGGATACGCACCCGGAGTATCAATCAGGGTAACTATCGGAAGCCCGAACCTATTTGCATGTTCAAACAGCCTCAATGCCTTTCTATATCCTTGTGGCTGCGGCATACCAAAATTATATTCCAAATTCTCTTTTGTTGACTTACCTTTCACGGTACCCACAATCATAACAGGCTGTTCATCAATTTTAGCTATACCGCCAATTATTGCTCTATCGTCACTACCTTCTCGGTCTCCGTGCATTTCTATAAAATCTGTTGTAATCAATTGAACATAATCCAAAAAGTTTGGACGATTAGGATGTCTGGCTATTTGAAGTTTCTGGATTGGCGCAAGGTTCTCGTACAGCTCTTTTTTATATTCTTGAGCCTGAGTTTCGAAAGTCTCCACTTCCTTTGATAAATCAATGCCGGATTCTGCACTCATTTTTTTCAATTCTTCTATCTTTTCTTCTATTTTTATAATCGGTTTTTCAAAATCTAATCTCATCATCTTCTTAGTATTCCTAATGCTTGTGGATTTTCAAAATTTTCGCTAACGTATTTTTCAAATCAGACCTTTTAGATATAACATCAACTTGACCATGTTTCATCAGATACTCAGCTGTTTGAAAATCAGCCGGAAGTTTTTGCCTGATCGTCTGTTCAATTACGCGTCTTCCTGCAAATCCTACTCTTGCACCTTGTTCTGCAATTATTATATCGCCCAATGTACCAAAACTTGCCGTAACACCACCGTATGTCGGATCGGTTAAAATTGTTATATACAAAATTCCGGCTTCATTTAAACGTGCAACCGCACAGCTCGTCTTTGCCATTTGCATAAGACTCAACACACTTTCTTGCATTCTTGCGCCGCCTGATGCAGTTACCACAACCATCGGCAATTTCTGTTTTATAGCTTCTTCCATCATCAGCGTAATTTTTTCGCCAACAACACTGCCCATAGAGCCACCCATATACTCAAAATCCATCACTGCACAGGCAACCTTTTCGCCGTTTACCTCTCCAATTCCGGTAATAACCGCATCATTAAGGCTTGTTGATGCCTTAGCCCTATCCTGACGAACCTTATACGATTCCGTATCCACAAAATTCAACGGATCAGACGGTGAAATATTTGAAAAATACTCTTCGAAACTATTTTCATCAAACAACTGATATATTCTGGTTCTGGCATTTATCCTAAAATGATAGCCGCATTGCGGACATACCATCATATGAGATTCCAACTCTTTTTTCGGCAATTGCGCATTGCAATTGAAACATTTAACCCAGAGTTTCCCTATATTATCATCAATCTTTACTTCTGCAGGACGTGCCGCATTTTGTTGTTCTTTTCGTATCTCGAACCAATCTTGTAATGTCATTAAAAATTCCCCTTGTAACGGTATTTTTTAAATTATTTTTATATCCAATAACTTCTTTTGTACATTATACTACAAACTTTTATATTTCAATCCCGACACCTTCTAATAGTTTGGCGGTCGTATACCGGCAGGATTCAACATGTTGTTAAGCATATTATATGCCGGTGTAAATTCTTCATATTCACGCACCGATTTATCAGCATTGTTTGATGTATCTGATTTTTTCTCATCTTTATTCGGTTCATCTTTTTTAAGTTTTGCTTTACGTTTTGTATCGACCTTGCCGAGATTGTCTATATCATTAAGTATCAAGCGTTGAAAATCCAATTCGGAATTATCCGAGCCTACCGCCATGTTAAATCCGAAAGTCGTCGTTTGCCTGTAAGCGTCATAGCCCAGAAGCACCTTGAAGTCATCCGGACCAACGACTATGTAGAATCTGTTTTCCTGCAACATTCTGTTATCAGGCGTATCTGCCAACGCTATTATTGCAGAATACATAAGTGTCAAATATTTATTAATACGCAGCGCTTCACCGAGCATTACGCTTGATTTACTATAGAAGAACTTATCAAACCAAAATGGTGACTGGCCAGCCTCCCCGCCTATATGATATGCGGCATACTGTTGCCAACCGCGATATTGAGTTTTCAAATACGGACCTGTTCTTATCAATCCGTATGTGTCACCGGTGCCGTATACGCTTGCATTAGATTGGACTTGAACACCAAAATTTAATGCAAACTTTTTGTCAGAGTTTTTATATTCATAAATACCTTTATCAGTACTTGTCATCCAGCGGAATCTGGCTGTGGTAAACCCATCTCCCCAATCTCTATATATACCGCCTGCAAATCGATTTTCAAATTTCAACTTTAAATCTTCATTCTCAAAAGGTTCAGAATATACCAATTGCGTACCGAATTCTGGCATTCTGCCACCCATCCACCATTCATTCATATACGCATTAATACCATATTGCAACCATAATTTGTCGTTAAAATGATGTTCACCACGCATTACCGGTCTGGTTGTTGCGGTTGTGTATCCAAAATCTGTACGGTTATAGGCATTTTGAAATCTTGCTAATCCGCCAAATCCAATCCCGCTTTTATAACCCAATGCAGGTCCGATTTTTAATGTTGAGGCAAACGGTAACGGCACTACATATCCGGGGGATAAATACATACCCATGTTTCTTATCGAACCAAATTCTAACAAATTCGTTTCCACATAGTTCTGTTCCTTGTCGGTATATACTTTTATTTTGCCTGTTCTTGCAACTTTTAAATCTTTCAAATACACATCGGCATCTTTAATGGTTACAATATCTCTATCCTTGTAACTATCGACAATTATAACTTTTGATTTTATTTTCCACTCATTGTTATATTTTTCTTTAAGCAGATAAAACTTGTCATCTTCGGTATCCATAGGGGGATTTTCAAAACCGAATATTGAACGGTTAACCATATGAAAAACCTGACTGTCCGTAAATTTCGCATTACCTTCCAATGCCTCGGTTTTCGCCCTGTTCACGTTCGCAACTTTTGCGGTAATTCTTATATTCATATGCGACATAACAGGTTTTGAAATCAATGCATTTTCATCATTCAAGTTTACCTGCATATAATCGCCAAACACCTTCTGACCTTCTTTCATCAGTACAACATTGTCATAGGCTTTTATATAATTTGTATCGTGGTTGAAAATAATCTTATCCGCAGTCAGGGTTGAATTCTCACTGGTGAACGTAACTTTTGCATTCCCCAACGCCTCAAACTCGTGGCGTTCCGGAAAATATTCTATCGTGTCACTGTCAACCAAAACATTGGTCGTTTCACCTTCGTTCACAACAGGTTCATCCGAACGTTTCGTCCGACTCTTAAATTCTACCATCCCGTTCTTTTCGAAATACGAGTTATCAAATTCCGGTTGCGAAGGCTGTTTAGTCTCCTGAGTGTCCTGTTTTGATTCCGCATCAATTTTTTGTGTATCTTTAATCTCCTCCGATTCTTTTAACTCTTTTAATTCTTTTGATTGGTTTTGTTTTTCGATATTAAGTTCATTTTTATCAGAATTTTTATTTCGTTCAAGTATGGAGAAGAATTTTTTTCTTTTTGGTTTTTCAAATTTTTCTGCCTTTATAGGCTGGGGAGCCGGAGTATTCGAAGAGTACTGAGGGTAGTCAACCATCTCCGCACCGATCGCCTTTACGCCCAATAATAATATTCCGGATATTAATAATGTTGCAACTGATTTTTTCACTCGTAAATCCTTTTTGTTATATATAATTCAGAGGGTTTTGCGGTTTTCCGTTAACTCTGACCTCAAAATGACAGTGAGGACCCGTACTGTATCCCGTTGAACCTTCGTATCCTATAACCTGTCCTTTCTTCACTTTTTCTCCGGCACTTACTATATAGTTTGACATATGTCCGTATAAAGTTGTAGTTGCCTTACCATTATATAGTCCATGATCCAAGATTACAACCTTGCCGTATCCGCCGTACCAGCCGGAGTATATAACCTTACCTCCGTTAGAAGCCCTTATCGCTCCGCCATTTACACCACCTATATCAATTCCGGAGTGAAATATTCTGGTCTTAAAAATCGGGTGAGTTCGATACCCAAACGGTGATGTAATCGGACCTGCTATCGGTTTCATAAAACCACCGGTTATTTTTATTGTGGAATTCTTTGTATTTCTGTTAATCATATTTCCGAGCGCCACAGACTGTTTTGCCAGTTCACGCTCAGCTTTTTCGTAATATGCCCTGTTTGTTCGGTATTTTTGAATTGAACTTTCATTGCGACTTATTGCATTTTGTATGTTTTGTTGCTCACTGTTTATATTTTTTATCGAATAGGCAATAATTGTTTTTTGTTGTTCTATCTGGTCTCTCAGGGCTCTTATTCTATCAGATTTCATCTTTAAGCGTGCAAGTCGTTTTTTATCTTTTTTTGTTACAACATTCTGATAATATATTCTATCCAAAAACGTATTTATATCAGTTGTGGAAAGCAGAAGCTGAAACATTCCTCTTCTTTGTTTTTTAAAGATTTGACGGATTCTGTTGCGGGATTTAAACTCTGTTTCTGAATATTCTTGCATTACATCCGCAAGCTCTCTTTCCGCTTGCGCCAACTTCTCTTCTGCCGTCGAATATCGTTTCTTGTTCGTTTCCAAATTTTGTGAAGCTTGTTCCAGTTTTCTTTGGTTTTTGTACAATTTGTTAGTTTCTAAAGATTCAAGTATTTTAAATTTTACAACCTTTTCGTGTGTCTCTTTACGTTTACGCTCAATATGATTAGTCGCAAACGCACTGTTTGCAACAAAAGACAGTATTATTATTACTGAAAATATCGCCTTAAAAATACGGCTCATATTGTGCATATCTGTATTTCCCGAACAAAAAAATCGACTACATATTACCCATAGCCATAAGCAACGGTGCAAGCATAAAGCCTATAAATGTTACGGCTATAATTATTATTATAATCTTTTGATTTTTTCTAAAAAATTCCATCGTCTTCTTCCCACAAATCTTATTAAATATATTTTACACTAAATTTCTCTTTTTACAAATTTGTTAATTTTTAAACCCGAAACAAAAACGACTCCTAATTCCTTGATAAAACTTAAAAAACAAGAAAAATCAAAAGTTCAAAATCTTTACTTAATGATAAATTAATATTAATATACAAGCAAAGAGGTTTGAATGGCTAAAACTTATTTGCAGAATTGTTTAAGAGAATCGAGAATAATTCGCTGGGCGGATTCTTGTTTTCCGCTAACATTCTACATGGCACCATTTCGGTGGTATAAAGCACAAAATGAAGGCTACAAATATCAAGCACTTGTCAAAAGAGCACTGGACACCTGGGAGAAAGTCTCAGGCGGCAGGGTAAAATTTCGGATCGTAAATACCTTAAACGAATCTCAAATTAATCTTGACTGGAAAAGAATTGACAGAAAAGCTCTCGGACACTGCTATTTTCATTTTGACACATCAGGAAGACTATATTCCGCAGAAGTTCAAATAGGACTATCCGACGGGATTATCCACTCTCAATACCAAGATGAAAACGAAGTCTACCACACAATATTACACGAAATAGGTCACGCTCTGGGACTCGGTCACAGCCCGTATCAAGAAGACATTATGTTCACACCTCACAGATATGGCGTGATTAATCTTTCTCAAAATGATGTCGAAACCATAAAATGGTTATACAGATTGCCCTACGGCGCAACTGTCAAAGAAATCTCCCAAAAATACTCCATCTCATCAGAAAACTTAGATTATATTATCCAAAAATATTCAGGTTCTGAAAGGATATCAGGTTTTGAAGAAGTAAAAAACTCCGTAAAATTACCCAAAAAGAGCCTTGAAGACGAACAAGCCACCCTCGCAGAATTGAAAAAATACAACATGGGCATACAAAACATTCAAGTCTCACCCGATCTGCAAAATTACATAAAACAAACTATGATGGATAAAAATAAGAAAAAGTGATTATTCAACAATTTTAAAACAAGATTGAAAATGCTATTATTTCTGAGTGTTTGGCAACTCTGGAGTGATTCCGATTGCCTCAAGCGTCTTTATAAAATTCTCAGCAGCAGCCTTCTGTGTTTCAGGAGGTACAACTCTCAACAATTCAACAGTTTTAGAAATAATCGGATCTTTATCATACCAACGATTGCCCTTAATCGGCTTAACCATGGCATAAAACTTATCAATCGTTTCTTTAGAAACCTTTTCTTCAATCTTAGCTAAAAAAACCTCAGCCTGAGCTTTGAGTTCATCTTGATAATTTCTAAGAAGTTCAATTACTTCAAGCAATACCGGATCGTGATCATACCATCTTTTATATTGAGGCTTCATTGTAGCTTCCTTTTTGGATTATAGTTTCACTTATATTCTCATCGTCGTCAAAACGAATTATTTGAGCACCGAGGTTTCTGAATTTTTCCTCAAAATTTTCATACCCTCTGTCGATGTGATGTATCGATTCAATAATACTTTCGCCTTCCGCCATCAGTGCCGCAATAATCAAAGATGCGCCGGCACGCAAATCACTCGCCTTAAGATTTGCGCCGGTAAGCTTTTTCACACCGCGAACGAGAGCATGGTTGCGTTCCTGATGGATATCAGCGCCCATTCTGCGAAGCTCGGGCACCTGCATAAATCTGTTTTCGTATAAACTTTCTGTAATAATACTTACACCGTCAGCCGTTGTCAACATAGCCATTGCCAGTGATTGCAAGTCCGTAGGAAATCCGGGATACGGCTGGGTGACTATATTAACCGCACTAAGTCTTTGTTTGCAGCTAACTTCAATGACTGTAGGCTCGAGTAGTTTAATTTTCGCACCCATTTTTATCAATTTTGAGTTATAGAATGTCAAATGCGAAGGCATAACATTTTTTATAATACCCTTACCGCGTGTAGCTACGATACCTGCCATATAAGTTCCTGCCTCAATACGATCAGGAATGGTTGCATACTCAATAGGGTGCAATTGTTCTTGTTTCACGCCGTTTATAACAATTTCGGAAGTACCTGCACCGCATACATCAGCACCCATGGCATTTAAGAAATTCGCTAAATCCACAATCTCAGGCTCTTGCGCCGCATTTTGTATACGTGTAGCCCCGTCGGCAAGTATTGCCGCAAGCATAAGGTTCTCAGTCGCACCTACAGATGGGATATCAAGGTATATATCAGCACCCTTCAATTTTGAAGCCTTAGCGCGCACATAGCCGTTCTCAATCTTTATTTTGGCACCTAAAGCCTCAAGCCCTTTGATATGAAAATCAACCCGTCTTTCACCTATTGCACAGCCTCCGGGCAAAGCGACTATCGCTTCTTTACACCGTGTTACCAGTGCACCGAGCACAATGAAAGATGCACGCATTTTACTTACTAAATCATACTTTGCAGTGATATTTGTAATATTCTCTGCATTTATTGAAACTGTTTTATTAGTCTTGTCATAGACAGTCTTAACGCCCAATTCTTCAAGAACATTAAGCATTATTTGAACATCGGTAAGTTCCGGAACGTTATATATTTTACTTTCGCCCTTTGCGAGTATAGCTGCAGCCATGAGTTTCAATACAGCGTTTTTTGCACCACTTATTGAAACTTCTCCTTTCAGGGTTGTGCCGCCTTTGATTTTCAGCTTTTCGCTCAAGTTCCCTCCGAATTTCAAACTTCTACAACTATCATAATATAACCAATACAATTTGTCGCATATAATTCAAATAATGTAAATTATGTTAATTTTAAAACTTTAAAATTATGCTTTTTTAATTGTGTTGAATAAATCAATTAAAACACATTACCGGGTTCAAAGACAGTAAATTGGACAGCAGTTTTATTTTTCTTTTTTTGTTTTTTAGGCGAGTTATATCGTGATTCCTGAATTTCTACGGCAGGTTTCAATTTTGGAGCATCGCTATCGAGCATTTTTGGATAATCTTCTTTTATTTCCTGTGTTTGCGGCAAAGAATTTTGAGGCAGTGCGTTAGGCAGGAGCACATCATCTTCCAGCTCTGCAGGAATTGGATTATCAAAGTATGAATCGTTACTTTCAGGCATTTTAGGGGTAAAATTGTTAACATTTTCAATAAACTTATCTTTTTGTTCTTTTAACTTGTCCTTGTTGATAGACGGATAATAAAAACGAGTATCCTCATCCAAATCTTTTTTCTTCAATTCAATCAATCGTTTTTCTTTTTTTGGAGCAAGTGCGGGATTTATTGCAATATTAATCTCAGGTGTGACGTGTGCGGCAATATTTTTCGAATATTTCTTAATTTTCGAAAGTTGTGCATAACTCGGTGCAAACTGCACATTACCAATGTCATAATCGTTTGCAGAGATATCTTTTTTGTACAGTTCTTGCCAGATTATAGATTCATCATGCAAATTTATCAGAGTAATAAGCGTTGTCAACCTATAACTCGGTCTGACAGACTCCTGACCTGCAATTGCAAGTTTATTCCAGAACGTATCTTTCAAAAAGTTGCTCTGTACATCAAGACCGCTTGTTACCATCAGCAAGTAATCTGCATGAAGATTGCGTGTTACACGTCTTAAGTTTATGAAATCTATATTGTAGTTATATTTATACTCGTCAAAGAAAGTTTTTGTGTAAATGTTCATATGTGATGCAACTTTTTGCATAGAATCGCCCAAAACCGGTGCATAAACATGTTTTGAATTGTTTAATTCCGTTATTATGTCCGATGCAATAATATCTGCAGACGCACCCGTAACAACATATATAGTACCTGCACGGTGATTTATATCCGTAATAACAGCAACAGTGGGTTTTGATTTTGCACTGCTATGTACCGTTTCTTCTATTGCATAAGCACCTGAAACCAAAACCGACAACATGAGCATAATCGTAAATATTGAATAAAAAACCGACTTCGATAAAAATTTCATATCCCTCTTCTCCAATAAATATTATTATGCATTTTTATTTTTCGGATATCCGTTAAATAATGGATTTTTATTTATAATTCTTCACTACAATAGTAATGTGTAACCATGGGTAAGAGTGCGCCCACAAGAAAATAACCAATTAGGTTAAAACTTTTAAATCACAGACCTAAACAGAAATAATTTTGAAGAGGGATAAATGATAGACAATTATCAACTTTTAGAATACGCTAAAGAAGCATCACACAACGCATATGCACCATATTCGAATTTCAAAGTTGGAGCCTGCGCACTTTATGATTCAGGCAATTATTATAAAGGTTGCAATGTTGAAAACTCGAGTTACGGATTATCATTGTGCGCCGAGAGAAACGCACTTTCAACGGCAATTGCAGCCGGAGAGCAGGGAAAGCTTATAAAGCTTGCTGTTTTTAGTGAAAATACAAAAATGTGTACACCCTGCGGAGCTTGCCGGCAGTGGATTGCAGAATTCAGCAAAGGGCACAATGTGGAAGTCATAATGGAAAGTCAGGATTCTCATTGTGCAATTTACAGCATCAATGAACTTTTACCGCTGGGTTTTAACTTGTAAAATTTTAATGTTGTTGATTTAAGCTGTTTTTGATAATACGATATCCGTATGAATATCAACTATGAATTTGAAACCATAGCAGCAATAGCCACCCCGATAGCAACAGGCGGTGTCGGAGTAATAAGGATATCCGGTGCCGATGCGTTTTTGGTTGCACAAAAAATATTCTCAAAACCGGTTAAAGAAGCAGGAAAAATCTATCACGGATGGGTCATAGACGGTGAAACAAAAATAGATGAAGTAGTCCTGCTTCCGTTCAAATCCCCAAAAAGCTACACGGGCGAAGATGTTGTCGAGATACAATGCCACGGCGGTATAAAAGTTGTACAAAAAATTCTGTCGCTAACGCTCAAGAACGGAGCCAGAATTGCAGAACGCGGAGAATTTACAAAACGTGCATTTTTGAACCACAAAATTGATCTTTCACAGGCAGAAGCCGTACTCGATTTGATTCATGCCCGTAGCGAAAATTTTGCACAAAAAAGTGCGAACAACTTGTCAGGTGCACTGGCAATAGAAATTGGCAGCATAAGAAGCAATATTTTTAACCTTTTATCAAGGATTACAGCCGCAATAGATTTTCCGGAAGATGTAGCAGAACCTGAGTATGCATTTATAAAGAATGAGATTGAAGCTTGTATAAAAAAGATCGAAAAAATTCTTGCTTCGGCAAAAGCCTCCAACGTTCTGAGACAAGGGATAAAAATTGCCATAGCAGGACGCCCCAATGCAGGAAAATCATCATTGTTCAATGCGCTTTTAAATCTTGACAGAGCAATAGTTACGGACATCCCCGGAACGACCCGTGACGTAATTCAAGAAACAATCGATATAAACGGAATCCCCGCAACCTTAATTGATACAGCCGGAATCCGTGAGAACTCAGGATTGGACAAGGTTGAAATTATTGGAATCGATTATACAAAAAAATATGTCGAAAACTCTGATTTAATCCTGTTCTTGTACGATTCCAACTCCGGTTTCACAGACGACGATGAAAAAATTTATGAATTAATCAAAAACAGACCCCACATAAAAATTGCAACAAAATCCGATCTAAATAAAATACAAGAAGACTTCTGTATCTCAACCAAAACCGGTGAAAATATTGATGCATTGAAGGATAAGATTACAAAGCTTGTGATCGATAAAAACGCCACAGAAACGGAATTCACAACTAACCAGCGCCAACAGGACTGCCTGCAAAAAGCACTGGAATCATTACAAATTGCACTCGATGCCACAAACGCTTTTGAATTGCAAGATTTGATCTCAATTGACATAAAATCAGCCCTGATGAGTCTGGATGAAATTACCGGCGAAGTCATCACCGATGACATACTAAACAATATTTTTGAAAATTTTTGTATCGGAAAATAAAACTCAAATTGCAAAATTTATAAAACTTTTTGCAGAAAAATTTTGCACAATTGCGCTCTGGCTTACATCAAAAAATTACGAAAACAAAGCCTCAAGATAATCTCTTGAATCAAAGTCTTTCAAATCATCGAGTTTTTCACCAACCCCGATGAGCTTAACCGGCAATTTCATTTCTCTGGCAATAGAAAGAATTATCCCACCCTTAGCAGAGCCGTCCAATTTCGTCAACGCAACAGAAGATAAATTTACGCAATCTGAAAAAACCTTTGCTTGAGACAAACCGTTCTGACCGGTATTAGCATCCAAAACGAGAATTGACTCTCTTAAAGACTCCGGAGCTTTTTTGTCAATTACACCCTTAACTTTTTCAAGCTCTTTCATAAGGTTAAATTTATTTTGTAACCTGCCGGCAGTATCAACAAGGATAACATCATACCCCTCATTTTTTGCTTTTTGTATAGCATCAAAAACGACAGAAGCAGGATCAGCTCCGTCATTGCGCACAATATCAGCACCGGCACGCTCACTCCAAATATTCAACTGTTCTTCAGCCGCAGCACGAAAAGTATCCGCAGCGGCAACCAGTACTCTTTTTCCCTGCAATCTAAACCTGTTAGCGAGTTTTCCGATTAAAGTAGTCTTACCTGCACCGTTAACCCCGACTATGAAATAGATATTTAATTCACCGTCTTTAAATTCCAAAAGATTTGAACCGGCAGAACTTAGAATCTTTGAGAACTCATCTTTCAAATACTGTCTGACCTGAGATGGCTTAAGCTGGCTGCCTTTTCTGAGCTTATCGACAATTTCAGAAGCCGCACCAACCCCCAAATCCGCCTTAATAAGCAGTTCTTCCATATCATCAAGAATAAACTCATCAAATTCTTCTTCATTTTCAATATGAGAAACGACATTACCGACAAGTGATTCGCTTGTTTTTTCGATAGTTTTTTTCAAAGACTCAAAAGTGAGAGAAAAGAGATTTTTTTTCTCATCGGTTTGATTATGTGATTGCGCAGAATCATCTGATTTCTTCTTAAAAAAATCAAACATCTAACTCATAGCCTTCTTTTCTTCAACAACCTTGCCTAAAATACCGTTAATGAAAGATGACGAATCCTCGGTAGAATATTTTTTTGCAAGCTCCAAAGCTTCATCGATAACGACCTTAATAGGAGTATTTTCAATATACATTATCTCGGCAATGGCAATACGCAAAATATCTTTATCAATCTTGACGAGTCGGTCAATGTCCCATCCGTGAGCAAATTTCTGAATAAGCTTATCAATAGCGGTATTGTTTTGCTTATAAGCATTGGCGATTTCAAAAACATAATTTTTAACATCGCCGGTATGCTCAAGTGCAGTCATTTCAGCAATCTCAAGAGCAAGAACGACCTTATCGGCAATATTAATCATTTCATCCAATCTTCCAATCATATCCGAAGTCATAGGCAGCGGCACCGGAATATTGGATGCTTCAAGCGGTCTTTGAAGATTTATTTCTGATTCAGACTCATAGTTCTCAATTTTTTCTTTCATAGCATACAACGCGCCCAAACTGACTTTCAATTCTTCAGCCGAATTATTCGTCAAAGTCCTGACCGATTTCAGTATTATGTCCTCAAACTCTGTCTGATTGTAGCGTGTAAGATTTTTATCAAATTGCGAAAATAAGATTAGAGCCAATTCGCGAGCTGCTCTTCGTGCTTGCATAAGTTATTCCTTTATTATAATTTTTCTTAAGCAAAATTATAATCTAAAAAAAGTTTTATGTTAACATACAATAAACAACTTTTTTAGGAGATTTCATGATAATAAAAGCAATCCCAAACGGAGTCCTGAGCGCAAACACATATGTAATGGTGGATGAAGAGACAAAAGAAGCTGCAATAGTAGATTGCGGAGGCGAATTTGAGATAATAAAAGATGAACTCTCAAAACACAATGCTAAATTAAAATACATACTCAACACTCACGGACATTTTGACCATGTACTGGGAGAATATGACGCACAAAAATTAACCGGTGTAGCAGTGTACATACACAAAGATGATGAATATTTACTTAAAAATCTGGAAAAACAAATTTCATTGTACGGTTTCGGACAGGGAAAACCTCCGGAAAATATAGTAACCTTTGATGAAAATACAATCTTCCAACTTGGAGAAACCGAAATAAAAGTTATCCACACCCCCGGACACACAAGAGGCAGCGTATGTTTTTTTGCGGACAAAAATTTAATATCGGGAGATACATTGTTTTACGGTTCAATCGGACGAACGGATCTGGAAGGCGGCAGCTTTGCTCAAATACAAAACTCGATTATCAATAAGCTGTTCAAACTTGATGATGACGTAACCGTCTACCCCGGACATGACACCCGCACAACAATAGGCTACGAAAAAAAATATAACATGCCATTCGGTACTCACAACTAAAAAATATTACGGAGTATGAAAATGAAAAAAAAACAAGCAAAAATATTGGGCTGTCCGGTAAATTTATTGGATTTTGAAAGTGCATACGAACTTACTTGCGGCAATATTCAAGAGAATTGCGGAATGCAAATTGTGACAATAAACCCTGAAATGACCGAAACCGCAAAGAAAAACAATGAGTTTTATCAGGTAATAAATAACGCAGATTTAGTAATACCTGATGGAGTAGGAATAAAACTGGCACTAAAAATAAAAGGCATAACCCAGCAGAATATCCCCGGAGTTGAATTTTCAAAAAAGCTTATAGAATTTTGCGCCCAAAACGGTTATTCAGTGGCACTTCTGGGCGCAAAAGAAGAAATCTTGCAAAAGGCTAAAGAGAATCTTACAAAAGAGTTTGAAAATCTTAACATTTGTTATGCCAGAAACGGGTATTTTAACAGTGATGAAGAAGCGCAAATAAAAACCGATATGCAAGCATCAAACCCCTCTTTAGCACTAATTGCATTGGGCGCACCAAAACAAGAGCTATTAATCTCAAAATTCAAAAAAGATATGCCTTCAACAGTGTTTATAGGTGTTGGAGGAAGTTTTGACGTCTGGTCGGGAGTTGTACAAAGAGCCCCCGAAATTTACCAAAAACTCGGACTGGAATGGCTCTATAGAACTGTTCAAGAGCCGAAACGTTTTAAACGGATCTTTCCTGCTTTGCCAATGTTCCTGATTAGGGTTATAATAGAATCAGTCTTTCAGAAAAAGGGTTAAAAATGGATAAACAACTTTTACCGGCACAGGTCGATGAATTGAAAAAGTTATGCTTGCAAATGCGAATAGACATAATAAAAATGATTCATGCAGCAAAATCAGGCCACCCCGGCGGCAATCTCAGTGCAGTAGAGATTATGGCAGTGTTGTACAAACACTGTATGAAGCACGACCCAAAATGGAACAAATCAGCAGATTTTGAAAAAAGAGACAGATTTATCCTCTCTAAAGGTCACGCATCGGCAGCATTATATTCAATTCTTGCTCATTGCGGATATTTGCCGGAAGAAGAATTGCTCACCTTCAGAAAACTCGGAACAAGACTTCAAGGACATCCATCCAGCCTGCACCTTCCCGGTATAGAAGTTTCAACGGGTTCACTGGGTCAGGGTATATCAATAGCCTGCGGAGTGGCTATGGGTCTGAAACTTGATAAAAACCCTGCTACGGTTTATGTGTACATGGGTGACGGCGAACTTCAGGAAGGCAGCGTGTGGGAGGCATTTATGAATGCTTCTCATCGAAAATTGAACAATATGATCGTATTCATCGACCGGAACAAACTTCAAATCGACGGCTGCACCGACGATGTAATGTCTATTGAGCCGCTAAATGAAAAATTGGAAGCGTTTGGATGGAATGTCATAGAAATTGACGGACACGACGTTGAGGAAATCTTTGACGCAGTGATGTCAGCAAAAACAATGGATACCCCTACAGCAATAATTGCCGATACAATAAAAGGCAAGGGCGTATCATATATGGAAAATAACGCCGGATGGCACGGAAAAGCACCTAATGACGAAGAATTTCAAAAAGCACTAAACGAGTTGGAATCTTGTAAACTATAATTACGTAATAAGGATAAAAAATGTTGAAAATATTAAGCGGTAAAAACAGAGAAAAAAAATCCATTCGTTCAGAATATGGAAAAACTCTCGTAGAGCTTGGAAAGTCGAATAACAGAATAGTGGTTTTGGATGCAGACTTGTCCTGCTCAACACAAACAGCAATGTTTGCAAAAGAGTACCCCGAGCGTTTCTTCAACATGGGTATAGCAGAACAAAATATGATGACTACAGCCGCAGGACTTTCAACAGTCGGAAAAATTCCGTTTGTCTCAACGTTTGCAATGTTTGCAACCGGACGAGCCTGGGAACAGATAAGAAACTCTGTTTGTTATCCGAAATTTAACGTAAAAATAGTAGCAACCCACGGCGGTATAACAGTGGGCGAAGACGGTGCAAGCCATCAGGCACTCGAAGACGTAGCCATAATGAGAAATATTCCTAATATGATGGTTATAGTACCTGCAGATTGCACTGAAACAAGAGAAGTAATCAAATTTGCCGCAGAATACAACGGACCGGTTTATATAAGATTAGCCAGAACAAATGTTGTGAATATTTTTGATCCTGATACATACAAATTTGACCCTAACAAGGCACATATAGTCAAAGAAGGCAGCGATTTAACAATAATTACCAACGGAGAAACGTTGTCTGAAACGCTTGATTGTGCGGAAATACTCGAGAAAAACGGTATTAATGCCGAAATTATACACATGCCCGTAATAAAACCGATAGATGCAAAAACCATAGTCAGTTCAGCACAGAAAACAAAAAATGTAATAACAATTGAAAACCATTCAATAATAGGCGGAATCGGTTCGGCAGTATGCGAAGTTTTAAGCGAACAGTGTCCGGTAAAAGTCAAAAGAATAGGAATAAATGACGAATTCGGACAAAGCGGTGAACAAAGAGAACTAATGAAGTTTTACGCTATGACATACGATAAACTGGCAGAGCGAATTATCAATTACATGAAGAAATAGGAACCATATATGATACAACTTCGGGGAGTAACAAAGAAATATAAAAACAATTACGCATTAAAGAATGTAAATCTTGATATACTATCAGGAGAGTTTGTGTTCGTAACAGGCGCATCCGGAGCAGGGAAATCAACACTTTTAAAACTCTTATACAAAGAAGAAACCCCCACAACCGGAAGCGTAATGATAGGCGGAATAAATATTGCGAATCTGCCGTCAGAAAAAGTACCGAACCTCAGACGCTGTATGGGTATAGTTTTTCAGGATTATAAACTGTTACAAAACCAGAGCGTATATGACAATTGCGCATACGTAATCAGAACACTCGGAATGAGTTCAAAAGAAATTGAAGCAAGAGTCGTAGGTGCATTGAAAGTTGTTGGTTTAATAGATAAAATGAAATTCAAACCGACAGAACTTTCAGGCGGAGAACAACAAAGAGTGAGTATTGCAAGAGCAATAGTAAACGGTCCGCCGTTGCTGATTGCGGATGAACCTACGGGAAATCTGGATCCGAAAAACTCAATGGAAATTATGCAAATACTTGAACAGATAAATCAAAAAGGCATAACAGTATTGGTCTCGACACATGACCATGCAATGGTAGATTATTTTAGAAAGCGCGTCCTCACGCTTGAAGGTGGTCAAATTATAAGGGATGTGCAGGCAGGTACTTATGAATGATACAAAAGATAATATAAAAAAGACCGTAAAATCACATATACCCAAAGATTGGCTAAGAGAATTGCGGCTTGTATACCGCATAGGGCTTGAGACAATAAACGGTATAAAACGAACAGGCTGGATTAATCTTGCGATCATAACAACAATGGCAGCAATATTATCGATATTCGGAGCATTATTCAGAACAACACTGTCTTTGTCATCATTTGTATCACAACTTGGAAACGTACTTGAGATTTCAGTATACTTAAAACCCAGTGCAGAACCGAATAAGATAGCAGATACAATCAGACAAATAGAGCACGTTGAACGGGTAAAAATTATCCCGAAAGAGCACTCTTGGGAAGAGTTAAAAAGAGAAATCGATGTGCCGGATATGAACAACCCGCTGCCGGATACTTTGCATGTAAAAGTCGACAAACCCGAGAACATAAATGCAGTATTTAAAGAAATAAAAACATATAAAACGGTTGAAGATATGAATTATGCACAGGATTTAGCGAAAAAGATGCAAATGTTCAATAACGTTGTACATACAATAACGCTTCTTGTGGTAATCTTGGTGGCAATTTTGACAATAACAATAATAAATAATACAATTCAATTGGTAATCCAATCCCGAAAGGAAGAAATAGAGATAATGCGCCTTATGGGAGTAAGCAACTGGTACATAAAAATTCCGTTGATATTGCAAGGAGCAATATATGGATTTTTGGGAGCCTTAATTGCCCTAATCCCGATAAATGCAGCGCATAACGGATTGCTAAAAGTACACGAATTTTTCGTAGTTCCCTCACCGGTACTTGCAAATAATGTTGTAATACTGGTATTATTTGTGATCGCGATTGGCTTTGGAGCAGGAGGAAGCTTCCTGTCAATCAAAAAACACCTACAGGTATAAATTATGGAAAAAACACCTCTGGAGATAATACAAACCCTGAAAGATGTTCCTGCAATGCCCAACGTCATAATCAAAGCATTGAATATAATTAAGGATGATAAAGCAGGAACAAAAGAACTTTCGGAAATAATGTCCTACGATCAAGCACTGACTTCACAAGTATTGAAGCTTGTAAATTCAGCATATTACGGATTTGCGCAGGAGATAACCTCAATAAAGAATGCAATAGCGCTTCTTGGAATGACGCAAACAAAAAATATAGTAATAGCGGTTGCCCTAAAACCGATGTTGACTTCGCAATGCGGCAGAGATATGTGGAAACACTCCATAAAAGCGGCTATAGCCTGCGAACATATTGCAAAATGCACAGATACAATAGATTCAGCAGATGCATTCACTATCGGATTTTTGCACGATATAGGAAAAGTTATTCTCAATCTTTCAAGTAATCAAAAGTATCAAGATGTAATGAATCGTGTGAAAGATGGTGAAGATGAACTTGTTGCGGAAGAGAATGTTTTTGGAATAAACCACACCGAAGCAGGATTTTTGCTGGTAAAAAGATGGCGTCTGCCCGTTTTGCTCGCCAATTGTATAAAATACCACCACGATCCATTCTCATCATCAATGCAAAAAGCAAGCTGCTTGATATATATAGCCAACCAGATTTGCCAACCCGAAGAAAACAACATAGATAAACGTGCACTGGAAGAGTTTAATATAGACATGAGCACAATCACCCAGTTCAAAGAAGAAGTGAACGAGTTAATGGAATCATTTTTTGTAACCTTTAATGAAAAGGTTTAATGGTTTAGTATCCGTTTTCGATCCAGGGACGTTCACGAAATTTTGCGCCCAGAGTTTCAATCATATATTTGCACTTATCCTTGTCGACTTTATAATCCTTATATCCGGTGACGATTGTAGCATAAGTTTCAATCCCGTTTTCTACACAATCCACAATAAAATCCTGCATAGCTTGATAAGCACCTCTTAACTTGGGTTGAGAAATATCGTTGTACAAATCCTCGGTCTGAGCGTTGAAGCTGACAGAAACAGTATCAATAATTCCTGCCAATTCAGGTACAATATTTCTTTTATGAATGAGACATCCCTGACCGTTTGTGTTAATTCTGGTTTTAATGTGGGGATATTTTTCTTTAATAAACTTCGCAACTTCCTTAAGTTCATCCAGTTTTATAATAGGCTCGCCATAACCGCAAAAGATTATTTCATGGTAATTTTCAGGGTTAAACTCCAAAAGTTGTTTTTTAACTTCATCAACATTGACAACCTCGGAATCCAAACGTAAATTTGCCCCGACAACGTCATCTTTTATATCTCGTATACAAAATACACAATTGTTCGTACAAAGATTGGTAAGATTAATATAAATTTTTCCCTCAAGCACATATACATAAACATTTTTATTCATAAAATTACCTCAAATAATCAAACTATTATCAGACAGTATATCAGAAAGACAAAACTGAAACTTTTTTGTAACATCCGTTTTAGGAGATTGCAGAGCAAACCTGATATATCCTAAGCTTTTCCAGTTTAACCGGCGAATAGGAGCATATTCATCATAATTTTGCAAAACAGCATCAAGAACAAAATTGTCAATAAGAGCGTGGTCCTTAGGATTGGTTTTTCTTTGCGCCGCAATTTTCTGAAGTAAATAATTTAAATTATAATACTTAATCTTTTTTGAAGACAAACCGACAGTATTATGAGAAAGTATTTTTTTAGTGACATCAAGAGTAGTACCGGACATACAAAAATCACCGACAACAAAGTATTTTTTGTTTTTTTTCAAAGCCTCCGGAGTCCCGAAAAGTTCATACAAATACTCTTTATAAGCAGGAAAACCGAAAGACTGAACCATTCTTTCAGCAACACTGTCCTCATAAGTACTCAAATCCGAAAGAGGTAAATACCTCGCCTCAATCCCCATAAACTTAAGACATTGAGCAACCGAAGCAAAAGAACGCCCAACAGAAACAAAAACATAGTTACCTTTTTTCAAATTTTTATCAAAATAATTTTTTAACACTCTGGAAACTCCAACAGTAATCTCAGCATGATGAGCCATTTCAGAAGGTATTTGAGAACGAATTACAGAAATCTCATCCTTTGAAAACTTATTAAATACCGATGGAGTAATTTCATCAACAGAACTTAAAATACGCCGACAAAGAAAACTTGCATTATCATTAAGCGGTTGAGAAAGAATCTTCTGAGAATAAGTTTGTCTGCGAAACGTATCAACATGCATAACAGGCTTGAAAGCCGCAACAGCAGCATGCCTGTTTTGAACCGACAAAGAAGACTTGACTCCTCGGACTTTGGATTTAATATAATTTGTAAATTTGGATACTGAAGGTATTTTCATTAATAATAAAACCTAAAACAAAGAATAATTTTGCCCGTTAAAGAAAACAGGAACTCATCATTTTAAATTGCAATAGCGTAAAAACCGTGAATTTTTAAAGTTGCGTGTTTTATTGTATCCCGTACAAATTTTTTTTCAATAAATTTGTACAAAATTTTTGTTCGAGCAATAATAATAGTGATTGGATTGGATTAAATTTTTATTAAATCGTGAAAAAATAAAAAATTATAAATAATAAAAAAATAAAAAAGAAAGGTGACAAAATGCTAAAAGAACAACTAGACAAAATCATGCGTCCAAAAGCAATCGCAGTAGTAGGCGCATCAACAAAAGATCACACAATCGGTTCTGATATAATGAAACGATTAAAAGAATATAAATTCACGGGAAATATCTATCCGGTCAATCCAAAAGGCGGAGAAATCGAAGGATTTAAGGCATATACAAACGTAAAAGAAATCCCGGGCGAAGTTGATCTTGCGATAATAGTAATAGCACAAAAATTTGTATTGCAAGCAATAGACGACTGCCACGAAAAGGGAATCAAAGGAATATGCATAATCTCAGCAGGCTTCAAAGAAGCAGGAGCGGAAGGCGCCGAAGCTGAAAAACAACTGGTAGCAAAATTAAAAGAATACGGAATGAGATGCGTAGGTCCGAACTGTCTGGGTGTAGTAAACACAGCACCGGACATCAGAATGGACGGATGTTTTGCAGAATCATTGCCCGAAAGAGGCAACATCGGATTTGTATCTCAATCAGGCGCACTGGGCGGCGGTATTTTGAACATCTTGAAAGACTTAAACCTTGGTTTTGCACAATTCATTTCAATCGGTAACCAAGCTGATATCAACGCAGAAACAGCAATGGAATACTGGGAAAATGAAGACGATGTTGAACAAATCCTATTATATATGGAATCAATCCAAAATCCGTCTAATTTCAGAAAATTAGCATCAAGAATAACCAAGAAAAAACCGGTTTTAGCACTCAAAGCAGGTCGTTCGGCAGCGGGCGCATCAGCAGCATCATCACACACAGGCTCACTTGCAGGAGCAGATAAAGCAGCTAATGCACTTTTGAAACAATCAGGTGTAATAAGAGAATATTCACTGAAAAATCTGTTTTCAACAGCGAAAGTGTTTGCAACATCACCAATCCCGAAAGGTGACCGAGTAGCAATCATAACCAACTCAGGCGGTCCCGGAATTATGGCAACGGATGCCGTGTGCGAATACGGATTGCAAATGGCAAAAATTACCGATGCAACAAAAGAAAAACTAAGAAGTTTCCTGCCGGCAGCAGCAAGTGTTAAAAACCCGATAGACATGATAGCATCAGCACCTATCGAACACTACAAACAAACACTGGAAACAGTTATTGCCGATGAAAATGTCGATATGATAGCAGTTATCTACTTGCCGTTCTTGGGCTTGAAAGATATCGATGTCGCAAAAGCATTGATGGAAATAAAAGCTAAAAATCCTGAAAAACCGATAATCGGCGTATTTATGACAAAGAGCGAATTCTTTACACAACTGTCTAATATGGATGTAAATATGCCGTTCTTTATGTATGCAGAAGAAGCAGCAGACGGATTCAACAGATTGAATCAACAAAGACTCTGGATGCAAAGACCTGAAGGAAAGATTCCTGTTTATGATGTAGATAAGTCAAAGGCAGAAAGAATAATCAAAGGTGCAGTAGCAGACGGACGTGCTCAATTGACAACATTGGAATCAATCGATGTACTGGATGCTTACGGAATCAGAGCTTGCAAATACGGACTTGCAACGAATGAAGAAGAAGTTGCAAATCTCGGTAACTCGATCGGATATCCGGTAGTAATGAAAATGACATCAAAAACTACTTCACACAAAACCGATGTTGGCGGCGTAAGAATCAATATTCAATCTGAAGAACAACTCAGAGAAGAATACAGAGATCTTATAGCAAAATTAACAGAAAAAGGTCTGATAGACGGGCTTGAAGGTGTAATTATTCAAGAAATGGTTAAAGGCAACCGTGAAATGGTATGCGGTATTGCAACTGACCCGCAATACGGTCCAATGATGATGTTCGGTCTGGGCGGTGTATTCATTGAAACAATGAAAGACGTAACCTTTAGAATTGCACCGTTAACGGATGTTGACGCAGATGAAATGATTAAATCTGTTAAAGCATACGAATTGTTGAAAGGTGCAAGAGGCACAAAACCGGCACAAATGGAACAAATACAAGAAACATTATTGAGATTGTCACAACTGGTTAATGACTTCAAGTTTATTGATGAATTGGATATAAATCCGCTGCTCATCTCTGAAAAAACAGGTGAAGGCATAGCAGTTGACGGTCGTATTAAGGTACGTGTAAACGAAGTAAAAGAATACTTCGGATGCGGTAGCGAATGCTGTTCTTGCGGCAAATAATCTGATTTTAAACATCAAAAAAGAAGCCTGAGAAATTCAGGCTTCTTTCTTTATACAAATTAAGATGCAATTTCAAGCAAATAACAAACAATTATTTTATTTGAGAAACGGCATCCACAACACGTTGAATAGCCTCATCTGGAGTAATTTTAAGTACCTCACCGGTTTCACGGATTTTAAATTCAACCAATCCCTCCTCAACAGTTTTTCCGGCAGTAATTCTAAACGGAAAACCGATAAGTTCAGAATCTTTAAACTTAACACCTGCACGCTCATCACGATCATCAATAACCGCCTCAACACCCTTGCTAAGCAATTCTTTATAAATTTGATTAGCAACGGTAACCTGTTTTTCGTCATTAACATTAACGGGAACGACAATAACATGGTAAGGAGCGATGGAGATAGGCCATTTTATTCCAAACTCATCATGATGTCTTTCAACGGCAGCCGCAGCAGTTCTGGAGATACCAATTCCGTAGCAGCCCATGATAAAAGGTTTTTCTTTACCGTTTTCATCGACATAAACAGCATGCATTTTTTCAGAATACTTAGTACCAAGCTGAAAAATATTACCAACCTCAATCCCTTTTGTAACAAAGAGCGGTTCGCCACAATCAGGACAAAACTCACCTTTTTCAACAAGTCTGATATCTGCAAACTCGGGTTGCGACAAATCTACACCCCAATTGACACCGACAAAGTGCTTATCATTCTCGTTAGCACCGATTACAAAATTCTTCAACTCCTTAACGGTCAAATCTGCAATAACAGGTATATCTTTAAGATCCTTAGGTCCGATAAATCCCTTACCTGCACCGAAGATTTCTTCGAGTTCAGCCGGTGAAGCACTCCGGATTTCGATTGCACCAATAGCATTAGCAACTTTAGTTTCTTCAAACTGTTTATCACCACGAATCAATGCCATAACAGGCTTTTTATCGGCAATATATATCATAGATTTACAGATGACAGTAGCAGGAACACCGAGAAAATCAGCAACCTGCTCTATAGTAACGGTATTAGGTGTATCAACTTTTCTACATTCGGAAAAACCGCCATCAATAACTGCATCAGGCAAGTTAGAAACAGCATGATTACTGTTAGCTGCATAGCCGCATTTTTTGCAGTAAAATACGTCATTTTCACCGGCATTGTTATCCTTGTCATCAATCAAAACCATATATTCATGAGAAACAGCCCCACCAATCGCACCGGAATCAGATTGAACGGCTTTTGTCTCAAGCCCGCAGCGGTTAAAGATTTTTGTGTATGCATCAGCCATAACCTTGTATGATCTTTCAAGCCCCTCTTGAGAAGTGTCAAAACTGTATGCATCTTTCATAATGAATTCACGACCTCTCAAAAGACCGAATCTGGGGCGAATTTCATCACGGAATTTAGATTGTATTTGATAAAGGTTGACAGGAAGCTGCTTGTATGAGCGGATGCCTTCTCTGGCAACAAAGGTTATAACTTCTTCATGAGTCGGTCCAAGACACATACCTCTGTCGTGCCTATCTTTAAGCCGCATTAATTCTTTACCGTAGACCTCCCATCGTCCGGATTCTTTCCACAATTCCTCAGGTTGAACAAACGGCATCAGAAGCTCTTGAGCACCGGTTGCATCCATTTCTTCACGAACAATGTTCTCAACTTTTCTCAATACACGCCACATTAAAGGCAAATAATTATAAACACCGGAGGTCAATTTTCTGATGTATCCTGCTCTTACAAGAAGTTTATGACTCATAACCTCAGCGTCGGATGGAAATTCACGCAGTGTTTGAACAAAAAGTTGTGACATTTTCATAATTTGATTCCTCTGTACAATGGGATAATTAATACAAATTAATATTATCACAAAAAAACTTGATAATAATTTTTGAGCAATTTATGATAAAAGTAAACATCACAGAAGGGAATGAATAAAATGAAAAAAGACATACATCCGGAATACAAAAAAATGAAAATTAAATGCGTATGCGGAAACGAAATTGAAACAGGTTCCGTAAACGAAGATATTACAGTTGAAATTTGCAACAACTGCCATCCGTTCTTCACCGGTACACAAAAAATTATGGATACCGAAGGACGTGTTGAAAGATTCAAAAAAAGATACGAACAAAAAAAATAGTGGTTTGTATTACAAAGAATTTTATGCAAAAAGCAGGTTGATAGCCTGCTTTTTTACTTTTTGATTTGCTTATTATCGCCATAAATAAATTATTGTAATTGAAAAATGTTCGTGATATAAAATTCTTACCACGATGAATGATAAGTTTGTTGTGAGTCTAAAGACAGGAAGTATCTTTTATTGAAAAAGAATATTAAACTGGCAAAACATGCAGGATTTTGTTACGGCGTAAAAAGAGCCGTTGAAACTACAAAAAGATTAAAATCAGAGAATGAACAGAAACAGATCTGGGTTCTTGGTGAGCTAATCCATAACTCACATGTAATCAATGAACTTTCAAAGCTGGGTATAAAAACAGTGTATGAATTGCCTGAAGGCAACGGCGGAATTTGTGTAATAAGAAGTCACGGAGCATCACCGGAAGTTTTTGAACAGATCCAGAAAAAGGGATATGAAATAGTAGATTTGACCTGTCCGGACGTAAAAAAAGTACAGCAAAAAGCAATAGGTGTAGTTCAACAGGGTTATATGCTTGTCATAGTGGGCAAACCGGAGCACCCAGAGGTTGCGGCAATCAGGGCTAATGCGCAAAAATACGGCGAAAACATCATTGTCGCGCCGGATATTGATTCACTAAAAGCTTATGAAACAAAAATAAAAGAACATAAAAAAATCGGTGTAGTTGTACAAACCACTCAGAGAATTGAAAATTTGAAAAATATAGTGGATTATTTGACTGGTATAACCAAAGAATTGCTGGTTTACAACACAATATGCGCCTCCACTTCGTTAAGACAAAATGAGGCAAGAAATCTTGCACAAGAATCAGATTTGATGATAGTGGTAGGGAGCAAAAAAAGTGCAAATACTACCCATCTTGCGGAAATATTGAAGGGGATCACTAACACGATTCACATAGAGACATTCGAAGAATTAAAAAATTACGATGAAGAAATACTCAAAGCAAAAAATATTGGCGTAACCGCAGGCGCATCAACTCCGGAAAATATAATAAACGGAGTAATAAAAGAACTTGAAAAATACAATTAAAATATAATTAAGAAAGGAAAATAAATTATGACAAAAGCAACAGAAAAGTCCACAATGGACGAATTTGAAAGACTCTTGGAAGAATCTTTTATGACAAAGCTTAACGTAGCAGATGTTGTAAAAGGTGTGGTAGTAAAAGAAGAAAACGACGGATTTTTGGTAGATATCGGAGCAAAATCAGAAGGATTCTTGCCCACAAGAGAAATACCATCTTCAATGCTTAGCGAAAACCCGCTCAAAATCGGAGATCAAAAAGAATTTTATATCTTGAAAGAAGACGAAAAAGAAGACGGCGGAATGATATTGTCACTGAAAAAAGTGGCTTGCGCACAAGCATGGCAAACACTTCAAAACGCTAAAATATCCGGTGAAACAATTACAGCAAAAGTTGCATCACTGGTTAAAGGCGGCGTAATTGTTGAAGCAATGGATTTGAGAGGATTCATTCCAGCATCACAATTGAGAACCGGTATGCCTTTCGACGGATTGATGAACAAAGAAATTGAAGTAAAAGTTCTTGAAGCCGACGCAAAACGCAACAAATTAATCCTTTCACAAAGACAAGCTTTGGCTGAACAAAGAGAACAGCTCGTTGATGACGTAATTTCTAACCTTGAAATAGATCAAATAGTTAAGGGTGAAGTAGTAAGAATTGCAGATTTCGGCGCATTCGTTGATATCAACGGAGTAGACGGATTGCTGCCAATTTCCGAAATTTCTTGGCAAAGAATTAAACATCCGTCTGATGTTTTGACTTTGGGTCAAGAAATTGAAGTTAAGATTCTTAAAATAGATGAACAACTAAAGAGAATTAGCTTGAGTCTGAAAAGAATCGGCGACAACCCTTGGGAAGAAATTGAAGATAAATTCAAAGAAGGTGAAATCATCACTGGAACAGTAAATAAAGTAACTTCATTCGGAGCATTTATAAACATATTCCCCGGAGTAGAAGCTTTGTTGCCAGTAGCAGAAATGGAAGATCCGGAAGCTAATCCTTTCGATATCTACAAAGCAGGTGAAGAAGTAAAAGTGTTGATAAAAAAATTCACACCCCAAGAACACCGCATTGCTTTGAGTGTAAGAGATATGAATAACTAATAAAAAGGTAACTAAATAAAGAAGTGGTAAGTTTTTGCTTGCCACTTTTTTTGTAAAAAATATTCATAAACCGCGCTATCACACTGAATTTGTTTCAGGATCTTATCGGTGGAGCGTATAGTTACCAAGTTGGTAAGAGGCTGTCCGCATAGGGATATTTTCTATGGCTCAGCTGCGTTTCGTCAAGAAAAGCAATCAAATAAATTAGCATGCCCCAAAACTAATTGCAATCTGCCAAAATTGTAAATAAACACCTTAAATGATTATTTGTAACAGTTGAAATAAGTATTTAGACATATAAGTTACTACTAATTTTCTTTGATTAAACACAAAAACTATTTCTTATATGCATACTTATACAAAAATAATAAAAAAAATTTTTGTTAGATTTTACATATAAGTTAATATATTTTAATATACTGGCATTTTTTGTACAGTTTTTATACTACTAATTGTATATATTTGTATAAATAATATTTAGAGTTCGCAGAAAACTGTTTTTTATAACATATCAAAAAAATTAAATCTAC
>CASEVT010000089.1 GCA_949291445.1 uncultured bacterium | reverse complement strand
TCTTTGATCGCAAAGAACGGGTGGAGCCCAAGAAACTTTTCGACCGAATGTTTCGTTCGTACAGAAACTATCTCAAACCCAAGCTCGACAACTCGGGCTATATAATTTGCTTATATCAGATAATTAAAAGTAATTTGTTATTCTTACATAGCCCTCAAACAAACCTCGCTCACCATCGTTTGAGTAAGTTTCTGTAACTCACTTCACAACGCTCGGGCTTTGGGATCTAGTGTGACAGCTCATTTTTTAACACTTTGACAGTTCATCATTAGTCGTCTCTCATGCTGAACTTAGTTCAGCATGAGAGTTGATATTAAACTTTAAAATACTTATTTGGGAACATTTTTTCTATTTTGGCTATTGCAATATTTTTGCACATGGCTATAAAATAAATTGATGAGTTTATAAATTTAACTGTAAGGAGTGTACACTTGAATGAAATTGAAATATATACGATAAAAAATTGTCCCTATTGTATAAAAGCAAAAAAATTATTCTCAATGCTAAAATTGGAATTTGTTGAACATAACATAGAAGATAATTATGAAATTGCATGTTCACAGCTGTCGCAAAAGTATAACAAACCCAAAATATCAACTGTTCCTCAAATAATTATAAATAATCATTATGTTGGCGGATATGATGATTTAGAAAAAATTTATAAAAGTGATGAGCTAAAAAATATTTTAAACTAATTAAAAAGCCCCCGAGAAAAAATCCCGGGGGCTTATTTTTAATTATACTAAACTACTTGCAAGCGCAAAGTTCTTTAGCCTTTTTTTGTTCAATAACTGCTTGAGCAGCAGCAAGTCTTGCTTGCGGAACTCTGAAAGGTGAACAAGAAACATAATTCAAGCCAATTCTATGGCAGAATTTAACAGATTCGGGATCACCACCGTGTTCTCCGCAAATACCGCGTTTCAAGTCAGGTCTGACAGGCAGAGCTTTCGCTAAAGCAATTTCCATCAATTGACCGACACCTTCTTGATCCAATGTTGCAAACGGGTTAGCAGGAAGGATCTTGTTGTCAACATACTTGTTGAGGAATTTTCCTTCTGCATCGTCTCTTGAATATCCGAATGTCATTTGAGTCAAGTCGTTAGTACCGAATGAGAAGAACTCTGCATATTCAGCAATTTTGTCAGCAGTTAAGGCTGCACGCGGAATTTCAATCATAGTACCGATCTTATATTCCACACTAACACCCTTTTCTTCCATTACTTCCTTAGCAACTTTTTCAACAACAGCTCTTGCTTCTTTAAGCTCATTAACGTGACCGACAAGAGGAATCATAACCTCAGGTTTTACATCAAGACCTTCTTTTTTCAGATCACAAGCAGCAGAGAAAATAGCCTTAGCTTGCATTTCGTTGATTTCCGGCCAAGTCAAACCAAGACGGCATCCGCGAAGACCCATCATCGGGTTTAATTCAGACATTGACTCAACGAGGTGAAGCATTTCTTCATCTTTTTTCACATCTTCATTAAGTGCTTTCTTTCTTGCAACAGTCGCGATTAACTCTTCTTTCGACGGCAGGAATTCGTGCAACGGTGGGTCAAGAAGACGGATAGTCATCGGTTTTTCACCCATTGCTTTGAACATTTCATAGAAATCTTGATACTGCATTGGTAACAGATGGCTCAATGCTTCTTTTCTTTGTTCAAGATTTTCAGCAATAATCATCTTTTGAACCCAAGGCAATCTTTCAGGAGCCATAAACATGTGTTCAGTTCTGCAAAGACCAACACCTTCTGCACCAAGTTCCAAAGCCTTAGCCACATCAGCCGGAGTATCAGCATTAGCACGAACACCAAGCTGTTTAACTTCGTTTACCCAGGTGAATAATTTTTTGAAGTTATCATCCATTACAGGCGGTACTAAATGTACAGAACCTGCAAATACTTCACCTGTACCACCATCTAATGAGATGATATCGTCTTTGTGGTAAACTGAACCATCCGCTGCCGTGAGTGTTTCATTTTTCAAATCAATTTTCAAATCTTCACAACCTGCAACGCAAGGTTTGCCCATACCTTTAGCAACAACTGCCGCGTGAGATGTCATACCGCCTCTGAGGGTTAATACACCTTGAGATGCAATCATACCGTGTATGTCATCCGGACAAGTTTCCAATCTTACGAGAACAACTTTTTCGCCGGAATTACCCCGTTGCGCTGCTTCTTCCGTATCAAACACAACTTTACCTACAGCTGCTCCAGGTGATGCTGCGAGTCCTTGTGCAATCTTATGTGCTTCTTTTTTAGCCGCAGGATCAAAGTCCGGAAGCAATACTTGGTACAATTGATTTGCATCTACCAATTCAATTGCTCTTTCTTTTGAAATGATTCCTTCTTCCGCCATTTCAACAGCAATTCTTACGGAAGCTTTTGCAGTTCTCTTTCCGTTTCTTGTTTGCAAAATATAAAGTTTACCTTTTTCAATCGTAAATTCCATATCCTGAACATCTTTGTAGCCTTCTTCGAGTTTTTTAGCAATATCAACATATTGTTTGTATTGTTCAGGCATTTCTTTTTCCAAATCCGCAATCGGATGAGGTGTTCTGATACCGGCAACAACGTCTTCACCTTGTGCATTAGTCAAATATTCACCATAGAATTTGTTTTCACCGGTAGATGGGTTTCTGGTGAATGATACACCGGTTGCACAGTCATCACCCATATTTCCGAATACCATTGTCTGAACGTTAACAGCCGTACCGTAATTGTGGTCAATTTTGTAGTGATTTCTGTATGCTACCGCACGTGGTATATTCCAAGAACGGAATACTGCTTCTATTGCTTCTTCTAACTGTACATAAGGATCTTGAGGAAATTCTTTTCCTGTTTCAGCCTTAATTAATGCTTTGTATGGTTCAATCAAAGACTTCCAATCTTCAGCAGTCAATTCTACGTCTAATTTGTAGCCTTTTTCAGCTTTAATTTTGTCAATATATTCTTCAAACTTCATTCTTTCAATGTCCCAAGCAACTGAGCCGAACATTGTTAAAAATCTTCTGTATGAATCATAGCAGAATCTGGGGTTGTTAGTCAGTTTGATCATTCCTTCAACAGTTTGATCATTCATACCAAGGTTCAAGATAGTTTCCATCATACCGGGCATAGAAAGTCTTGCTCCGGAACGTACTGAGACCAAAAGCGGATTTTCAGCGTCACCGAATTTTTTTCCGGCTTTTGCTTCTACTTTTTTCAATGCTTCTTTAACTTCATCCATTACTCCGGCTGGCATTTTGTTACCGTGATTAATGTAATCCATACATGTTTCTGTTGTAATAGTTAACCCCGGTGGAACTGGCAGTCCCAAATTAGTCATTTCAGCAAGGTTAGCACCCTTTCCGCCCAAAAGATTGCGCATATTTGCGTTACCTTCTTCAAATAACCATACTCGTTTTTCTGTCATGTTGTACTCTCCTTTTAAATAAACGTAGTAAGTATTAATAACATTAATAACCGTATTTACACAGTAAAACGCTACCACAAAAATGCCCGTATTACAAATACTTTAAAAAAATGATCTGCTTTGGTGCAACTAATCTCTTTTTCTTACTATATCAACAACATCTCCATTGGCATCTCTTTTTATTATTTTTTTAAATTTGCCATTTTTGTCGTAATAAAATTTTTCAGACATGTCTACAATAACCCCTTCTTCCGGATCATTTTTGTACGTTATAATCTCCGTAAATTTGTTGTTTTTGTATCTATATTCTTTATTTCCGTCAACTACTATATCCAATTTATTAGAATTGTTTCTAATGAAACCCTCTTTTATATTAAAATTATTGTCCACAAGGGCGTTAAATGCCTTATCAGCATCGATTCTTCTGATTTTTGCAGGAAAACGAAGACTGCCGGCTCTGCTAATTTCTTCATATTTTTCGTTTGATTTTTTTATTGCTGAATTATACCAATCAAGAAAAACATCCGGATTTCCTTCTTTTAAACCTTTTTCTCCCGGGGCAAGTTCTTTCTGCTTACATTCATCCGCCATTGCCACTGCTTCATTTATTGCTTTAACCCACTTATCCTTTTTTTCTTTAGTCCAACCGTTAAAATCGTCTGCAAATCTTTTTACCTTTTTTTCATTTTCTTTAATAGATTTTTGAAGATAATTTTTGAAATTTCGTATATGATTATCAGTGCAGACTAAAAGTTCCATATATGGCTGATCATCGTGATAAAAATCTGTCAATTGCGTAGTATATACATCAAACTTTCTTTCAATGAATTTCTTCCTGTCTAACTCCATTTGGAATCGCTTCACCGCTTTAGCCGAACCCTTGATTATATAAGCGCCGTGAAAATTAATCCTGTTATTATTTATGTTTTGCATATTTGCCCCTATATTTCTGTTTTCTTATAGTAAATCTTAGCAAGTACAAAACATGTAAATGTTTTTTTTTGCCAACTTATAGAAAAAGATAAAACTATTGTTTGTATACAAGAACTTGTAAATTTAAAAGATGTCCTGTAATCCCAAAATCCGAAGTCCGACCGTTATGAAGTTCTTCCCAAACAAAATTATAACAAGTGCGTAGCCCCTGTAACTCAATAAAAACGTCTAATAAACTTCATTAATCACACAGTATCTCTAAACAATACTGAAGCCCGAGCGTTGTGGAGTGAGTTACAGAAACTTACTCAAACGACGGT
>CASEVT010000088.1 GCA_949291445.1 uncultured bacterium | reverse complement strand
TCATTATCAACAGGATACATACCTGAGAAGACCATAGGCAGTGCTTCTTTATACCCTGGCAAAGGCTCATTTGCAGGCAGGTCTACATGGGTAATCGTATCCCCGACAAATCTGGTCAATTCCTTGATAGAGCCGGCTAAATATCCGACATCACCGGTATTCAACTCCTTAACGGGAACACGTTGAGGATTCAAAAAGCCAAGTTCAACAATCTCATACTCTTTACCGGAAGCCATGAATTTAATTTTATCCCCCAGCTTAACAGAGCCATCGATGACTTTAAAAAAGCACAAAGTGCCGAGATAAGCGTCGTAAGCACTATCAAAAACAAGCGCTCTTAAAGGCTTATCAGAAGTATCCTTCGGAGGAGGAACGAACTCAACCACAGCCTCAAGCACCTTATCAATCCCCTGACCGGTTTTTGCACTGACAGGGATTGCAATTGAAGCATCAATACCCAATATTTCCTCAATTTCAGCCTTAACTCTCTCAACATCGGCAGAAGGGAGGTCGATTTTATTAATAACAGGAATAATCTCGAGATTCTGTTCAATAGCGAGATAAACGTTAGAAAGCGTCTGAGCCTCAACCCCCTGTGTAGCGTCCACAATTAAAAGAGCACCCTCACAAGCAGCCAGAGATCGAGAAACTTCATAAGAAAAATCCACATGCCCGGGTGTGTCAATGAGGTTTAAAACATAATCCTTACCATCACCAGCCTTAAAATTCATGCGAGCAGCGTTCAACTTTATGGTAATCCCACGTTCACGTTCAATATCCATAGAATCAAGCAGCTGATTTTGCATATCTCTTTGAGCAACCGTTCCCGTCGCTTCTAACAGTCTGTCAGCGAGAGTAGATTTACCGTGGTCAATATGAGCAATAATACAAAAATTTCTTACATTATCAATGGTTTTCATAAGATACAGTATAGTAGAAAAACATATTTTGTAAAATTACAAAAATAAAAAAGAAAAGAAACTAAGCATGATCCTTCTTTTTTTTCTTTTTAGAGTCGAGCTCTCTTTTAGCATTATCAACAGAAAGTTTAGCTAACGGAGCGCCCTTTGTTCTGTCATAGAACACAAGCCAATGTTTGCGCTTAATATTATCCACAGCAAAAGATATCTTTCCGCTAATCCTATCCCCCGGTTTGATTTTAGAAAACATTAAAGTAGTATCCCCGAAAACAGAGGGATAAAAAGAGGTATTCATATCATTCATTAAAGCAATATCAAAACCCGTAAAATACTTATCCGTAAGATTAGTGATCACAAGAGAAAGAGTAATAGTATTTTTTTCACCGAAAGGGTCCTCCTCAAAAGCAATGTTAGTGATCTTAACATTAAGTCCGTCATAAATAATTTCCTCTTGCTTAAGAGCCTCTTTAGAGAATACGGGAAGCTGAACAGAGCTGGTAATCTTCACCCTAATTTCATCCCCTGGAGAAATCAGAACATCTTTACCTTTTCGATACAAAGCCATCCCCAAACCGACAGCACCGCCCAAAGCCGCACCACCTGCAACGGTATACCCTTGGCTGGCAACAGCAGCCGGCAAACCGAACATATTAAGAGCCAAAAAACCGCCGATAACACCGCCTGCAGCAGTATAACCCGTGCTAACCGCAACATTTTTAGCCACACCGACAACAGGATTCAACTTAGTACTCATTTTGCCCTTAATCGGAATTTCACGTCCGTCCGGTGTAATGAGGTAATCGAAATTAACCTCAATCCAACCGTCACGTCCCAATCTTTTAGAATCAGCAATTTCTTTGACGGAACCGTGAGCAATAGTGCCAGCGGGAAGAATAACCCCCTTATCACCTTCCACCTCGCTGGATATTTCAGCAAAAAACTCGTCCCCCTCTTCGGTATAACCGGAGCTTAAAACCTGAGAGACCGTCATTTTTATAACATCCTTGCTATCAAGTTGATCAATTTCACCCGTAAACATCTTCTCATTTTTTAATCTTTGTTTGTCAGTAACCTCCGCATGACCATGCAAAGTTTCCTCCGCAAATACAGGAAGAGCAAAATGAGAACATATAAAAGAAATTAAGATAACTATCGAAAAAAATCTTTTCATGGCAAGATAATACATCATATAAATTTATTTTTCACGAATGTAAATTAATTGTTTTTTAAAACATTCAATAATTAAAATATTAACATTTTGTTACACAAAAAATGTAAACTGCCAATATAATTGAGCCATCAGATAGTGTGCAATGACTATTTATTTCATTATTTTAAATAAACATACAGCATGGCAATTCAGAGAATAAGGCGAAAAGTTAGAGATATTAAGCAAAAAAAGCTTGTCAGAGAAATTTTAGCATGTACGATAAAATATGATAATGGAACTAAACTGAAAAAAGAAGGTTTAATGGCAAAAGACGTAATAGAATTTGAAGGTAAAATTTTAGAATCACTGCCGAACGCAATGTTCAGAGTTGAACTGGAGAACGGACATGAGATTCTGGCTCACATTTCTGGGAAAATAAGAAAGAATTTTATAAAAATTCTTCCGGGCGACAAGGTAAAAGTAGAAATGACGCCGTATGATTTAACAAGAGGCAGAATCACATACAGATTGAAGTAATAATAAAAGAAAAAAGGAAGATAAAATGAAAGTAAGAGCATCAGTAAAAAAAATGTGCAAAGACTGTAAAGTCATTAAGAGAAGAGGCAGAATCACGGTAATCTGCAAGAACCCGAAGCACAAACAAAGACAAGGCTAATAAGCGTAGAAGTTAAAGCGCAGAGCTAAAAAAGAAATAATAAGAAAATACGAATAAGGAGAAAAAATGGCAAGATTAGCAGGGGTAGATTTACCTCGTAACAAAAGAATGGTAATAGCGTTGACCTATATCTACGGAATAGGACCGACACGTTCAGCTAAAATTCTTGAAGCTTGCGGAATTTCGCAAGATTTAAGAACAGATGACCTAACCGATGACGATATTAAAAAGCTAAGAAACGAACTTTCGAACTATCACATTGAAGGTGATTTAAGAAGAGAAGAGTCGTTAAACATAAAAAGATTGTCAGAAATCAACTCTTACAGAGGAATGAGACACAGAAGAAAGTTACCTGCAAGAGGACAAAGAACGAAGACTAACGCAAGAACAAGACGCGGAAAGAAAACAGGACCGATAGCTAAGAAGAAATAGAGTCAGATGACTACATACAGCAAGCTAAAGGTAATAAAAGAACTTAATAAGTAGTAAAAGGAAATAAAAATGGCAAGACCAGTAAAAACAAAAAAGAAAGAAAAAAAGAATGTATTACAAGGTGTAGTACACATACAATCCACCTTTAATAATACAATCGTAACTTCTTGTGATACACAAGGTAATGCTATTGCGTGGGCATCAGCAGGAGCTTGCGGCTTCAAGGGAGCAAGAAAAGGCACCCCGTTTGCAGCCCAATCAGCAGCAGCGCAAGTTGCGAAGAAATCAGCAGACCAAGGCATGAAGAAGGTTGAAGTATATATAAAAGGACCTGGCTCAGGCAGAGAGACAGCCATCAGAGCAATTCAAGCTGCAGGTTTAGAGATAACATTAATCAAGGACGTTACACCTATACCACATAACGGCTGCCGTCCTCCTAAGAAACGTAGAGTATAATTAACAAAAAGGAGTCAAAAATTGGCTAGATATACAGGACCTAGAAATAAATTATTCCGTAACTTCGGTGTAACGGATTTATCAAACAGAAAGTTAGTCTCATCAATGAGAACGAGTGCCTCAGGTCAGCACGGAGCAGTACGCAAAAAACTTTCTGACTATGCAATTCACTTGAACGAAAAACAAAAAATCAGACACACATATCTGGTAAGTGAAAAGCAATTTGCGAAATACTATCACGAATCAGCAAGAAAAAAAGGCGTAACAGGTACAATCTTATTACAGACACTGGAAAGAAGATTGGACAATACGTTATTCAGAGCAGGTTTTGCTGCAACAAGAAAGCAGTCAAGACAGATAGTTAACCACGGACATGTGCTGGTTAACGGAAAGAAAGTTGACATTCCATCATTCCTGGTAACCCCCGGAGATGTCGTAACAGTAAAAGCAAGAAGCGTAGATTTTGTGAAGACTGTTATCGAACCTATTGATTCTGCAATTTCACCGGCTTGGATGACAATTGACAGAGAAGCATTGAAGATTACATTCGACAGGATTCCCGAAAGAGAGGAATTAGACCCAGAGTTCAAAGAACAGCTTGTAATTGAGTACTATTCAAAATAATAAACCGGGAGAATAAGATTATGGAATTAAAAATTAAATGTGTTAATACAACGACGAGTTCTGATGGTTCACAATACGGACAATTTGTAATAGAGCCATTAGAAAGAGGTTTTGGCACAACTATCGGTAATGCATTGAGAAGAGTATTATTATCCTCACTTGAGGGAGCAGCGGTGACATCAGTAAGGATTGAGGGTATAACTCACGAATACACGGCGATTCCCGGAATAGTGGAAGATGTAATTGATATAATGCTCAATCTCAAAGGTCTGGTAGTAAAAACAGACAGCAAAGAAGCTCAACATTTAAGATTAGACATAGACAAACCGGGTCCTGTACTTGGTGCAGATTTACAGTTACCGGCAGGAGTAAAAGTAGTAAATCCGGATTGGTTAATTTGTACAGTAGCTGAAGGCGGAAGCATCCACGCAGATATAGTAGTAGAAACAGGCAAGGGATATATAACTACTGACGTATTGAAAGGGAACCAAGGACAGTTACCAATCGATATGTTACCGATAGATGCAACATTTATGCCGATCAAGAGAGTAAGCTACAATGTAGAGCATACGCGTGTAGGTGACGTAACAGACTTTGACAAATTATCATTAGAGATATGGTCAAACGGAAGTATAGACGTAACTAACGCACTTTCGCAAGCGGCAAATATACTGATTGAACATTTTATGCAAATAGCAGCAATAACAGGACAGCCTGTGGTTCCGCAGATTCCTACAATAATAGAAGAGGAAGAAGAAGTGGACAACAGCACGCCGACAATATCAATAGAAGATTTGGAATTGTCAGTAAGAGCGTACAACTGTCTTAAAAGAGCCAGCATAAATTCAATGGCGGAATTACTGAAAAAATCAGAACATGATTTGTTAAATATCAAGAATTTTGGTAAAAAATCATCTGATGAAGTAATAGAAAAGCTTCACCAATTCGGATTAGACTTAATGCCGAATCCGGAAGGTGTTGAATACGAAGACATGGTATAGAAAAAGACTCATATCACAGTCACAGATAAAAAAGATAAATAAAATAAGAAAACAAAGGAAATAAAAATGAGACACCAGTGTAAGAAACATACATTAGGAAAAGCGCAAGACCAAAGGAATGCGTTATTGCGTTCATTGGCTACAGAGCTTATATTGCACGGCGAAATCAATACAACAATGGCGAGAGCAAAAGCACTTCGTCCTTATGTTGAAAGCATTATCGGCTATGCAAAGAAGGGAGATCTTCATTCGAGAAGACTTGCGGCAAGATTCATTTTTGACCGATTGACGGGAGAATTTATGGATCCCAAGACGGGAGCGTTGATAGAAACTCCGAGCGAAGGTCAAAAAACGATGCCGGAAACAGTATTAAGAAAACTGTTTAATGAAATCGGCAAAAAGTATACAAGCCGCAACGGTGGTTATACAAGGATATACAGAATGCCGCCAAGACGTGGAGACGCGTCAGAAATGGCATTAATTCAACTGGTATAATCACAAATGACCAAATATGCAATTGTTGTTGAATATATCGGCACCAATTATGCAGGGTCACAGAAGCAGCCTAACCAAAGGACGATTCAATCGGAACTTGAGAAGGCATTGAGTACATTGATAATAGGGGGAATTAACCCACCCCAAATAAAGACAATATTCTCAGGACGAACAGACGCAGGTGTGCATGCATTGGGACAGGTAGTACATTTTGAGACGGAAGAACCCATTGTTGCTTCAAGGTTTCTAAACTCTTTAAACGGAATACTCCCCAAAGACATCAGCGTATCTTCGATTCAGGTAGTACCGTATAATTTTCACGCACAGAAAAGCGGGAGATACAGACAGTACGAATACAGAGTAGTAAACAGACAGAATCGAAGCGCTTGGGATATTCATTCATTACTGGTCAGGAAACCGCTTGATATAGGACGGATGAATAAGGCATTGAGTTATTTAATAGGAGAGCATGATTTTACATCCTTTAAATCATCTCAATCCACGGATCCGGCAAAGGTTTGTATTGTATACAAAGCAGAATGCAAAAAAGCAGGTGATAAGATCACACTGGAAATAGTAGCAAACAGATTTTTATACAATATGGTTCGCATAATAACCGGTACGTTATTAATGATAGAGCAGAAAGGATTAAAAGCCGAGACAATGGCAGAGATTCTTGAGGCGAAGGACAGAACCAAAGCAGGGCCGACAGTGAGTCCGGACGGACTTACTTTAATAAAAGTAGGGTATGAACCTTACAATGAAATTGAAAATACAAACACTATGGAGATAACTGAAAAATGAAAACTTATTCAGCAAAACCTCTTGAAGTAGAAAGAAAGTGGTACGTAGTAGATGCCGAAGGTAAAACGCTTGGCAGACTGGCTACGGTAGTTGCAAATCTTTTAAGAGGAAAAAACAAACCTCAATATACTCCTAACGTTGATACGGGTGATTTTGTAATCGTAATTAACGCAGAGAAAATTCAGGTTACAGGAAAAAAAGAAACTGACAAAATATATTACCACCACACGGGATATCCCGGAGGATTGAAGTCAATATCGTTTAAGGCATTGATGGAAAAAGATCCGACAAAGGCTATTGAAAAAGCAGTGAAAGGCATGTTGCCGCACAACACGCTTGGAGCAAAGCAGTTCACAAAATTAAACGTATATGCAGGAAGTGAACATCCGCATGCTGCACAAAAACCGGAAATTTATGAAATGGAGGTTAAATAATGGCA
Source organism: uncultured bacterium (assembly GCA_949291445.1). Lineage (GTDB taxonomy): Bacteria > Cyanobacteriota > Vampirovibrionia > Gastranaerophilales > Gastranaerophilaceae > Spyradomonas. Next base: position 7,126 of record CASEVT010000088.1, on the reverse strand, counting down.
GAAGAAATTAAAGCAACAGGAAGAAGAAAGACCTCTATTGCGGTTGTAAAACTGGTTAAGGGAAAAGGAAGAGTTTTTGTTAACGGAAAAACTCTGGCAGCATACATCGGAAACAGACCGGCATTGGAAATGCAAATATTTAAGCCGCTTGCTCTAACAGAGAACATGGAAAAATATGATGTAAGAGTTAAAGCAGTAGGCGGAGGTATATCATCGCAAGCCGGAGCAATAAGACATGCAATATCAAGAGCTCTTTTGCAGGTAAATGAAGAATTCAGACCTGTATTGAAAGCCGAAGGCTTATTAACTCGCGATGCAAGAGTTAAAGAGCGTAAAAAATACGGAAGAAAAAGAGCAAGAAAAAGATTCCAGTTCTCAAAAAGATAAGGAACAAATACAAAAAATCGGGTCTACGACCCGGTTTTTTTTTGCTAAACTTAAAAAAGAAAAATCCAAAAAATTACCGATTCAAAATGGTTAGAATAGTAAAAAGGAATATGAAAAAATTACTTGTCATAATATCGATTATAATAACGGCAAATCTGCAATGTTCCGGAGCAGAAAGCTTACAGAAAATATCACTAACCGAAGCACTAAGACTGGCACAGACAAGCAACTTAGATTTGCAAGCAGAACGGCTGGACAAAGAGATTGCGCAAAATGATATAAAAATATCAAATCGCTTAAAGAATCCGGATATAGATTTATTTTACAACATGGGAAGCGCAGGAAAAGGCAATCCGCAACAAATTGGTGCAACACAGATGATTGAACTGGGGAAACGCGGCGGGCGAAAACAACTTGCAAAATCCAATTTTAAACTAACCGAAGAAAAGGTAAAATATACAGAATTTAATGTGCGAATGGGTATAAGAAAAGCATATTTAGAATTAGTTTCTACAAAATCAATTTTGAGTGAACTGGAAGATCAAAAAGACTTGTTAGAAAAACTGGTTAAAACAGCAGAAGAACTTGTAAAAAAAGGAGCAGTGCAAGAGATAGATTTGTTACAAGCAGAAATAGCATTAAACCAAATTGAAACACAGATAAATACAGCAAAAGCAAACTTAAAAAGAGAGCAATATGAATTTAATAAAGCACTAAACATAAACACAGGTGAAATAATATATGATACAGAAGAAACGGAATTGCCGCCGGAAGGAGAATTTATAAAACTACTGACACCAGATCCAAAATCAAAATTACCGGAATTTGAGGAGATAAGCGAAAAAATAATCGAGAAAAGATATGATGTAAAAGTTGCCAAGAACCAAATTGAGCTGGCGACAAAAAACCTGACAGTAGTGGCAAATCAACGAATACCGGACATTGAAATAACAGGGGGATATGGTTATCAGACAAAAAGTTTTTCAGAAGACGGAGTGTATAAAAGCGGAGCATACGCAGGAGCAAGTCTTGTAAATATCCCGTTATTATACAGTTATAAACCCGAAATAAAAACGGCAAAAATACAAATAGAACAAGCAAAAATAAAATATGATTCCACAAAAAATAAAGCACAAAACGACTTGAAAGGAGCATACGGAAAATTCCGAATTTCAAAAGAAAATTTAAACTACTACAATAATAAACTGCTTAACAAATCGAAAGAAATAATGCAGGCAACACAAAAAAGCTACGCAGAAGGAAAGTCAGATTTAACTTCGCTAATCGTCATGGAGCAATCCTACAGATCAATCTACCTTGGATACATCTACGCACTAACAGAGTATTATTCTTGCTGGATAGACTTTGTAAAAGAAGTTAATGACGAATCAGTTGGTTTCGAAACTGAAAATATTTAACTTAATTGTTTAAGAATAAAAAAATGTGGTATTATAAAAAGAGGTATTGTGCTGAATAGTTAGGAGAGTCATGGCAAACGAAGATACCTTGGTAATGATATTAGCAGGAGGAGAAGGCAAAAGACTATACCCGCTAACAAGAGATCGTGCAAAACCGGCGGTACCGTTTGGCGGAAGGTATAGAATTATAGACTTTGTAATTAATAATTTTATCAACTCCGGATTTTACAGACTAAAAATATTAACACAATACAAATCAGACTCATTGAATAAACACATAATGAGAGGTTGGCCCCTGTCTCCAATAATTAATCAATACGTCGATTTAGTACCCGCGCAGATGAGAATAGACGGACACTGGTATCAAGGGACAGCCGATGCCGTATATCAGAACATACACCACATAAATGACGAAGATTGCGATTATGTTTGCGTGTTTGGAGGCGACCACATTTATAAAATGGATGTGTCAAAGATGCTTGACTACCACATCGAAAGAGACGCCGATTTGACAATATCAGCAATCCCTATCCCAATAGAACAAGCATCAGAATATGGAATAATGGAAGTTGATGAGAACTGGAGACTCACAGGATTCATTGAAAAACCAAAATTCAAACCCAAGCATATACCAAAAGATGAAACAAAATGTCTCGCGTCAATGGGTAACTACATATTTAAGAAAGATGAATTAATAACGGAACTGATTGAAGATTCAAAACAACAAGATTCAAATCACGATTTTGGAAAAAATATAATACCCAAAATGTTAGAAGCAGGAAAAAAAGTGTATGTGTACGATTTTGCCCGAAATGAATTCACAGGCATGGAAGAATCAGAACGCGGATACTGGAGGGATGTAGGAACAATAGATGCATATTGGCAGGCAAACATGGATTTATTGGCATATGATCCGGAATTGAATTTATACTCAAAAGAATGGCCGCTAAGAACATTCAACTACAACTACCCTCCGGCAAAATTCATCTGGGAAGAGGTGGAAAGGCGAGGAATGGCAACAAACTCTATGGTATCAGAGGGTTGTGTAATATCGGGCGGCACACTTTCAAGATGTATTTTATCCCCCAAAGTACGAATCAACAGTTTTTCGAGCGTAGTTGATTCAATATTGATGGAAAATGTTAATGTAGGAAGGCACTCACACATAGTAAAAGCCATAATAGATAAAAATGTTGATATCCCGTCGTACACAAAAATAGGATTCAACAGAGAAGAAGACATATCAAGAGGTTTCTATGTTTCAGAAGGTGGAGTAACAGTAGTGCCTAAAGGAGCAAAACTATGATAAAGAAGACAATTATTGGAATTATTATTTTAGTACTGGTAGGAATAACAGTAAAAAGCTGCATGGCAGTTTTACCCAAAAAGCCAATGAAGCCATCCGAGTATGACTTGGGAATGACCTATGAAAAAGCAGCCAAAGAAGATAAACCGATACTTACAGTCTTTTATGCAGACTGGTGCAGTTATTGTATAAGATTCATGCCAAAATTGGATACAGTCAGAAAAGCATATAACAAAGATTTCAATGTGTTATTGATAAATGTAGAGGATCCCAAAAACGCAAAACTGGTAGCAGATTACCAAATAGGCGGATTTCCGACAGTATACATAATAGATCCCAAATATGACAATAGAGTTCACATAGATACACCATATTTAGCCAGTGTAGAAACCCTCAGCAAAGAAGTGGACAGATACAACAACATGCGCAAATTAGTGAAGAAAGGTGAATCATGCAGCAAATAAATAAAAAGAGAAAAGGTACAACCCTTGCAGAAGTAATGATTGCACTTATAATAATAGGAATAATCGGTGCAATAACAGTACCCGTATTGAAAAAACATACCCAAAGAGAAGAAACAATAACAAAACTAAAAAAGAGTTTGATGACAATGGAGCAGCTAATAGATGCAGCCATAATCGATCAGGGTGATATCAATAACGGTATGGACGTAAGATGGAACATGGATAACTTATTTACAAGATATATGATTCCGGAAATGCAAATAGCCAGAAACTGTTCAGTACAAGATGAAACACAAGGAGGAGATGGAACAGGAGCGGACACAAGCAAATGTTTTCCGGATACGATATACAATCTTGACGGAACTGAATCAAATATAGCAGTACAAAATGCAGTAGTACTAATGGATGGAACCTCAATAGGAAACATGGGTATGGATTTTTATGTTGACCTGAATGGACCTACAGAGCCCAACGTAGATGGAGTGGATATTTTTCATTTTGTATTCACAAATGTAGACAGAAATGAATCAACAAACGAACCCGGAGATTGGAAATTTTTACCTGAAGGGCATGCAAAAGAAATAACAGATGCAAATTGGAGAATAAATTATTGGTAAAAAATAAAAATAAAAAATGACCCACTGGGTCATTTTTTTGTAAAAAAATATCAATGCAAATACGTCATCTATACTATTGTAAAATACTTGCGCATATTTTTTAATGTTATTATAATAACATTAAAGTAGTATTACAGTAATCAGTAAAATAATAATAGAGGTTATAATGAGCAAGAAAAAGTTATGGACTGTCATATTATTGGCGGTCATTGTTGTTCCGATAGCATTTAACAAAGTAATGACAATATTAGAGGCCCAGAAGGCAGCAGAAGCAGCAAAACGTCCGCAAGTTGTAGAAGTAGGAGAAGTCAAAACACAAAAAACATATCCCAAAACAGAATCAGTTGGCAGGATAGAAGCAAAATACACAGTGGATGTAGTCGCAAGAATAAACGGATGGTTACAGAAACGATACTTTAAAGAAGGGGATTATGTCAGAAAGGGACAAACACTCTTCCTAATACAGCCCAACGAATATGCAATAGCAGTCCAACAATCACAAGCAGCAGTAAGACAAGCGGAAGCAGCCTTAATCAATTCAGAAAAAGAATTAAAAAGAGCGCAAGAGCTTGTAAAAAATGATTTTGTGAGCAAGTCGTACTACGATCAGGCCTTAGCGACCAGAGACCAAAACAAGGCATCCTTAGACGTAGCCAGAGCGAATCTGGCAGCCGCACAATTAAACCTCAGTTACACAAGAATAAATTCACCCGTAGACGGGAAAATAGGTAAAATACTAATAACGGAAGGTAATCTGGTTAATGCACAGTCGGGAACTCTGGCAAGAATAGTTAGCGTAACCCCAATTTATGCTTACTTTCAATTAAAAAGTGAGGATTATTTAAAATTCAAAAAAAGCGACAAAGACAAAGATCACTTTTCAAACATGAAAGTAAAAATAAAACTGTCTGATAACACGACATATCCAGAAGAAGGGAAGCTGGAATTTGTGAACAATGAAGTAGACCCGACAGCCGGAACAATAGCATTAAGAGCGACATTTGAAAACAAAGATCACTTATTGGTTCCTGGAGATTTTGTAAACGTAGAAGCAATTGCAAAAGAACCAATAGACGTAGTAACCGTTCCACAAGTAGCAGTTTCAGACAGTACAACTGGGTTTTATGTATGGATAATAGACGAAAACAATCAAGCACAACAACAGCAAATAAAAATAGGTGATGCGATAGACCACGATTGGATAGTACTTGAAGGATTAAAACCCGGAGACAAAGTAATAACAAGCGGAGTACAAAAATTAAGATCGGGAACATACGTAAAAGTAAGCGAAGCCAAGCCCACCCAAAATACCGAAACAGAGAAAGATAAAGAATAATGAGCGAACAAGAAAAAAAAGATAAAAAGAAATTATACTTTTTTATACAGAAGCCAAGATTTGCAATAGTAATATCAATATTCTTGACACTTGTTGGATTTATAGCAATCATGGGCTTGAAGCTGGAGAAATATCCGGATATAACGCCACCGCAGATAGCAGTGTCTGCTTCATATCCCGGAGCGAGTGCAGATGTAGTTGAATCGTCAGTTGCGTCAGTAGTGGAATCACAGGTCAACGGTGTTGAAGACATGCTTTATATGATATCAACGAGCTCAGATGAATCATATAAATTACAGGTATACTTCAAAGTCGGTTCAGACAGGAACATAGATCTGGTAAACGTTCAAAACAGAATACAACAAATCCAACCCAAATTACCCGAGGACGTGAAGAGGTTAGGCGTAACAGCGAAGCAACAAGTAAGCGGAGCAGGTGTCTGCATACTTAACGTAGTTTCAGACAATAAATCGTGGTCACAACTAGATTTAACAAATTATGCAGGTATATTTGTTAAAGATGAAATAGCGAGATTGCCCGGAGTCGGAGAAGTTAACGTATTCGGAGCAGGCAATTACAGTATGAGGATATGGCTGGATACAGAGAAAATGGCAAACTTAGCTGTGTCAATCACAGAAGTGCAAAATGCAATAAGTACACAGAACGTTCAAGTATCAGCCGGCGCATTAGGTCAAGAGCCGGGTCCGGATAAACAAAAATTTCAAATAACATTAAGAACCAAAGGAAGATTGCTTGAGCCATCGGAATTTGAGAACATTATAGTTCGTGCGAATGTTGACGGTTCGATAATCAGGATTAAAGATATTGCAAGAGTAGAACTAGGAGCAGAATCCTACAATATATACGGTGAAGTCGATGCACAGCCGGCAGCACTGATACAAATAATCCAAATTCCGGGAGCAAATGCAATAGAAATTGTAGATGAAGTAAACAAAAAACTTGCTGAGTTGAGCAAAACACTTCCGGACGGTTTAAAAATACAAATGATGCATGATGACACTGAATTTATCAGAGAATCAATGTCGGAGGTAGTACATACAATAATTGAGGCATCAATAATAGTAATAGGAATAATATTCTTATTTTTAGGAGATCCCAGAGCAACACTTGTACCGCTTTTAGCCATTCCGGTGTCACTAATCGGAACATTTGCGGCATTGCCGGTATTTGGAATGTCAATAAACCTGTTATCGTTGTTTGCAATGGTACTTGCAGTAGCAACAGTAGTCGATGACGCGATTGTAGTGATAGAGAACGTAAAGCGGCACTTAGAAGAAGGTAAAGACCCAATTACAGCAACACAATTAACAATGGAAGAAGTAGGCGGAGCCCTTGTGGCTATGGCACTGGTACTTATGGCGGTATTTGTACCTATTTCATTTGTACCCGGATTGTCAGGATTGATGTACAAACAATTTGCGGTATGTATTGCAGTTTCAATTGGCTTATCGGCGGTCTGTGCACTGACACTATCACCGGCATTATGTTCAATAATACTAAGAAAAGAAGATCCCAATTATGTACCGTCAAACAAGCTTTCCGCATTAATTAAGTTTTTATTTAACAAATTTAATGTA
>CASEVT010000087.1 GCA_949291445.1 uncultured bacterium | reverse complement strand
CAAATGCTGGTTCAAGAGTTTGACTTGCATTTGTCAGTTCTTTTTTCCCTTTTTCGGTAAGCTCTACTTTACGAACAAGCCGTTTATTTTTTGTGTCGTTAAACCGTCTGATGAGTCCTTTTTTTTCAAGGTTATCTAACGCTCGTCCTGTATTTGCGCGGTCTCGAAGTATTAGTTTAGCGAGGTCTCTTTGACAGACGCCGGGGTTGCAGTCTATTGTATCTAAGAGTGTGAGCTCATCAAAAGAAAAATCAGTATAATACTTCCCGAGTAACTGTACACCGAATGCCCGGCAATATTTTGCAGTCAACTCAAGGTCGTAGTATACTGAATCTGTATAGTGTTTGATGAGCTTTTCAGACATATTGTATCTGTTCACATGACAATTTAAATCCATACCCGTGTTGCAAATAATACATGTTGCATTTGCAACACAGGTATGGTAGCATATTGATATATTATTTGTCAAGTTAAATTTGAGGATAGAGATGAAAAGATTAATAGCGAATATATTAATAGCCTCATATTTGTTTGGTATTCCTGCTGTTGTATATTCGAAAACTGACGCGCCTGTTAAACAATTTAAAAGTTATGCATCAAAGACTAATAAGCATGATAAGGTGAAAGATAAGGCTGAATATGTAAATATAGAGTGGTGGGAGCGATATAATGATCCTATATTGAGAGAATATATAGAAAAGGCATTGAAAACAAATCATGATTTAAAAGCAGCTACGCTGAATGTTGAAGAGTATTATCAGAATGTGAAGATGCAATTTTCCAATGAATTACCTCAGGTTGTTGGCGGGGTAGCGCCGGCTTATGTAAAGATGCCTGCGACGACTCATTCCGAGTGGTCATTTGTGGCACCTGTTCTTGTTAATTATGAGGCGGATATATTTTTGAAGAACAGGGATAAAACTAAGTCTGTGAAAAAGTTGTATGAAGTTGCTCAAATTGATGAGAGAGCTTGTTATATAGCTGTTGCTGCCGCTGTCGGTACGACGTATTTGAATGTTGTCAGACTGGATAAAACTATTGAATTGCAGGAAGAAATTCTCAGTTTAAGGCAGGATATATATGATTTAATGCTGGCCAGAAACAAAGAGGGTTTGACCTCTACAGCTGACACAGTTAAATCAAATAAGGCTTTGGTTGCGGCGCAAAGTGATCTTATAGAACTTAAAAAACAAAGAAGTAAGTTTTTAAATCAACTTTCTGTGTTGATTGGAGACAGTCCGGCTAATTCGGAGAGCTTAAAGCGCAGCAATTTTGATGAGATAAATTTGTTGTCTGATATTCCGAGCGAGATTTCGTCAGAAATAATAATGCAAAGACCGGACTATTTGCGGGCGGAGAAAATGGTTGAAAAAGCAGGAATTGATGTTCGGGTTGCAAAGAAAGAGTTTCTGCCCGCTATAAATTTGTCAGGATTAGCATTGTTTAATGCAGCAGATATAGGCAGTATGTTTACAACAAAAAATATGTTATGGGCATTGGGTGCAGGTGCAATGATGCCATTGTTTACTGGCGGAAGACGAATAGCGAACCTCAGACTGAAAAAGTCAACATATGAAAGAATTTTGCACAATTATTATCAAACAAATCTGACTGCGATACAGGAAGTTAATGATTCTCTTGTTGCGGCAAAACTTGATGATGAAAAATTGAAACGTACTCAAAAACAGTTTGAGCTTGAAAAATCGGATTATGGATATAATGAAATGAAATATGCACAAGGATTGATCTCAAAATTGGATTTGATTCAGCATAGAGAAAATTTGTTGGTAATCAATAAGCTGCTTGCTCAGCATAAAACTGAGTGTATGGTAAATGAAATAGGTCTGTATAAAGCTACAGGAAGCAAAATATAGTACAAATACCGTATTTATACCGTTCGTTGCTGCTGTATGATGTAGTTTTACGGGTGGTATATATGGCTAATTTTAGTTTTTTGAAAAAAATAGATAAAAACTTGTATGAAATTGCTAACGAAGCAGAAAAACTCTATCGTGACGAGTATTTTGAACAGTGCATAACGCAAACGCGAAGGTTTGCGGAGAATGTCTGTAAAATGCTATTAGACAAGCGTGTTCCGTCAGATTATACATTTGACGATATGCTTAATAAGCTTAAAGATATTTCTCATTCAAATCCTCGTGAAAAGGAGTTTATAGACGATTTGTATTTCATAAAAAAAGCCGGCAACAATTCTGTACATTCACTAAAGGTCAAACAGGACGGAATACTTGCGTTGGAGTGTTTGCAGCGTTCTTTTGAAATCGGTATAAATTATGCAATGACTCAGTGCGGTTCTGATTTGAAAATAGCAAAATTACGATATAACGAAGAACTCTTGGTGATGGGAGAAGAAGCAAAAAAAGTTACCTTGAAAGATAAGTATTTGAAACAAAAGGAAAAAACAAATACCTCAAATAAGGTTGCAAATAAAGTCTCAAAAAATAAGCATACTAAATGTAATAATAATTTACAAAATAAAGTTTCTAAAACAAGAAATGAAAAGAAAGTTAATATATCGCGCAAATCTAAGCAAGTTTCATATTACCCGTTGTTTATAGGGGCGTTAATATTTGGAATAATTTGCTTTTTGATGCTAGTAGGCTTGATTTGAGTTGTAAAATGATGTATCATAAGTATATACGTATAGTAATATCATGATAATTGCAGGTTAATGGAACTTGAATAGTACGAGAAAAAAAATGAAAAAAAGCGGGTTTACGCTGGCAGAGGCACTTGTGCTCCTGTTGATTAGTTCACTGATTATCTTGGCGACGATGCCGGTTATAACCAGAAAGACTAAGCTGAGAAAAACATATATCCCAGGTCCTAAAGACGGATGGATATGTAACAGAGCGGAGATGCCTTGTACCTTTACACCACCGGCGAGAGCTCGTGCGTTTCTGTTTTTCTATGATATTCCAGGGCAAGAAGCTACTGTAGCCAATTTTGGTGCAATAAATATAGGCACTTTGACGATTAAAGCGAATTGCGGTCCAGGCGATAAGGAGCTCTATAAAACAATGGATGAGTACAAAAAGGCTGAACTTAAGTTAACCGGTACTTACTGTGCCGGCAATGTAGATCGGGTAAGAATAAAATATTAACTATGAAAAAAATAAAAAAAACAAAAATTGCATTTTCACTTCCTGAGGCACTTATCGTATTATTGATAATAGCGATGTGTGCTTTATTGGCAACTCCGTTGTTGATAAAGAGATATGAGAAGAAAGAATACGAGACTCACGGGTCTTGGGAATGTGTAATGTATGGTAGTAATTCTGTGATAATTGAGCGTGACCGTAAGGGTAATATAAAATCTCAAAGGAGCATAAGCGGTGCTTGTGAATTTACCCCCCCGGCCGGAGCTAAAGATTATCTGGTAGATATTTGCGGTTATCACGCCGAGTTAGAAAATTGTAACCATGAGTTGGGTGTTCATGTACTGAAGTACTACCCGTATTTACCTAAAATGTCTGGTATAGAGATTCGTAGCGAGTCGGTAGATTTGGGTAATGGTACTTCGGTCCCTGTAAGTCGTGTTTATTTTGGTGATTGGGCATTTGCCGTATATAAGTCAGGTGCAGCAAGAGTTTTAATAGTTTACTAATTAATATAAGGATAATGCAGTATGAGTAACAAGCAGAAAAAAGCCTATTCATTAGCAGAAGCATTGGTGACAATGTTCATCATTGTGCTGGTGTCTATTATCATTATTCCGTCAAT
>CASEVT010000086.1 GCA_949291445.1 uncultured bacterium | reverse complement strand
TTTATTAGCTGTTTTTATTGAGTTACAGGGGCTTCGCCCCTGTTGTGACTTTGATTAGGGACAGTTTTCTTTTCTTTGGTTCAATCCGATAATACTATTAATCGAGTATCATGTTGAAATTATAACTTTTCTAATGAGGTAAATACATCTTTGACAACATCTTGCCAATTTTCAGCTTCTGTTTGTTTAAAGATTTCAACAGACGGATACCATTGAGTAGTCTTGGTTTCGCTAAACCATCTCCACTCACTGGCATAAGGCAACAGAAGATAAGTTTTTATCCCGAGTGCTCCTGCCAGATGTGCAATTGCAGAGTCAATTGTCACTAAAACATCTACGTTCATCAAGGCGGAGGCGGTATCTGAAAAACTCTTTAGTTCGCTCTCCAAATTGATAATCTGGGTAAAATTAGCAATCTGATTTAATTTATCCTCAACTTGGAATGAATAAAACTGTATATTTTTAAGTGAGAATAGCGGCTTTAATTGTTCAAGACTGATTGCACGATTTTTGAATACTCTTGAATTACCCTGCCAGAATAATCCTACTTTTTTCTTATCAGTGGTGAAGATACGTCTTGAAAATTCAACGGCTCTGACCGGGTCTGCCCTCAGATAGTGTGCTGCTGAAGGTATATGCTCAAAGTCCATTTTTAATACATAATGAATCTCCATTATGTTAACGGAATAATCATAATCAGGATTATCTTCGAACGTATAAACTTCCAGCCCCGGAAAATTAAACCTGAATAATTCAACTAAATTCGGATAAACAAGGATTTTTATTTTATCAAAATATTCATGAAGGTATTTTATATATCGGCAAAACATTATCTGATCGCCATGCCCTCCTTCATAGTAGATTAGCAAGGTTGAATCAGGATGTTTTTCGCCTGTCCATTCATTTTTAAATTTCTTTTTTAACTCCGGATTCCTTTGTCTGTAGTATTTACATCCGTTTTCAAAATCTTTTATTGTAAAATATGTCATCCCGAGACTGGTTTTGGTTTCAATATTATCCGGTTGATGCACAAGTGCTCTTTTCAAAAGTCGGATAGAATCTTCGAATTTACGTTCTTTTCTGCACAATACTCCAAGGTTGTGCAATGCTTCATAATTCTCTTTAATTTTTAGCGATCTTACGTAATATTCACGAGCCTTTTTTAGATTGTGCAATTTCTCATACATTAATCCGGCATTATTCATTGCAACAAAATCGCGTTTATCCAGCTCACAGCTCTTTAAATAACAGTTAAGCGCTTTTTCATATTGTCCTGTTCGATTGTAAATTTTTGCTGATCTTCTGATTAATTCAAGATTGTTCGGTTCATTTTCTAAAAGTATGTTGCAAAATCTTGCTGCATCTTGCAGTTTGTTGATTTTTTCATAACAAATAAGCAGTTGTTGAGCGCCGGCGAGAGTCGGTTCTTTGGCAAACGCTGCTTCATAGTATTTTGCTGAATTTTCAAAATTTTGCTCACAAAAATATGCAAATCCCAAATTCTCTAAAAATGCTGCACAAGGATTCAATTTTACCGCTTTTTCAAAATATACTCTTGCGTCTGATGCTTTGCCGGATTGCAAGATTAGAACTCCATACAAATTCAATGCGGTTGCATTATCGGGTTCTTTTTCCAAAATTGCTGAATATATTTTGCGTGCTTCTTCAATTTTGCCGTCACGATGATATTGAACGGCTTGCTCAAGCGTGCTCATTTATTGCTTACCTGTTATTTCCTCGTGATATATTCCGCCGCCGCAAATTGTTTCTATTACCTTTAACAGAAACTCTCTGGGGGCATCCATCTGATTTATATAAAACTCCCGATTTCCAAGGTGGTTAATTTTTATAATACCACTTTGACTTTTTTCTGCCGGAATAAACAAAGATGCTACTTCTTGTTCAAGGATTGCTGCCAATTCGTTTTCTTTGTGGTTTTTTACTATTTGATGAAAATTACCTTTCAGTGCAATGATTCTGCCCGAAATCAAAGGAGGTTCAACGCCTCTGTATAAAGCTTGCGGTTGATTGTTCCAGCGTGTTGTAAAGCTGATTGTATGCCACAGGATATTAAGTACCAATACTGTTTGTGTGGAATCCAGTTCATAATATATGTTATCACCTGCGACACCTCGGGCACTGAATGATTGTTTTAAATAATCTACTGTAGCCTGCATATTGTCTGCTATTTTGATAAAAATCTCTTGTGTATTCATTGCGGAGTGCTGGTATTCTAAAAATTGCTTGTACATGTGTGTTGATACAAGATTTATCCGCTCCTGAATTACAGAAGATTTTCTTATGGATGTTTCCAAATTATCAAAACTGTCGAAATTTCCTGCCAAAACTATCTTTCGTCCTGATGCGATTTTATAAATTTATTGCATCTGATTCCTCTTATAATATTGTATAAGAAAGTTTACAATTTGTGTAGTAGAAAGTCTATTTTTTTACAATAATTGAACTTTGTTTATGTCAATCGGAGTTTAAATCTTTTTATAGCCGGTTTGATAACTTGATTTTTTTTGTAATAGCCACTAAGATTTCAACATATGAAAGTTGTTGTTGTAGGATACGGTCAGATGTTTTCTAATCTTATTTTGGGGGCTTTGGATTCTCAAGATGAGGTTGTTGGTGTTTTTCGTTACGAGCGCGTTAAATACAATCCGTTCATTCTGTTTTTTAAAAATATTTTTGCTGCTGACAAGGACCTTTCGTTTGTAAAGAGTATGAATCTTTATGATATCAAAGCAAGAAGTGTTAATAGTGAAAAATTTAAAAAGGAGATTTTACGGCTTAATCCTGATATTATTCTTGTTGGTTCGTGGGGCGAAAAGTTTGCAAAAGATGCGATAGCGCTTGCTAAATTGGCAACAATAAACTGTCATCCATCGCTTTTACCTAAATATCGCGGACCCAATCCTTATGCCAGAACTATTATGAATGGGGAATCGGAATCGGGAGTTACGTTTCATTTAATGGATGAGAAGTTCGATTCAGGTCCGATTTTGATGCAAAAGTCCATAAAAATTACCGATGTTGATACCGGTGAAACTCTTAAAAATAAATGCTGCCTTTGTGCCAGAGTTTTGGTTTCTGAATTGCTTAATAATATGAAAACCGAAATTATTATTCCTATTAACCAAAATGAGAAAGATGCGACTTATTTTCCTCAGATAGGTGTGGAGGATATTTTAATAGATTTTGAAAAATCGGCGCGTGAGATCGATTGTAAAATTCGAGGTCTGCAACCGTGGCAATCTTCTTATATCCCCCATAAAAATGTCTTTTTTAGAGTGAAAAATGTTCAGATTCGTGAGAATAATACCAAATATACTTCTGCAGGAACTATTGTTGAAAAATCTGAAAAAACTTTCTCTGTAATCAGTGGTGATAACAAAATTTTAACCTTTAATAATGTCCGTTTATATGGCGGGATTAGACCTTTTCTAACGGATTTTTACTTGAAATTTTTTGTTAAAATTGGTGATTTGGCAATATAAAAATTACTTATCTGTTTTGTAATCCGGATTCTAGTTGCAATTCTGTTGTCGATTGTGCTTTGTTTGCCTTTGTGATGATAAAGTGGGGTCGGTGTTTACTTGAAACAAAACTTAACTCTCAAAAGGTTTATTCTATGGTTTAATAGTCTAAGGGGGAATGGCTAAGAATGCAATATGTACCGCTACATTTACATACGGAATACAGTCTGTTAGACGGGGCAATAAGGGTTAAACAGCTTTGTGAGTACGCAAAAGAAAATGATATGCCTGCTGTTGCTATTACTGATCACGGCAACATGTATGGTGCAATATCTATGTATGAAACCGCAAAATCTGCCGGCGTAAAACCGCTGATTGGGTGTGAATTTTATGTATATGATGGTGATATATCTGAAAGAAACCCCCAGAAAACTCATCCTTTTCACTTAGTATTGATTGCCAAAGATCAGGAGGGGTATAAGAATCTTGTAAAACTGGTGAGTATTGCTAAATGTGAGGGGATGTATTACAAGCCGAGGATTAATCATGAATTGCTTGAAAAATATCACGGCGGTTTAATCTGTTTGTCTGCTTGTGTTCAGGGTGAACTTGCTCAGGCTGTTTTAAATAGCGGAAAAGAAAAAGCAATCGAGATTGCTAAGTTTTATAAGTCGCTTTTTAATGAAGATTATTACATTGAGCTTCAAGATCACGGGCTTGAAAAACAAAAAAGATCCAATCCGGTTTTAATCGAGATTGCAAAAGAGCTCGGGATAAAAATGGTTATCACAAATGACAGCCACTACCTGAGAAAAGAAGATGCGGATTGGCACGATACCTTGCTTTGTATACAAACTAACGCCCTTAAAGAGGATACAAACCGGTTTTCATTTCCGAATAATGAATTTTATGTAAAAACTGTTGAAGAACTTCGTGATGCTTTCAGATGGATGGATACGGATACTTTCAATCAATGTATTCAAAATACTGTTGATATTGCAGAAAAATGCCATTTGATTATAGAGATGGGTAAATATCATATTCCGTATTTTGAATTACCTAAAAATCACACGTCCGAATCTTATTTAGAGTTCAAGACTTATGAAGGAATGAAAAAACGTTACAAGGAGATTACTCCTGAGTTGAAAAAACGTGCTGATTATGAGCTCGGTGTTATCAATAAGATGGGGTTTGCGGAATACTTTTTGATCGTATGGGATTTTATCAGATATGCAAAAGAACATGATATCCCTGTGGGACCGGGAAGAGGTTCTGCTGCCGGGTCTTTGGTTTCTTATGCGCTTGAGATTACGGATTTGGATCCTATACGTCACAATCTTTTGTTTGAAAGGTTTTTGAATCCTGAACGTGTTAGCATGCCTGATGTCGATATCGATTTTTGTGTTGTAAAACGTTCTCAGGTTATCGATTATGTTACCAAGAAGTACGGCGCTGACAAGGTTTGTCAAATTATAACTTTTGGTACGCTCGCCGCAAGAAATGCCATGAAGTCTGTTGCAAGAGTTTTTGACATCCCTTATGCGCAAAGCAATCAGTGGGCGCAATTAATCCCTGCCGCTCCGGGGGTGAAAATTGATGATGCTCTCAAAGATGGGATGGAGTTAAAAAAACTTTATGACTCCGATCCGACGGCAAAAAAACTTATTGATATGGCAAAGGCTATTGAAGGTTTAAAAAATAATACCGGTATGCACGCTGCTGGTGTTATCATCTCTAAAATGCCTTTATCTGAAGTCGTTCCTGTTGAACCTTCAAAGGAAGGTATTATTGTTACTGAATATACAATGACAGAGGATGAACACATCGGACTTTTGAAGATGGACTTTCTCGGGCTTCGGAACCTTACTATTATTCATAGCGCTTTGAAAATGATTAAAAAACGCCACGATATCGATTTGGACATCAACAATATTCCGCTTGATGACAAGGAGACTTTTGAACTGTTAACGGCAGGTGAAACTGACGGTGTTTTTCAGCTTGAATCTGCCGGTATGAAAAAACTCGTTAAGGACTTAAAACCTAACGTATTTGAGGATTTGGGCGCTCTGGTTGCTCTTTTCCGCCCGGGGCCGCTCGATTCCGGCATGGTTACGGATTTCGTTGAGCGAAAACACGGGCGACAAAAAATATCTTATGCTCATCCTGATTTGGAACCGATTTTGAAAGATACGTACGGTACTATCGTTTATCAGGAACAAATTATGCAAATATTCCAGACATTGGCGGATTATTCGCTCGGTCAGGCCGATATGGTCCGGCGGATGATGGGTAAAAAGAAACTCGATGAGATGGCTAAACAAAAAGATCTCTTTATCGCCGGTGCAGCTAATCATAATATGAGCTCTAAGGATGCGGCGGCTTTGTTTGAGCAAATAGAAAAGTTCGCGGCATATTGTTTCAATCGAAGCCATTCTGCTGCGTATGCTTTTGTTGCTTATCAGACTGCTTATTTGAAGGCGCATTATCCCGTTGAATATATGTCTGCACTGCTGTCCAGTGTTAAAAATGATCAGGATAAGACTCAAATTTATATTGCTGAATGTCAAAAAATGGGCATCAAGGTGCTTGCCCCTGATATTAATAAATCATCTGCTGATTTTACTCCGGATGGCGGGGATATACGGTTTGGGCTTGCTTCTATTAAAAATTGCGGTGAGGCTGTTGTTGAGTTGGTTGAGGAAGAACGCAAAAATGGCGATTTTGAATCACTTTATGATTTTTGTACAAGGCTCGATCCCAAGTGCATGAATAAAAGAACTTTGGAAAGCTTGATAAAATCCGGTGCGTTCTCTAATATCGAAAAAAGTCGTAAACAATTAATGGAAAATTTGGAAGGTCTGGTCGGCGCCGCTCAAAGAGAACAAGAAGCTAAGGCTCTGGGGCAGGTTAGTTTGTTTGCCGGCATGACTGCTCAAAGCGGTTTGCAGATGGATGGTTATACCATGCAAGGTAGTGACGAAGAGTTCGATGACAAACAAATTCAAGCCTTTGAAAAAGAGTTTTTGGGTTTTTACGTAACCAGTCACCCTTTATCAAGTATAGTCGATAAATTGCCGTTTTTGACTACACATAATATTTCTGAACTTAACGAAATGCCAAATGAAAAGCTTGTTACTATCTGCGGGTTGCTCAGTCAGGTAAGGCAAATCCCTACGAAAAAAGATCCTACAAAGTTTTTGAAGGCGGGAATTATTGAGGATTTGACCGGTAAGGTTGAGTTTGTCGCTTTTCATAAGACTCTGCTTGAGTATAATTCTTTCTTGGATTCTGAAAAAAAAGTTATTCTCTCCGGTAAAGTCCAACGACGGGATGAGGATTCTTTCAGTATTGTGGTTGATTCTGTTAAACCTGTCGAAAATAGTAATATCGTTACTCTCTCTATTAATGACGAATTGCCCTTTGAGGAGATTGTCGGATTAAAGGATTTAATTGTTCACTATAAGGGTTCGGATCCGCTCGTTATTAAGGTGAAATCACCTGATTCCGGCGAAGTTAGGATTTTATGCGCTTCTAACTTCTGGGTTAATGCAGCAAATGACTTTTTACACGCTATACAAAACAATTATGGCTCCAAGATAAATGTATCTGTTAGTTCTTTGGATGGCTAATTTTTTGTGCCTGTTTTAGAGCAACTTGTTATTAGTCAAAAGAGGGATTCCGTTTTTATAATAATTCAAATAAAAAGTGGAGCTTATTCCTCCTTCATTTTGTGCGTTGACAAGCTTTTCTATATTAAGAGCCCTGTTTAGATAGATGTCGCCTTCTTTGATTTTCTTCAGGGCATAAGAACGTCTTATTGTGCGTTCCAATTCTTGGGGTTTGCCTTTTAAAAATCTTGTTCTGTAAAAGTCCAACGGGTTGAGCGCTGCATTCATGTAATCATCCAGCTGGGCTTTTGAGGGTCTTAGGTTCTCTATTCCCATAGGTGGCGAACATACCGCTACATCTTTTTGTATCAATTTGCCCGATGAATCTTTTGTTTTTCTGATTACTTTCACTGTGTCATAAAAATAATTCTTCAGAAAAATCATTGTTTCACGCTCGTTTATCTTTAGGGTGATTTTATCGGTATATTTTAGCGTGTTTTTGTTGATATTCGGTGTAAGGTAGGTTTGCAGCGTTTCTACAAGTTTATTTAATCCGTTTTGCCATTCTGATACATTTTTATAGATGTATTGTTGTGTTTGGGGGTTGAACTTTTTTATCAGTACGTCAAATTCCGGTTCTTTGCCGAGCGTTTGCTTGAGTTGGGCTATTCTTCCGTCTTTCAGAGGAAATTCTCTTATGAATGTAACCTTGTCGTGTATTATTTTATGTGCGTTCATTAATTATTTTGTCGTCTTATGTCGTGTTTTCTGTCTAAATTAGTACTTATATATTACAACTATATACGCTATCAGTATAATTTTTTTGTCCGAAATTATAAAGTCATTTACAATTTTTAATCTAAGGATGATTTGTTTACATTTTATTTTTATAACTTACTTTTATTGCTTTTCCACCCCTAAAATCAGTAATTTTGCAGGTTATGTTGTTTTGTAAAAATGAATACAAGTCGTTAAAATTTGTAATCCCAAGTTTGTTTAATTCGTAGTTGTTATTTGGGTTAAGATAGTACACTGTCTTTCTGGTCAACTGTCCGGATTCATCGAAATTCGACCATAAAATTCGTGTTTCTTGTTTTTTATAGTTTTTTATGACCTTAATTTTATCATTATTTTTGGTAAATGTGAGAATATCAAATAGTTTTGAGCGCAAACTATCTTGAAACGGAAGACTAAAAATTTCTCTAGTTTCAGATAGGCACTTGTTGCGATATTGGAACGTAGCCTTATTAATAGGTAGTGTTTCTACTTGTGGAATGAACCCTCTTTTCAAACAAACACGAAGCAATTCTTCATCATTAAATGGTCGAGTTACTATCGTGGCAGCAGATGGTTTGTTGTCAGATGTTTGGGACCAGTCTATCGGTTCTATGTTTTTAATGCTTTTTCTTTTTTCTGCGTAGGTTTTTACAAGTTTTCCGTATTTGGTTAATTTTTGATTTTTTATAAAATATTTCAATGGCGTGCCATCAGCAAATTCTCTTTCTGATTTTATATTTGTTAATGCGTAATCAATTTTTCCATCCTTAAAACTTGTGACAAAAATATTTTCTGCATCGGCCATTGCTTCTGCAAATAGATCAAAGTCTCGTTTGGTAGGAATTTGCGGTAGCAACAAAACATTTTTGTATTTGGCTACATATTTTTCTTGCAATTGTTTTGCTTCATCCAATATTTTAGTTATGTAAGTGGCAGAACCGTTTTTATAATTGTATATAATTTTTTTTATAAGTTTACCTTTATTTTGTTCTACCGTGAAAATATCAACTAATCTTTGATATATACCCTGTTCAAGTTCTCT
>CASEVT010000085.1 GCA_949291445.1 uncultured bacterium | reverse complement strand
CTCAACGCCCACCATTTCTAAAAAGAGCCGAAAAGGCTCTTTTTTATTATGTTTTCAATTTCATGCTGCTTTGTATTGGACTGCTGACTGCTTACGTGTGTTAACTGTAGGTAGATATTTCAGGTTCTTACTTGTGGTGAGTTTTGCTTCTAAACCGGCAAATGATTTATTTTTAAGTCTGTAACATGCTGAAACAAGTTAGCCAAAACATTCGCTTGATGTTAAATTGGCATAATAATATTAAATTAAGTAACTAAATTTTGAAAATAGTGCAAAATTTAATTTTCAGGCAATTTTTAACATCAACTGAACTATGAGGTCTGCTATGACTATTTTTAATAAAACTCTATCCCTCAATACTGTGAATACAAGTATTAAAAGATTTCGTCAAGTTGATAAAAATCTTTTTCGCGGTTCTTGTCCTACTCCTATGCAATTTAAAGAGCTTAAAGATGGTGGATTTACTACTGTAATAAGTCTGAGAAGCGGTTTTGATAAATCCGGTCAACAAGAAAAAGAATTGGTTGAACGTCTTGGTATGAAATATTATAATTTTCCGATTGACTCTAGAAGACGACCTTCTATTAATCTCATATCTGACTTTTTTGAGCTATGCAATGAGCTTAATTCAAAAAATGAAAGGGTATTCTTGCATTGTAAGCATGGGCGTGACAGAACAGGTATTTTTGTTGCATTATACCAAGTTAAAAATAAAGTTAAGGACTTAAATGCCGCTATACACGAATTTTTCTATATGGGCTACAATCACAAGAAACATCCCTGGATGTTGGATTTTGTAAATAAAATTGCAAATAGCCTTAAATAGTGCTTTTTAATCCTTTGTACTTATTATACCCCTGCGTAATGTAAAGTTATGTTAAGAAAATTAATAAAAAAATTTTTTATAAAGGCAATTTCAAAACAATAAATGTTTTTATTTATATACGAGGAATATAAAACACGAGAGGATACCTAAAATGGGTTACGCAATTTTCACAGCACGAAAATTGATGTTGACAAACCGCATTAATCAAATTAATTTCAGGATAATGCAGTTGTCACAACAACAACAAACCTTAGCAAAGGCAGCGGGTGATATGGAACGCAACCTTTCGTGGGCAAAAAACATTTTCGGAAGTATTGGCAGTACGTTTACTCAAGGTTTGCAGCAGAACATGAATATAGCTGCATATGGAATGACACAAGGTGGAAATACACAGGCGTTGTCTGACTTTTTGAGCGGTGGATACCAAGCTATGCAACAATCAACTTTGATGTTCTCCTTAGTAGGACAAATGGTTGATGCGCAAAGTCAAAATCAATTGAGAAATGTCAAAGATATGGAAAATCAGATTGAATTGGAAAGAAAAAATCTTGAAACTCAAGTAAAAGCGCTAACTGCTGAAAGAGAATCGGTTGAAAAAGCTGAAGACAACGAAATTAAGAACTCGGCACCTAAGTTTGCATAATAAAATGATAAACATAATAAAAATCCCGCAATTGAGCGGGATTTTTTTATGAAAAATATTTTCTATCTTTTAGTTCGTCGGGAAGAAATTGTTGTTTAAAATCCGGATTATTGTGAGTATAGACATATCCTTTGCCAAAACCATATTTTGCAGCATCCTTGTAATGAGCATCACGCAAATGCATAGGAGGCGGATAGTCGAGTCCGGATGATATATCTGATAATGCGCTATCAATAGCCATAATTGCACGATTTGATTTTGGAGCGCAAGCAACATATTCAACCGCCTGTGCAAGCGGGATTCTACCTTCCGGAAGCCCGACAAGTTCCACAGCTTTGTAAGCATTCATAGCGATAACAAGCGCCATAGGGTCCGCATTCCCGACATCTTCTGCAGCGCAAACTATAAGTCGACGCGCAATGAATCGAGGATCTTCACCTGCTGTAAGCATTTTTGCTAACCAATAAATAGCTGCATTTTTATCACTGCCTCTCAGACTTTTTTGAAAGGCTGAGGCACAATCATAATGCTCTTGTCGGCTATATTGTATCCTTTTTTCTTGTGCAAGACTTTCAAGAATCTCCAACGTTAAATTTCTTTTTCCGTCATGGTAATCTGCAGAAAAATATGAGTTTTCGACAAGATTCAATGCCAATCTTGCATCACCTCTTGCATACCGAACTATATAGTCGAGTATTTCAGTTTTCAATGTGATTACACCGTGTTGTTTTGACAGATAGGTATAACCTTTTTCTACGATACTGCGAATATTATTGTCATCAATCGGTTTTAAGCAAAGTACCTGTACTCGTGAAATTAAAGCGGGAACAACCTGAAAAGAGGGATTTTCCGTAGTTGAACCGATAAGAAAAAAAGTTCCGTTTTCAATATGCGGGAGCAGTGCGTCCTGTTGGGTTTTACTGTACCTGTGAATTTCATCGATAAAGAGTATAGTTTTCTTTTGGTATCTTAAATTTTCTTTCGCTTTTTCTACACACTCTTTAATGTCTTTTGTACCTGAGGTAACAGCGCTTAGTTCAATAAAGTCACTGTTTGTGTTCAGAGCCATTAAACGGGCAAGAGTTGTTTTGCCGCACCCGGGCGGACCCCAAAAAATACATGAAAATAATCTTCCTGAACGCACCAGATTCAAGAATGCAGAATTTTTGCCGACAACCTGAGTTTGACCTAAAAATTCTTCAAGCGTTTTGGGTCGGAGTAATTCTGCTAATGGTACCTGTTTATTCTCATTTTCTAACGTATCAAATAGGTTCATTTCTACATCATAGTGCCAGCTTTTTTACTTGTCAAAGCTTGTTGATTATTTATATTGTAACAATTTCTTAATAATAGGCATAATTTATTAAAGTTTTATGGAAATTGTGCCGATATATATTATGTAAGTAAATGTAATCAGTGTAACGAAGGGGTATTAAATTGTTAGAAGAACTTACTACCGGACTAAAAAATTTAGAAGACAGAATGACAGAATACTCTGAAATAAATTCGTTTTTGTTCAATCATAATAAAATTTTTATGATTACAACAAACGGTACCTATGCAAAACCGGAATATAACTACCAGCCGTTTACGTTTAAATACGGTGACTATGACATTTCAGAGTATTTAAGACAATTTACAAACAAATAAGCACATTACCATAACTTCCCTTCTTATTTTATAATACCTGCAAGTTTGATTGATTCAACTTGCAGATTTTTATAATCGGAGTTGTTGTAAATGATATAGTCCCAATCCTTTACGTCATCAAGATCAGTTTCAGTCAAATCATTTTCGCTGGCTAAAGTTCCCCTAAGCGCGCGAACAGATCTGTCCGCTTCAACACGGATTTTGAATGCATTAGCAGACCTGAAATATTCGAGTTCTCGTTTGACTCTCACATCGGGTACTATGATATTTCCTTCCATAGCGATGACTTTTTTTATCCAATAGTCGCAATCTTGTGAGCGTCGCAAGTTTCCGAGATTAATCAAATCTTGTCGGTATTTTGGTTTATTTTGTTCAATCTCAGAGAGAGTCAGACCTGTTTTTTCAGCGTATTCAAGCTTAATTGCATCGCCGAGACCGATTCTTCTGTATCCTTTAAGATGTTCGAGCAGTATCTTGGCAACTGTATCCTTGCCGCTAAACTGTTTACCTGAGAGTATTATTATCTTTTCAGCCATTTTTCTCCACTTTCATGTAAGCATTTGTAACAATTATTTTAAAAATATTATATCAGAGACTTTAAATTTTTTTATTTTTGGGTTATAAATAAATACCCACAACCTGTTTACTTAATTATACACTAGATAGAGAAATTTAATGAGAATTAACAACATTGAAAGCAGATTGAGCATGGAAAGCTCATATCTGAGAAGTAACCCCACCAATTACATTAAAGCCAGACAAAAATATCTTGATGCTGCATATTCTGTGGATACGAAGAATACCCTCAATTCTTCGAGTGCAATCAGAGTTAATCAATCATTAAGAGATTTGGGTCTGTTTTAAACTTTTCATCCAATTCTACGACCAATTCTTCGGGCAACTCGCAGTCAATAGCGTTTTGTGCGTAGTCGAATGCGTCTTTGCGTGCGAGTTCAAGTATTTTTGTGTCTTTTACTATGTCGGCAAGTGAAAAGTTGAGCATACCGCTTTGTTTTGTGCCCAAAAATTCCCCCGGACCACGCAATTCCAGATCCTTTTCGGATATTATAAAACCGTTATTTGTTGCTTCCATAATTTTCAGGCGTTCAATAGACGTCTGATTCGCTTTTTGCGGAATAAGTACACAATAAGACTGCAAATCACTTCTACCCACTCTGCCGCGCAGCTGGTGCAGCTGTGACAGCCCAAAACGCTCTGCATTTTCGATAGCCATAATGGTTGCATTAGGAACGTCAACTCCGACCTCTACGACAGTAGTACTTACAAGTATGTCATAAGCTTTCTTTTTAAAGTCATCCATTACCTCATCTTTTTCAGCCGGAGTAAGTTTTCCGTGTAACAGACCAATTTTTAAGTGTTTGAAAACATCATTTTGAAGTCTTTCAGCCTCTGCCGTAGCTGCTTTTGCTGATAGTGTTTCACTTTCGTCTATAAGTGGGTACACAATATAAGCTTGATGCCCTTTTTCAACTTCTTGATTTATTAATTCGTACAATTGTTTTCTTTGTCCCGGTTTAATTACGGCAGTTTTTACAGGCTTTCTGTTTTTAGGCAATTCATCAATTATTGAAAAATCAAGATCCCCGTGCGTCGTCAATGCTAATGTTCTTGGTATAGGTGTGGCAGTCATTGACAGCATTTGTGGATTAGCGCCCTTTGAAATAAGTTTTGCCCGCTGTTTAACACCAAACCTGTGTTGTTCGTCTATTACTATAGCTCCCAGATTTTTAAATTCAATGTTGTTTTGAATAAGCGCATGAGTCCCGATGGCAATATTTATTTGTCCGTTTTTCAAGTCATTTTCAATTTTTTTTCGTAGCTTAGAGCTATTTGTTCCTGTAAACAGCCCAATGCTGATACCCAGAGGGGTTAACCAGTTTATAAAGTTGTTAAAATGTTGTTGTGCAAGAATTTCCGTAGGGGCCATTAAAACGCCCTGATAATTATTTTCTACCGCGGATAAGAGCATTGCACAAGCAACAACAGTCTTTCCGCTCCCTACATCGCCTTGAAGTAGTCTTTGCATTGGCACATTTGAGGCAATATCGCTTAGAATCTCTTTTAGCGCTTTATTTTGTGCTTTGGTCAGTTCAAAAGGCAGTGACTCTATAAATTTTTCTACCAACCCGTTTTTCTTGATTTTAAGCGGTATTGCTTTTAAATTCTTTGCATTCTGTTCTCTTATTAGTGCCAGTTTTAGCTGCAGCAGAAAAAATTCTTCATAGACCAGCGTATATCTTGATTCTTCGAGTATAGTTTCGTTTTCGGGAAAGTGGATCTGCTTTAGTGCTTGCTTTCTGTCCAGCAAGTTATGTTTTTTTATTAAATAATCCGGCAAAACATTATTCATCTGCGGACAAAATTGTTCAATAGCATTGTTAATTGCCCTGCGTAGAGTCTTTATATTTAGCCCATCTACAAGTTGATATACAGGAACTATTCTTGCGAGATTTAAATTTGAATTATTTTCAAAGTCACCCGAAAGAACCTGAAATTCAGGTTTGTCTATTGTGTATGTGCCTGAATACTTATCAATTTTTGCTTTACCTGAGATTATAATATTTGAGCCTTTGATAAATTGTGACTTATACCGTTCAAGCAGGTATTTACTTGCTTTTGCGTAAAAGAAATTAATTTTTACTTTACCTGTGTTGTCAGATACGGTTATTGTAACTATTCCAAGACCGCTTTTGGAATTAAATGCACTTACAGCTCTTATTTCACCAATGATTGTGCAGTCACATCCTTCTTGCAGATTTTTTATTAGTGTTCTTGACGAGTAGTCTATATAGCGTTTTGGAAAATAGAACAGCAAGTCTCTTGCTGTATAAATCTCTAATTTATTTAATAAATGTCCGACTTTTGGACCAACGCCTTTGACATACATGACATCGGTTTGTGCCGGATTGTTTTTTAATGTTTCTGATTGAGGTTCGGAATCAATGGGTCGAATTGCTTTTTTCAAAGTATATACAAGTCTTTGCACTGATCTTCTTCTTCCGGCTACTGATGCAATGGGGTATGTTTCAAATTCTTTTGATAAAAGAAGCCAGATGGGATCTTTTTTATTTTCCTTATATAATCTTGACAGTTCTTTCAAAATGAATCCGGAAAATGTTGTTTGTTTACCCCGTACGTCAATATACCGGTTCTTTTGTTCAACTTCAATTGCTTGTCGAATTTGTTCTAAATTTTCTATTCCGTGCATAGAAAAATTTTATCACATATGGGTTCTTTCGGCACTTAATTAGTCAGTTATGCGCAAAACTTCATAAATATTTATTTTTTTGGATTTACCTTTTATAGCAACCTCTCGAATTTTTATCACATCGACAAGGTGAGAAATTTTGCTATAAGTAGTTTCGCTGATTAGGATATGTGTTTTATAGATTTTATTGAAATCTTCTATTCTGCTGGCAATATTAACTGCATCACCGATTACCGTATATTCAAATCTGTTTGATGTACCAATATTTCCGACAAAGGCTTCACCTGTGTTTATTGCGATACCAATATCAATCTTAGGTTTATTTTCTTTCATCCAACGTTCTTGTACTTGTTTAACTTTTTGTCTCAGCTCGTGGGCACAAAGTACAGCTTTTTTGGCATGTTCTTTGTCTTGTATCGGCTCTCCGAATATTACCAGTACAGCATCGCCGATAAACTTATTTATTACTCCGTTATATTTTACGATTATTGGCTCAATTTCTGTGAAATATTCATTTAATAACATTGAAACTGCCTCTGCCGTATGTGTTTCAGATAGTTTTGTAAATCCCCGTATATCAGCGAACATAATTGATATTTCAGCCTTTTTGCCGCCTAGTTGCTCATTCTTTTTGTTTTTTAGAACTTTATTTTTAATGTCTTTTGAAATGTATTTTTCTAAAAGTTGCTCAAGTCGATTTCCCTTTTCGTTGAGAAATACCCTTTTATAAGCTTTTACAAATATCGGAGTAACAAGAATTGTGAGTAACGGGCTCAAAAGATTTATGCAAATACCGTTACTTAGTGATATTTTGTATGCGATAAAATATACAATCAAAAATAAGAGTAACCAGATGTATTTTATACTGTTAACAGTAACAAGCATTATAAGTACGGATATTGCCGCAGCACTTAGAGAAATTATCAGCCGTTTGTTTTCGTTGAGTATAAGTGTTTGGGGTGTTTGGGAAACGGAGTCATTTATCATTTTTATTGTAGCTACGCTACATGTGCTATTCGTTAAGTATTTATCAATCTTTGCGTCAGCATATTTGTACGAAAGATGGTTAATACTGAAGATTACGCATAAAAACGATGTTATGAACAACAATAGTACTTTTTTCAGATCCATTGTTATATTTTACTTATTTGCAATTTATCTGGCAATTAGTTAATACTTGTATAAAAAGAGTGAGTAAAGCTTGATTATTGAGAATTATTTGACTTATAATCTTTTTACCGGAAGTTTTAGTTGTTTAAATAGGAGAAATCTAAATGAATATTGCTCATATGATGAAACAAGCGCAGCAGATGCAAAAGAAATTGCAAGAGACACAAACTGAGCTTGCTAATACAGAATTTAGCGCAGTTGCAGGAAACGGAGCTGTTACGGCAATATGCGACGGACAAGGTAAGTTTAAATCCATTAAACTGACAAAGTCTGCTCTGAACCCTGAAAATCCTGATTCTGTTGATGATGATGCAGTAGAGATGCTTGAAGACTTGATAGCGACCGCTATGAAACAGGCTACCCAACAGGCAACATCTGAAATGGAATCACGTATGAGCGCTCTAACCGGCGGGATTAAGATTCCGGGTCTGTTTTAATGCAATACACGAAACCTCTCGCAAATTTAATAGATTTCTTTCAGCGTTTTCCGGGGATTGGTCCCAGATCGGCACAACGTATAGCATTTCATCTTTTGAAAATGCCATCGGCTGAGGTTGAGAAGTTTGCGAGAACTATCGTCGAAGCTAAGGAAACAATCCATTATTGCGATATATGTTTCAATATGTCGGCTTCTAATCCTTGCGAAATATGCAGCTCATCATCCCGCGATAATTCTACAATTTGTGTATGTGCTGAAACCAAGGATTTGATTGCTATTGAAAAAACAAATGAATACAAGGGTAAATATCACGTTCTTCAAGGTCTGATTTCACCTATTGATGGAATTGGTGCTGAAGATATCCGGATAAAAGAACTTCTGCACAGAATCACTAATACTGAGGTCAAAGAAGTTATTCTTGCCCTAAGTCCGTCGGTTGAAGGTGAGGCTACAAGCTTATATTTAACGAAATTGCTTAAACCTTTTAATCTCAAAATAACAAGAATTGCCTTCGGAATACCAGTCGGCTCTGAACTTGAATTTGCTGATGAAATTACACTTGCCAAGGCGATTGAATGCAGACGTGAAGTATAAAAAATGGCTTCCGGATACGGAAGCCATTTTGATGTATAAACAATCTTTTATGAGCTGGTATTGAACATAAATGAGAGCTGCGACTGCATGTAGCTAAACTGCTGGTTAAGTTGAGCTATCATTTGGTCCATATAATTGAACTGTTGTTGAAGTTCTGCTTCATAAAGTTCAAGCTCGTTGTATCTTTTTTCAATAGTTTCAGCCTGCCTGCTAATTTCTTCATTAAGAGAATCTTTTCTTGCAGAAAAATATCCGCTTACACTATCCAACGCCGGTTCAAGCTTTTCTTTGAGTTTTTGCATAATGCCAGTTGTGCCGGCTTGTTGATTTCCCAAAAGTAATTCTTTAACTGCGTTAGGATCAGACTGAAAAACCTCTTTAAACTTGTCTTTGTCAAACACAAGCTGTGTCGTATCAGCATCAACACTTGCCCCTACGCTGCCGGTCGTAATACCGATTTCAGCAAGAGTCTTGTATAAACCACCGTTGCCTACGGCATCAGTTACACTCATACGTAAGTTGTCACGAATTTGAGTAAGGTTACTTTCACCATACAAATATCCAGTTGAAGCAGTTTGAGTATCTGTTTCAGTAATAACCTTATTGAATGCATTGACAAATTCTTCCAATGCGGCTTCTGCAGATGATTCATCATAAGTACGCGCTATTGACAAAGTAACAGGCTCTGATGTAACTGCATTAAGCTTAATATTCAATCCAACTATACCCGTATCTTCACTGGTTAAGTTGTTAGATGAGGACACCTTAGCTTCACCGTTTAAAGTATATTCAGCGTTAGCACCTAATACTTGATTTGATTTGTCGTCGTACCCAAACAATTGTGCAAAAGTTTGACCGTCATCAGTAACCGCACCATCAGCAGTGACGTTAATTTCACTTTCACCGTAAGCGGAGTTTTGCAGAACTAACGTACCGCCTTTAATATAAGCATTCACACCGGCGCCTGAGTTATCAATCTTATAGATAAGTTCGTTAACCGTAGTACCTGTTGTGAATGAAATTTCTTTACCGTTAATGCTGAATGAGCCGTTCTGAGTAATTCCCAATTCAGCCATAGTCGTGGAAGATTTTTTCAAACCATCCATCTGATCAGATGTGAACTTTGTTTGAGTAGCAAGTTGCTGCACTGTAATATCAAACTCTGACGGTGTGGACAAACTAGTGACGGTTGCGCTCACTGCGGGTTTATCCTTACCATCTTCTGTGGAAGAAACTGTTACCTTGCTAAAAATATCAGATGACGGGCTGTTAAGCGAGTCAATCAACTTTGTCAATGCAGTTTGCAATGATGTATATGTGGAATTTAGAGAACTCAAAGTGCTGCTTTTTGTTTGCAGAACACTTTGTTCAGATTCCAAAGTATCAATACTGTCCTGTTTTGCCTGTACTAATGTGCTAATCCATTCATCAATCGGCAATCCTGAGCCTAAACCTGAAAAACTAATAGACATTTCATTTTACCTCTAATTAACTTAAAGCAATTCTATAAGAAAATTTCAGCGTATGAATCCTTCATACATACTATTAATTATATACCCATTTTTACAAAAATTAAACATTTAAATTTGAAAATAATAATTTTTATGAAGTTGATACTTTTAGTATTTTGAGGTTATAATATTAAAATTGGAAGCTAGTGATAGGAATTTAGAGATTAGTACCGTTCGTAATATATTGAAGGCAATAGCATTAACAGCCGGCATTGTTTACTTAGCGACATGCCCGGTGTTTGCTGTAGATGAACAAAAATACACGCAGGAAGGGTCACCCGTAAATGAAGCAAGACCGCCAGTTGCACCGCGATCGTATTATGACCCTTCACAAATTAAGGATATTCCTTCACCTTTTGTTGAAAAAATACAAAAAGATGTTCAAGCGGAAACTTCACCTGTAACGAGTCAGGTTGAGAAGGCGCCTGTAAATGTTAAGACTATTGAGCTGTCCGGAAACAGGTTGATTGATGACAAGACCATATATACAAACATGCTCTTGAAGCCGGGCGATCCGTTTAGTGCTGATGCTGTGCAAGAAAACCTTAAGTCAATATATAATATGGGATATTTTACGGACAAAATTAAAGCTGTACCTGTAAAAATAGATGATAACAACATCAAGTTGAAAATCATAGTGGAAGAAAATGTGCCAATTACTGATTTTACAGTCTCGGGTAACAATTCAATCCCGTCGGGCGAAATATTAAAGATATTAGATCCGTTGTTAGATAAGCCTCAAAATGTTGTTACTCTTAACGACGCAATAGAGCAAGTTCAAGATCTTTATGCTTCACAGGGTTATATTCTGGCGAGGGTAGTAGCCGTGAATGATGATCCCGATGGTACGGTTAATATGATCATTGATGAGGGGACAATTAACTCTATTATCATTGAGGGTAACAAAAAAACAAAGGAATTTGTCGTAAGACGCAATGTTTTAACCCGTCCCGGCTCGATATATAATGAAAATTACATAAAACAAGATTTAATGCGTTTATACGGAACCCAAGCATTTAAAGATGTAAAAAGGACAATAGCCAGAAGCGAAGAAAACCCAGATAAGTATGATGTTACAATACATCTTGAGGAGCAAAGAACAGGAACAATCTCGGTTGGTGCCGGTTTGGATACGGCGACCGGTTTCTTCGGTTCTGCTGGGTTTGCTGAGAATAACTTTAGGGGCTTAGGTCAAAGAGTGTCATTGAACTTCCTTGCCGGTACCGGAGTCATAATGAGCGACAGTTCTACATTGAGCAGAGCTAATTTGCAGGCTGAAATCTCTTTCTTTGAACCTCGTTTAAAAGGAACTGATAATGCACTTTTGGTAAAAGCATTCGGACGTGACTTTGCAAGTTATCAAATTCCGCTGGCGATAGAACAACGCTTTGGTATTGAAGCATCAGTATCCCGTCCGTTTAAGGAGTATCCTCATTTGTCCGGTTCTTTCGGTGTAGGTCTGGAAAATGTTCATGTTAAAGAAGGTGCGGCTGATCAGATTGCTAATTTGTATGCTGCACACAGAATTCCGATATCTGAACGTGCAAAACAATTAAGCGGCGGTTTATTCTTAACATTGTCTCCGAGCTTGTTCTATGATACTCGTGACAACCAAACTAACCCGAGACAGGGGATTTTTGCTACGGCTCGATTTGATGAATCTCTGGGGCTAGATGGGTTTGATAAAACTTTTGGTAAGCTCTCAGGCAGTGTTAAAAGGTACTTCCCTGTCGGTAAGAAATCGGCATTTACACTTGCATTTAGAGGTGGCGGCAGAATCCATGGTGACATGCCGGAAGTACTCGCATATCGTTTAGGTGGTCCTTACACTGTCAGAGGTTTTAGAATGAGTGGTATAGGTACCGGTAGCGGATTTATGATGGGGTCTGCCGAGTTTCTGACTCCGATACCTTTTGTTGATAGATTTACTGAGGCAAAATTCCTCGATAATATTCGTTTAGCTGCGTTTGTTGATGCAGGTCAAATTTATGGTTCTACGGTTACAAATGAAATATATGACAGACCTTTGCATGCTATTACTGCTGGTGTCGGGGTGAGAATATTCATTCCGGGAATGGGTCCGTTAGCCATAGATTGGGGCTATCCGCTCACCGGTGTGGGTGATAACAGTAAGGGTGCATTTACCTTTGGTGTTGGCGAATTTTACTAATCATATGACTTATTTTACTAATACGTTATAATAAAGTTATGAAGAAGATTCTTGGTATTTTATTTTGTGCAGTTATTTTTTCAGGTGCCGGTTATAAGGGCAATTTACCAAAGATTGGTCCTCAATTTGATTATTTAAAAAAGGATCCTGCTGTTACCTCCCCTTTGTATAATTCAATTGACGATCTGGACGGACCGCCTGAATTTATAAAGTCACCGAGAAATAATAAAACATATATTGATTTAATAATAAAAAAAGATGAAACTTCTCCTTATATTAACGACATAAACGATCTTTTATTTATTTTGGAGAAAATGAAAAAATGTATTGAAGAACAGGGTGATGTTCAAAAATTTAATGCTATTGCCAGCTCAATAATTGACCATGCAGACTATTTGAATGAAAAATATGCTTATAAACCGGAAAAATATTATGTAACATTTAAAAAAATACAGGAACTTGCTGCACAAGCCCGTGCTGTTGCAACTTTACGCTGTGAAGCTCAAATTTATTTGAAATATTTAACTTATCAAAATGAAGGTCAGGTTTACAGTAAGGAGAATATTCAACGACAAGTAAGCTATTTTTCTCACCAGCTAAATGATACAATTCAACTTTTACGAGATGCAAATTAGACTGCTTGTATAAATAGATGTGTAATGTAATTTAACATTTTAAATTCTAAATTGTATTAACTGAGTACAAAATGAGGGATTACAATGTTAAAAAAGTCGTTATTGTTGGTTATGCTGCTCTTAATAGCGTCACCGTCGTACGGGTATAAAGTTACAACATTCAAGCCATTGCAGCCTGCATATCCGATTTCTCCCCTAAATGCTTCGGGTGCAATACAGCCGTTACAACCATTACAGCCAATGCAACCGTTGCAGCCTATGACACCGTTAAATTCCAGTGAGCTTACAGCTAACGAAAGTTATCCCAAAATTACGCAGGTTGAATCGATACTTTTTAGAAAAACTTACGAAAAGGAGAACATATACAATCGTTTAAACAGAATTGAATCAAAGCTTTTTCGAAGACAATTCCAAAATATGCCATTATCCAGCAGGATGGATAATATACTTGCAAATATAGACGAGGGGCAGATGTACGGAATTTCTTCTAAAGAGTTGTCAAAGCTTGAAATAAAAATACTTGGCAGAACTTATGAATATGAGGACACAGATTCCAGAATTACCCGATTAGAGAAAGAAATGTTAGGTGCCATGCAGCAAGGGAACCTACGGCAAAGGTATTCTGTCGTAAAGACTGCAGCAAAGCATTATAATGCATTTCCTGAACAATATGCCAGAAATTCCGCTTTTACGCCAAATGCTTATTATAGTTCAACTCCAAAGAAAGGTTTGTTGACAAAATTGGTTGATTTCTTGGCAGGTGGTATGGGCATGGGGACTATGACAGGATTTACACCTCCGCTTTATGACCCGTATTCTCAATTCACACCGGGGGCTTATGGTTCCGGAGCTGGAATGCAGGATTACTATATGGGTAGTAACGGCGGATTTTATAACAACAAAAATATTGGCTCCGGTGCCGGTGTTAAAGTTTTTTATTAGTCTTGTAT
Source organism: uncultured bacterium (assembly GCA_949291445.1). Lineage (GTDB taxonomy): Bacteria > Cyanobacteriota > Vampirovibrionia > Gastranaerophilales > Gastranaerophilaceae > Spyradomonas. Next base: position 4,303 of record CASEVT010000085.1, on the reverse strand, counting down.
AAAATTTTTACACTTCTGCTATAATAATGTAATTACAGAAAACGGAGGTGCACAATGGCTAAAGAATGCAGTTTTGACGTTGTTTCGGAATTCGACAAACAAGAACTTTTGAATGCTGTTGATCAAACAAAACGTGATATCGTTTCACGATTTGATCTAAAAAATACCAACTCTGATATATCTTTGGATTCTGATAAATCTATTACTATAACAACTGCTGACGATATGAAGTTGAAAAACATACTCGATATACTTCAGACAAAACTTGTTAAAAGAAACTTAAGCATAAAGATATTGGATCCGCAGCCAGTAGAAAATGCTCTCGGTGGGAATGTTCGTCAAGTTTTTACACTGAAAAAAGGTTTAAATCAGGAGCTTGCAAAAAAAATTGTTGCTGATATTAAAAATTCTAAGTTAAAAGTACAAGCTTCAATACAAGGAGAACAAATCCGCGTCAGCGGCAAGAGCAAAGATGATTTGCAAGAGGTTATAAAATTGCTCAGAGCCAATGAAGACTCTTACAATATACCTTTGCAGTTTCAAAATTACAGATAAACTTTTATTGTAGTTTTGTATGTTAACATTTGTTTCATAATCTATTCTATATAGCAAAAAATAATATTTATTGATTTAATCCATTAGAGTCATGTTTATATTAACTTTAGTAAACAAACTCGTACAAGGTGTTGAAAAACTCCTTGGTCTAAATAGAATAGTGTTAAGGTATTTATGAACATAAGCCATCAAACAACATTTAATATTGATAGTGCAAGATACAAAAGGAGAAAGAGCGTATCTATAGACGAGCTATCCACAAATTCAGTAACAAATAAAACGCCTTTAGAGAGAACAGAAAATCGAGTTAGCTTTAAAGGCGTTTCTTCTATTCTGATTAAAAATACGAAGCCGATGGAATACAAATCGGCAATGGATTCCATACGAAGAGCGGTCGGAAACAGTACTGATCTTCTTATGAAACACATTATGGACAGCGAAACAATGAGTCAACGGGTTATCATAGATAAGGCTAATGACTCGATCGTGTTCAAAGAGAAACAAATTCCGTATCTTATTGTAGATGCAATGAAGTTTCCGTTTACAGACATGCCCTTTTTGTTATTAGATTGGGCTCTAAAGGGGCTGAAGAGAGGGGGACCTTTCAAGAATGCTCAGTGGATTGATTCTATTCAAAATAAAGATTTTTATAAAAAATTGAAAAAAACTATGAAGGACGACGAAAAATTAAACGCACTTCGCGGAAATTTGGAAGTCGCTAATTTATATAAGTTTGATACGGAACAGCTCCGAAAAAGTGCGCTGGTTCAAGATGCGATGAAAATGTTTGACCCGTCTACCGGAAATTATAACGGGGTTCATGAGCGTGCGCTTACAAGAATTGTAACCGGTTTTATACCTGCGGTTTTTCTAGCTAATGATGCTTACAACCTTTCACGTTTATGTGATGATGATCCTAAGGCTGCAGCTAATGAAAAGAGTATCCGTTTTAATCAAGAAGCTAAACGTGTAACTTCAAATGCATATATACAACTGATTACGCTAGGTGCGTTGTCAAAGTACATTAACAATAGCAAGTTTGCGGTTGTTGCTACAAACTTCTTCTCAATCCTGTTTACAGAAATGTATTCCCGTTTGTCAAATGGCAGACGTATACATTTTATTTCTCCTGAAGAAGCAAGAAAAATTAACGCAAAAGAAAATAATTTCAACGCTGTTGCCGTAAACCAAGAAGTTTTACCTGCTCATCAAGCCGGCGATAAAGCAACATTAGCGTTTAAAAATAATTTATTAGAACAAATTCAACAGACAAATAAAACTCCTCAGGACAAGCACTCGTCGTTATTCAATGAGTTTTCTTTAATGAACAATTTTAAAACTGCCCCTGTTGATAATAAACAAAATGTTAAAGATTCTAAATCGTCTAATGCTGAACTTAAACCGCTATTGAGTCTCAGTTCTATTGCTAAGGCCAGCTTGGCTGTTGTTGCTGCTGGTTTTGCCGTAAAGGGACTTAGGAATATTAAGCTTACTAAAGTTGTTGGCGGCAAAAATGTTGAGTCTAAGCCTGTTGCTGAATTTTTGGATTCGATCAAAAATTATTGGAATAACAAAATAATTAACCCTCTAACCGTTAAAAAACATATTGTAAAACGTGATGAATTTTATCAACTTATAGAAAAAATGTGCAAAAACGGATTTAATGATATTGCACAAGAATATGAAAATACTACTCTTCAATATCAGAAAAAGCTTGCTATATCACGTGTTAAAAATGAATTTGTTACCGACTTGCAAAGTGTAAATATTGACGCATCCGGATTTGGAAAAATCGATCGTGCGGCGTTGTTTACCGAAAATCTGAACAGATATATTAAAATTCTTAATGACAATAACATGAATGAATTTGCTGACTTTGTAAAAAATACCATGTTTGATTCAAATGGCAAATTAATCGATATTAAGAATTCTGCTGCACTAAATAAAGCTTATGATGCTGTTGTTAAGAAGCTTAAATCACTTCAAGGTTCAAATCTTTCTTTGAATCCTTATAAGAGAAGTCTTGATACTTCATTCTTTGTTAATGAAAATTCAATCATAGTTGAGCAATTTGAATCTCTTATTTCAAAATTAAAAACTGGCGGAAATGACGAATTAGCCCAAAAATATCAAAAGGTGCTTGATGATGCAGTTAATTCTCCTGAATTTTTGCTAGGTGAAACTGCTACCAAGTACGCACCACTTGTTAAATTTGTTATTCAACCGTTTAAGTTTATGTTTGGAACAATTAACCTTCCGAATTATTTCATCAAGGTTATAACTAATCCGTTTAAACCTCACACATTACCTAAAATGAATGATGAAATGAAGGTTATCTCACGTAGTTATCAAAAATTGTCTAAGAAATTGGAGCAGGATGATGCCGTATTTGCACATGATTTCAACGAAAGTATTGTAAAATCGTTCAATAAACTTACCATGTCCGGTGTATCAAACGCTCAACTCTCTGAGTTGTCTAAATTCTCAGGCACTGCGGCTACGCTATGGTTCCTTGTTGCTGACAACTATAATATGGTTATGCTTAAATCAAATGGTGAAAACGTAGAAGAGGCAAAACTTAAGGCTAATGAACGTATCGTTCAAGAAGCTTCCAGAACTTTCTACAATATGCTGTTCATAAACCTCTTCAATGATACATTTAGTTCAACTTATCATAAGAATTTAATTGGTGCGCAGCTGGTTAATGCCGCTTCCACGTTAGTCGGTGAGTACACTAACAGAAAGGCAATCGGTATGCCGGTTGTAGAAAGCTCCAGAGATGAAATTTTGGATAATGAATATAAAAATATGACAAGTACCGGCATTAAAGGCAAATTCTTTAGATTTATGTCCAGACTTACCGGTAAGAAACTCCTCTCTCAAAGAGATAATCTCGTTAAGAATAAGAATATTGAACAAGAACCTAAAAAGCTGTCATAACGACAGCTTTTTAGGTAATAATATAAGCCGATTTTAGTGATATTTATAAGTGCTTTTCTATATTTGAAACAATGGTTGATTTAGGCATAAGTCCAACCAGCCGTTCAACAGGCTTGCCGTTTTTAAAAAGAAGTAGTGTCGGAAGTCCGCTTATTGTGTATTCTTTAGCTGTTTTTAGGTTTTCATCTGTGTTTAACTTAACTATTTTAAGCTTGTCTGAATACTCAGTAGCCACTTCATCAAGCACCGGACCCAGTTTTCTGCAAGGCCCGCACCATGGTGCCCAAAAATCTACTATTGTTAGCTGCTGTGAATTGACAACTTCCGCTTCAAATGTATTGTCGCTAATATCCATCGCATTTGACATAATTCTCTCCTTAGATGTTCCCCTTTGTCTTTATACATTCTATCAGAAAATAAAATATTATCCACTATTAAATGTATGTTAATTATTGCTTGACTCTCTGTATTGATTAGCTATGATAATAAAACAAGGATTGAATTACGTTCATGCCGCGTTAGCTCAGTTGGTAGAGCAAGGGACTGAAAATCCCTGTGTCCTTGGTTCGATTCCGAGACGCGGCACCATTCAGAAGCTCTTCGGAGCTTTTTTTTGCTCGGAATCGAACCTTGGTTCTCCCCTCTCGTGAAACGTGACATTTAGTCACCTTTCACTCGGCAGAGTGAGACGCGGCACCATTCAGCATGTAGGATGTGGTAAATCAAAGATTTACCACATCAAAACTCATCGAATTATTCATAATCTAAATCTGCAATTTTATATTTATCTTCAAAATTACACCAATCT
>CASEVT010000084.1 GCA_949291445.1 uncultured bacterium | reverse complement strand
GTGAACAATTTTTGGAGATTACCCCGCCGCGTGTGAAGACGATTTATTTGCCGATATCAAGAAAATCTCAACTTCTGCATGTTAACGATAAAGTTCAGATGAAATTGAGTGACAAATTGCACGATGTCGGGATGGTAAAGAAAATTGAGATAATCGAAACAAAAACTTTGCCAATAAATATTCAAGAGGAAATTAAAACGGAATTTGCCTATAAGGTTAGTTACATAATAACATTGCCCGGTTTGATTCCTCCTGATAGGCTCGTTGGTGAGATTAGACAAAGTCAGGGTAAGCACAAACTGGTAATACGTTCTGCTAATAATCTGTCAATTGCCTATCCGAAAACAAATTCTAAATTTACGATTATCGAGCCGTTAAGACTGTCCGATTTTATGGAATTGCAATATCGTGCGGCTGCTTCATTGACAGAGACTAACGAAAAACTGAGTGCATTTTTATCAGATGATGTCATTGCAGATATGAAAAATATTGTTCAAAATATCGATATTTTGACTATAAAAGCTAATCAAACACTCGATAAAACACAGCTTTTGATTGACTCTTCACGTGAAGATTTGAAAAATCTTATGGATACAACCAATAGTGTTTCGGTTAAGGTAATTGCTCTTACTGATAACTTAAATAAGATTGTTGGAGACGAAGAATTTAAAACTACTCTTATGGAAACAACAAAATCGGTTAACAGGTTGTCTAATAATATAAACACTATTCTTGAAGATAAAACGACTAAGCAAACACTTGATAATTTACAGGTCGCAAGCAAGAATATTTCTGAGATTTCAATATTTGTCAACGAAATGACAAAAGATGAGAAGTTGAAAACACAGGTTAATGATACAATTACCAAGTTTAATACAGCGCTTGACAATTTGTCATTAACGTTAGAAACTGTAAACAGTCTCACGACAGAGGAAAAATGTACGATAAAACAAACGATTGATGACGCTGCTGAGACATCCAAAAATCTGCGCAAGTTCTCTGAAAAATTGAACAAACGCTTCTTGTTGTTTAGATTAATGTTTTAAGGATAGAGATATGAAGCAATTTTTTACAAAATTTCATTATAAAAAAGACTATGAAGGTCTGGATTTTATACCTATATTTATTTTGTTTATTCCATCAGTATTTTATTTCATAGCGGCGTGTGTGCGGAATTTTTTGTACAGCAGGGGCATAATTAAAACTTATAAATCACCTTTATATACGATAGCAGTAGGAAACCTGACCTCTGGTGGTACGGGAAAAACGCCGGTTGCGGCAGCTATTGCGAAGTATTTGGATTCAAAAGGAGAAAAAGTTGCACTGCTCTCCAGAGGGTATAAAGGTACTCTTTCAAATAAAGAGGTTAATGTAATTGCAAAAGATGGTGTGATAAACCATACTGCGACAGAGGCTGGTGATGAGCCTTATTGGCTTGCAAAAAATTGTCCGGATTGCATGGTTGTCACTTGTTCAAGCCGCTCTAAGTCCGCAAAATTTGTTGAACAGAACGGGGATTATACAAGATTGGTATTGGACGATGGTTATCAACATCAAAAATTGGAGAGAGATCTAAATATATTAATAGTTGATGCCGACAGAAGATTTTCTAACGGTTGTGTATTACCGTTGGGTGCATTGAGAGAACCGGTTTGGGAGGCTAAACGGGCTGATAAGATAGTTGTTGTTAACAAAAATTTTGACTCTGAAAATGCAAAAGAATATTGCGAAGAGCTTAAAACAAAATTCGACCGACCTGTCTTTTTATGCAATATGGTACCTCAATATGTTTATAATATTAAAACCGGTGTTGAACTGGAGAAGGGTGTCGAAATTTTTGCGTTTAGTGCAATAGGACAGCCACAACAGTTTTACGGTTTTTTGGATCACGATTTTAAGCTTGAAGGAACAAAAGACTATCCGGATCATTATATATACGAACAGAGTGATATTGATGATTTGAAAAAAGCAGCCTGCTGCAGAAAGCTTGTAACTACCGAAAAAGATGCGGTTAAAATCAGGGAGCTGATAGGCGATGATATTGAAGTTTTTGCACTTAAGTTAAAACCCGATTTAGATGTAAAAGGACTTTTGGATGTCTAAAAAAATACTGGTTGTGAGGTATCGGTTTATAGGCGATACACTGCTTACTGTGCCGTTTTTGCGGAATCTTCGATATTCATATCCCGATGCGCAAATCGATATGTTGGTTGCGCCGGTGTCGGGTGAGATTATTGAAAAATGCCCTTATGTGGATAATTTTATTTATTTTGATACAACAAGAAAACATCGTTATGAAAATTCTGCAGAAAAGAAAAAAAATTTTTGGTCTTACGTAAAAATTTTGCGAGAAAAAAAATATGATAAGGCATATGTTCTGAAACGCTCTTTATCCAGCGCATTTTTGACTTTTGCCGCAGGAATAAAAGAGCGTGTCGGTTTTGATACCGAGTGCAGACGTTTTTTGTTGACAAAACCCGTTGAATATAAAGAGGGTGTACATGAGATCGAATGCTTTCTTGATGTGTTAAGGGCTGACGGTGTGTGCGTTAGGGATAATTATTTGGAAAATTGGGTTACGGCTGAGGAGTCAAATTTTGCTCGGGAATTGCTGGATTCTAAAATGCCTGACAAAAATTTGAAGAAAGTTTTGGTCCATGCCACAAGCGGAAATCGAAACAAAGAATGGAGCAGGGAAAATTTTGCGCAAATTATTGAATTTTTGAGCAATGAAAAAAATGTACAGGTTATTTATACCGGTGCAAAAGGCGATAGTACAACGTATGATGAAATTCACGGTTATATTGGCAGTGAATTGAAAATTACACCATTGAACTTTTGCGGCGAATTGAGTTTGAGAGAAAGTCTGGCATTAATTCAAAAATGTGACCTTATAGTCGGCTGCGATAGCGGGAATCTTCATATTGCAGCATCGGTGGGAGTGCCTGTTATCGGGATATATGGACCAATGGATGAAAAAAAATGGGCTGCAGCCGGCGAAAATAATACGATCCTTACTGCAGAATTGCCCTGTCGACCGTGCGGTTTGAAAAAAAAGAATAGATGCAAGTTTGATTATCAATGCTTAACGAAAATTTCTGTTGATGATGTAAAAAAAGCGCTTAATAAGTATTTGTAAAACTCATTGCGGCAATCGGTTGTTAAATTTTTTTGAATTATAAGAGTAAAGCATGACTTTTTGTGAAAGATCATTATTAAAAACCATGCACTAAGTTAATTTCGTCTCATCTAAACGGATGAAAATTCTGTGAAAATTCAAATGACGTGTTAACTTATACCGTAATTAATAGTATAATCTTAAAAGAGGCAGGTAAAACTAAATAATGAATTTACAAGACTTGACGAAGAATAAGCCATTGTTGTATGGGATAATAGGGGGACTCGTAGTAGTTTTCGCGTTGTTTATTACCCTTGGATTTGCGCTGTCTGCATCCAAGTCTGATAATCCTGCAAAAACGGTTAAGGAAAAAGTAATAAAAGAGCCGTTGGATTTGCTCACGACTGACAACCTCGGCAAAGCCATAGAAATACAAGCACTCTTGGCAAGGGAAGGTATTGAGATAAAAAGAAGAGTAGACGGAACAAAATCTACTTTGTATATGGAAAAATATACGATGACCCAAAGAGACAGGGCGCTATTAGCGATAGTTAAAAGCGGGTTGATGGATCAAAATGTGGGTCTTGAAATCTTTGATAAGGGTGATTTTACATCGACAAAAGAAGATAAACGAATCCGTCTTGCAAGAGCAATAAACGGTGAATTATCACGGTTGATCCGAAAAATTCCGCCGATAGAGAATGCCTCGGTATTTATATCAATACCGGAACAAACAATGTTTTCTGCCGATCAAAAACCGATTACCGCAACGGTTCAAATTGTTATGCCAAGCGGTGAAAAATTAGATGCAATGAAAGTAAAAGCGGTTAAAAACCTGTTGTTAGGTTCAATAAACGGTTTGGAATCAGAAAATATATCGATAACTGATACAAATGGTAATGTCTATGACAGTATAATTACTGCAGATGACGATTTGTTAGCGAAATTGCAAGAAAACGACCAGTACATGCAGCAAAAAGTTAAGGCTCAAATGGACAAATTGGTCGGAAAAGGCAATTACGTAGCCACAGTAAGTACATATCTAAGACAAGCTCCGATGGATAAAAGCACAATAGATTTTGATCCGAGTAAAAAGACAGCATTGACAGAACAAACATTCTCAGAAGGTCTTGGCGATCAAACAAGAGATTCGAATAAAGGGATTAGTGCTGTAAGTGTTTATTTGCCAAACGGGTTACCTGCCAATAATGCCGATTCGTCGCAAAACAGAAGCTATTCCAGAACAGCAAGAGAAACACAATACGGTGTCGGAAAAGTTATGACGAACGAATTTTTGAAACCCGGAGTGGTAGAAGATATATCGATTGCCATAACGCTAGAAGAAAGCTCAATTCCGCCAAATACAACACTTGAAGAAATGAAAGTGTTGATAGCAAAAGCGGCATCACCCAAAGCACGTCCGGAGAATGTAGAAATTGCGTTCACAGATTCTATAGATCCTTTTCTTGCCGGTGATAAGCCTGAAACACTGCCAAAACCTGATCAAACAGGAAATCCGTGGTGGATTGCAATCGCACTGCTGGTGGGTGGACTTGGAGTCGGTTTGAAAGTTTTATCCGGCAAAATTAAAACCGCTCAAGAAAAACAAAGACGTGAAATAGAAATGCTCAGAGAAAAAGCACTTGAGCAGGAAAAACAATTACGGGATGTAAATTTAAAGGCTGCGGAATTGATAGAACGTCAATCTCAGCTCTCTCAGGGAATGATTGAACAGAAAAATCAAGGTATCCCTGAACTCAATTCAGCGTTATCATCTTTAACTTCGGAACTGGAAGATATAGGTGATGATGAAATTGCAGAACATGTAAAAAGCTGGATTGAAAAAGCATAAAACCTGATAAGGTTAAAAGTTAGGGAAACGATGACCAAATAAAGACTACAAGGTCATCCATATAAAAAGGGACGAGGAAAATGCCTATAGAGGGTTTCGATTTTAAAGAATTTGCAAAAAGTCTTGCCGATCAGGCGAGTCAGGTTATCCCCGAAGATATACAAGGACCTGACAGGCAGTATATAGTTAACATTGTTTATAATTTTTGCTATATGGCAGGCGAGGCGCTCTCGAATGATACTGCACTGAATTTTAATGCGGAGCAGGCAAGTATTGTTACACAATTTATCGGAGAGTGGGCATTCCATAAATCGATAGATTTGATTAAGGGCAAAGTAGATCCACAGTTTAGAGACGGAATTTTACAAAAGATTGCTTTTACAGTTTTTGAAATAGCAAAACAAGCTATAATAAAAAATCTCCCGCAAGGCGATATGATTGCCGTAGTTGAGCATCATGTTAAAAGAGCTTATGTTGAGGCTTTGGAAGAGCTTAAGTCCAAAGGGGCAATGACCGATGAGCAGGTTAATCAGGCTGAAAGTTATTCGAATATAGATGCAATGGCAGAACAAGTGCAACAAGAAGCCGCGGCAGCAGAGGCACAACAATCGCAGCCTAATGCTCAGGTTCGTGAGCAGATAGCTCAGGTTAGTGATAATAAGATATTGAAATTGGCGACACTTGCAATGGTAATCAAACGATTGCCGCCAAATCGCCAAAGAGCATTGCTTGGAAAGTTCGATAAACAAGATGCTCAAATTGTTGAAGAATATGCCAAAATGGATGGGCTCGAAAATAAGATTGATACGAATGTTTCGATTAAGTGCATAAAAGAGATCCAAGATAGTTTGCCTGAATCACATAAAGTTAACATGGAACGATTGTTTGAAAGATTGCATGCAATAGTGGACAATGGAAATATTCCAAAAATATCTAATATTGTAGGCAAAGAACGTACAGCGGTAAAGAAATTTGTACTGGGTGCGGCTGATAATAAGAATTATGAGATAGCGCCGATGGTTGGCAATATAATTTGTCAATATTTGGAAGAAAAACTGGGATGATAATAAAAAGAAAAAAATTCTTAGAAAAAAAGCCGGAACCTAAAAAACCAGAACCGGTTCATATAGAAGAGATGCAGGAGCCTGAGTATGAAAGTTTACCGCTTGCAGAGCCTGAGCCTGTTGTGGAAGAGGAACCGGATATATTTGAGGGTTTTGATTTTCAAAATATTGACTTTAATCAACGCTCCGAAAGGCGGCGTGGTGACAGAAGACGCGGTTATCGGCGTATTGATGACAGAAATTTAATCTCCCGAGCTCAGGAAGAGGCAATATCTATCAAGGAAGAATCTGCAAAAGAAGGTTATCAAGAAGGCATAAATAAGGCTCAAAAGGATGTTGAAGAACTTCGGGATTCATTGGATAACTTTTTTGCATATAAAAATGAGATGTGTGAAAAATTGTCGGGCGATATCCTTGATATAGCGTTGTGTGCGGCAGAAAGAATAATAAAACGTGAAGTAAGTGCAGATAAGACAATCCTTGAAGATATTGTGTATGATGCGCTGGAAAATCTGGCAAAAGATGAAAATAAGATTATACTGAAAGTAGCACCGGCTGATGTAGAATATACAAAAGAAATGGTGCCGGAACTCCTTCAAACGGGACAAGTTGATGCTAAAATATTTGTTACGGCAGATAAAACCGTGGATGAGGGCGGTGTTATAATAGAAACATCAAACGGACTGATAGATGCCAATATATCAACTCAATTGAATATATTGAAAGAAGCATTTAAACAGATATAAAAGGAGAAAAATTGGCAGGATCACAATCACAATCTAATCCTATAAGTGAAATTTCGTTAGCAGTATTTGTAATAATGCTGATATTAATTTTGCTGATTGAAATGCCGAATTGGGTAATCAATTTTTCAATAAGCTTGAATATAACACTGGGAATAGTATTGTTGATGATCTCTTTGTATATACAAAAGCCGTTGGAGCTTGCTGCATTTCCGTCAATCATATTGATAGGAACGATGTTCCGGTTGGTATTAAGTATTGCATCAACAAGGTTAATTCTTGCAAAAGGTGAAGCCGGTGAAGTTATTCACGCATTTGGAACATTCGTCACCGGAGGTAATCTGATTGTAGGCGGTGTAATTTTTATAATTATTACAATAGTGCAGTTTATGGTAATAACCAAAGGTGCGGAACGTATAGCGGAAGTAGCAGCGAGATTTGCATTGGACGCTATGCCGGGTAAGCAGATGACAATAGATGCGGATTTTAATGCCGGTTTGATATCACCTGAAGAAGCGGTTAAGCGAAGAGAGGATTTGCAAAGAGAATCAGCATTGTTCGGTTCAATGGATGGTGCTATGAAATTCGTAAAGGGAGATACGATTGCAGGTATTATAATCGTTATAATAAACATTATTGGCGGATTGTGTATAGGTGTGCTCTTGAACGGTATGCCTGCTGCCGATGCAGTTCAAAAATATACAGTATTGACGGTAGGTGACGGTCTTGCATCACAGGTGCCGTCGTTGTTAATGTCAATAGCTGCAGGTATAGTGATGACTCGTTCTTCTGCTGCCAGTTCAAGTTTGGGTCTTGATTTGGCTGCTCAAATTTTGAATAAGCCGTATAGTTTGTTTTTTGCCTGTGCATTTTTAATGCTAATTGTGGTAACAAGCAGTGTAACGGGCTTGCCTTGGTTTCCGTTCTTGTTCTTTACGATAATAATCGCGATTGCCGGATTTTCAGTGCTTGTTAATCAAGATGTACAAGCTCAGTTAGGGCAACTTGAAAGTGTTCGACAGAATATGCAAGATCTGGTTAACCCGAACAAAATGTATGAAAGATTGGGTGTCGATGTACTTGCATTGCAGGTTGGTTCAGGATTGTTGCCGATAGCGGATCCGGATCAGGAAGGTCAATTGCTTGCAAAAATTGCTGCATTAAGACAACGTGTTACGGATGAGCTGGGTTATATTATTCCGAATATAAGGATCATGGACTCATCTGCGCTGGATGCGAATGAGTATTTGATATCAATTCGCGGTAATACCGTAGCTACAGGATACGTGTACCCCGGAAAGTTCATGGTTATTGCTGATCAGTGGGATGCAACGGGTAAACCTACTCCTCCGGATGCAATTGTAAATGTTGATCCTACTTATCAGGCACAAGCTTATTGGGTAGATCAAGGACAGATTGATCCGGATGATCACTTGACGGCTGTCGATTCTGTGGATGTAATTGTTACGCACTTGCAAGAGTGTGTAAGAAAATATGTTGATGAAGTTATGACGAAAACTGATGTTCTTAAACTTATGGAACTCGTTAAGAGTCAAGATCCTACACTTGTTAATGATCTTATTCCTACGATTATATCTACAAGCGATTTACGTAAGATTTTTGTCAACCTTATACGAGAAAAAGTTTCTATCAAGGACATTATATTCATATTCGAGCGGTTATGCGATTATGCAAGATTTTCAAAAGAGCCGGATATCCTTTCAGAACGTATTCGTGCGGCATTGGGACGTCAGATTTGTCTTTCCAATGTTACTGAAGACAAAGTATTGTATGCTTTGACATTGTCCTCAGAATGGGAGAAAACTCTTGATGACAGTTGTCAAAGAACAGAGCTTGGAACAATGTTCCTTTTGAACCCGATGCAGGTGCAAGAATTGATTGAGACGACTGCATCTACATTAATGCGTGCGCACCAGACGGTTGGCAGGCAGCCTGTAATATTGTGTTCACCCAGAATCAGATTGCCTTTGTATCAACTGCTTGAACGGCATATTCCTACTATTGTTGTTATTTCATATAGTGAATTGATTACGGATATTAAGGTTGAGGCGGTGGATACAATCGGTGAGGCTTATATTCCTGAGTATGATATGGGATCTTAATAATGCTTGAACAAAATAAAGAACGTTCAATTGAATATATGAAAAAGCGTGCTCAGCAGATCATTAACACAACGCAGTTGTATCAATATAAAGGATCTGTGTCGAAGTTGCTCGGGTTAACTGTTGAAGTAAAGTTACCGGGGTTAAAAATCGGTGATTTGTGCTTTATTGAGACGTATGAAGGTGAGAAAAAAGCTGCAGAGGTTGTGGCATTTAAGGGTGAAGCTGCTCAGTTGCTTTTATTATACGATGGTGCCGGAATCGGTCAGGGCAGCCTTGTTCAGACTACCGGAGAACCTATAAGGATTCCTGTCGGTGAGTTTCTTTTGGGGAGGTTGATTAACCCTTTGGGTGAGCCGATTGACGGGTTGCCGTTGGATACATCCAGTGCAAAATGGGTTAATATAGACGGGCCGCCACCTGGGGCATTTGAGCGTCCGATTATTAAGGAAATGTTTTCAACAGGTGTCAGGGCAATTGATTCTACATTGACACTGGGCTGCGGACAGCGGATGGGGCTTTTTGCCGGTTCTGGTGTCGGTAAAAGTACAATGTTGGGTATGATTGCCAGAAATTCTGATGCCGATGTGAACGTGGTTGCATTGATTGGAGAACGTGGACGTGAGGTAAAAGAGTTTGTCGAAGATGCTCTTGGTGAATTGGGTATGAAAAAGTCGGTTCTTGTTTGCTCAACGGGTGATCAACCGCCTTTGATTCGTCAAAAGTGTTTGCAGGCTGCAACTGCTGTTGCGGAGTATTTTCGAGATCAGGGCAAAAAAGTATTTCTGATGACCGATACTGTAACCAGATGTGCTATGGCAGGAAGGGAAGTAGGACTTTCTATCGGTGAACCTCCTACAATGAAAGGTTATCCGCCTTCAATATTCTCATGGCTGCAAAAAGTGCTGGAACGAACAGGTAATAGTCCCAGAGGTTCTATTACTGCTTTGTATACAGTTTTGATGGAGGGTGATGATATTAATGACCCGATTGTTGATACTGTGAGAGGTATAGTTGACGGGCACATCTTTTTGAATAGAAAAATTGCTGAAATGAACCATTACCCCGCTATAGATGTTCTGGGTAGTATTTCAAGGCTTATGTCTTCTATTACCACACGTGAACATCAGGAGGCGGCTTCTAAGGTTCGACGGATTTTGTCTTTATATCGGGAAAATAAAGATTTGATTGATGTAGGTATGTATGTTGCAGGTTCAAACCCCAAGTTGGACATCGCTATACAAATGATTCCTCAGGTGAATGCATTTTTGCAACAAAGAACTTCTGATCTGGTATCGATGGAAACTACCATTAATACTATTATTCAAATGATGGCAAATGTTGATATTTAAAACATAGATTTAACTTTTTGTCTTATGATTTTATCTTGTTCAAAGATTTCATCTATTGAGGGGTTAGTTATGTTGTTGTGTTCATCGAGCATTTTAGCGGTAATCTTATATATATCTCCCAGATGAATTTTTTCTTCCAAGAAAGCGAAAACGGCTTCTTCGTTAGCGGCATTAAGACAAACAGGATAAGTTCCGCCCTTTTTGCCCGCTTCATACGCCAGTTTAAGGCTCGGGAATTTCGTATAATCCGGTTCTTCAAAGTCTAATCTTGCAGCTTTTATAAAATCAAAACTCTTTGTCTCAACCCCTTCAAGACGATTCGGGTAAGAAAGAGCATATTGGATAGGGATATGCATGCTCGGAAATCCAAGCTGTGCAATTACACTTCCGTCAAGGTATTCCACGGCGCTGTGAACTATGCTTTGAGGGTGCACGACGACTTCAATTTTTTCGTAGGGCATATTAAATAAATGGTGTGCCTCGATTACCTCAAGCCCTTTATTCATAAGCGTTGCCGAGTCGACTGTAATCTTTTTGCCCATATGCCATTTAGGGTGCGCAAGTGTCTGTTTGACCGTTGCGTTGACCATTTCTTCAATTGATTTTGTTCTAAAAGGTCCGCCCGATGCTGTAATTATTAATTTTGATACTTCATTCAAGTTTTTTATGCACTGGTGGATTGCGGAGTGTTCGCTGTCAACAGGCAGCAGCGAAATGTTTTTTTCTTTGACTTTTTTCATGACAATATCACCCGCCATAACAAGAGTTTCTTTGTTTGCAAGTGCAATATCAATTTTATTTTCAATAGCTGTCAAAGTCGGTTTTAAACCTATTTTACCCGAAACAGCAACCAAAATCATATCGTTGGTTTTGTCAGAGCATACTTCTTGGAGCCCTTCATCACCAAAAAGTACTTTAATATTTGAAAATTCGGATTTAAGTAATTTAGCATTTTTTTCAGATTTTGTACAAACAGTTTTAGGTTTAATTTTTTTTATTTGCTCGACAAGCAGATCAATATTGTCACCGCCGCAAAGTGCCTGAACATCAAAGCAATCCGGTATTCGTTCGATAACTTCGATTGCCTGAGTACCTATTGAGCCGGTTGAACCTAAGATTGAAATCTTTTTCTTCTTGCTATCCATAATCTGTGTATGATTATATCACAATGAAAGTTTTGGATGTTAAAATCTTTTATTTTTTTATTTAATTTTTTTGTTTTACAATACTGTTGAGGTTTTTAAAAATAAGAAGGGAAATAACTATGCTGGTTATAATGCGTCATGGTGCTTCTGAAGAGCAAATTGAAAATGTAATAAAGTTTATAAAAAAGAAAGGTTTTGATGCACACGTTTCAACCGGTGAGTTGCATACAGTAATAGGCGCAGTTGGTGGAAAAGTTATTGACCCTAGAGACATTGAGCTTTTGGATGGGGTAAAGGAGGTTATCAAAATAACTTCCAGCTACAAATTAGTCAGCCGTATTTTTCAGCCCCAAGACAGTGTCATAGATGTTAACGGTATAAAGTTTGGCGGTGATTATACAGGTGTTATTGCCGGTCCTTGCACAATCGAAAGTTATGAGCAAATGGATGAAACGGCAAAAAAACTTAGCGAAATCGGTGTGAAAATATTGCGTGGCGGTGCGTTTAAACCAAGGACTTCACCTTATGCTTTTCAGGGTATGGGTGAAGACGGGTTGAAAATTATTCGTGAGGTTGCTGATAAGTACGGTATGGCTGTTACCTCCGAAGTAATGGAGATTTCACAGATTCCTATGTTTTTAGATTATGTCGATATTTTGCAGGTCGGTGCCAGAAATATGCAAAATTTCAATCTGTTGAAAGAATTGGGTTATGTTAACAAGCCCGTAATGATTAAGCGTGGGCTATCCGCTACGTTTGAGGAATTGTTGATGGCTGCAGAATATGTTATGTCAGGCGGTAACAGAGAAGTCATACTTTGTGAAAGAGGTATTCGTACTTTTGAACGGGTTACGAGAAATACTCTCGATCTGTCTGCCGTGCCTGTTATAAAAAAACTTAGCCACTTGCCGATAATCATTGATCCAAGCCATGGAACAGGTTTGAGAGATAAAGTTGCTCCTATGTCCCGTGCTGCTGTTGCTGCCGGATGTGACGGGCTAATTATTGAGGTGCATTATGATCCTGACACGGCTCTTTGTGATGGTGCTCAGTCTTTATATCCTGAACAATTTAAGGAATTGTACAGTGATTTGAAAAAAATTGCGCCTATTGTTCATAAGCAAATTGATACTCAGGATTTGACAACCAAAATCTAATCTCATTAGATTGTAAAAATTAATTTATTATGCTAAATCCGTGCATAAGTTGCCTGCTATACTGTTTTAGGTTGTGACTTTAGGATTGAAAAAACGGTATACGCAATTTGCTGCACGGGTGTTGATTTTTTGTGCAAGCTCTTCTTTTGTCGCTTGTGCAATTTCTTTTATGCCGGAAAATTCCTTCAATAGTATTTCTTTATTTTTTTTAGAAAGTCCTTTTATGTTATCCAATGTTGATTCTATCGCTTTTTTGCCGCGTAGGCTTCTGTGGTATGTGATCGCAAATCGGTGAGCTTCATCTCTTATTTGTTGGAAGAAATAGAGTGCTGGCGAATTTATCGGGAAGATAATCGGAGTTGATTTGTGAGGTTTGAATACTTCTTCAAGTCGTTTTGCAAGTGAAACAACATCTTGATTTTCTAATCCGATTCTTTCAAATACCTCCATAACGGAGGATAATTGTCCTTTGCCGCCGTCAATTATTATCAAATCCGGCATTGGTAATGATTCTGAGAGTTTTCCTGTGTATCTTCTTTCGACAACTTCTTGCATGGATTTGAAGTCATCGGGTTTAGATTCTGTTGTGCGAACTTTGAATTTTCTGTATTTTGACTTTTTAGGCAATCCGTTTTCAAATGTGACCATGGATGCTACGGTATTTGTCCCCTGTATGTGTGAAATATCAAAACATTCCACTGTGTATGGGAATTTTGTCAATCCGAGTTTTTCTTGTATATAGCTTCCTACTTCGTTGTAGTCTCTTTGTATTTCGTTTAATTTTTCGAGTTTTAATTTTTCAAGGTAAAATTTTGCATTTTTTTGTGCAAGATTAATCATTTCAATATTTCTTTTAGAAATCGAGGAGGATATTTTGACGGTTTTTTCTGATTTTTGCGAAAGCCATTGTGAATAGAGTTCTATTTCATCCTTTTCGAGTATTTTAGGCAAAATTATCGTATTAGGCATTTCAAGTTCTGACAACAATGTGTAGTATTCTTTCAAAAATGTCGTAAGAATTTCGTGTTCGTTCGCGAGAATGGGGTTTGTGAATTCAAAATCTTTTTTATCAGTGAGTCTGCCTTGTCGAATCATAAGTAAAGATACAACAAACAGGCTGCCTTCCGAGTAAATTGCAATTATATCCTGATTAATACTTGTGTTTTCGGAGACGACTTTTTGCCGTTCCATTGTTTTCTGTACGTCAAAATAACTGTCTCTGTATCGTGCAGCTTTTTCAAAATCTTGTTTGTCGGCGTATTTCTCCATCTCCAGTTTGAGCTGTTTAATAAGTTCGTGCTGTTTTCCGGTGAGAAACAGCTCAACACCTTTCAGGATTTCTTTGTATTCTTCGGGTGTAACCATTCTCTGACACGGCGCTGAACAACGCCCTATTTGATAGTATAAACAGGGACGATTCTTGAATTTTGGGGTTTTGCACTGCTTTAGGGGAAATAATTTTTTGATTAAATCCAGTGTTGAATACATTGCCCGTGAATCAGTGTATGGACCGAAATATTTGCCTTTAATCTTATTTATATTTGCCTTTCTTGCAACAATGATTCTTGGGTATTCTTCGTCAGTGATTACAAAATAAGGAAATTTTTTGTCATCCTTTAACAGAACATTGTACTTGGGTTTATATTTTTTTATCAGATGTGATTCGAGAATAAGAGCTTCTACTTCGGTGTCTGTTATTATGAATTGTATTTTCGCAATCTGTGGCACCATGACCTTTAATTTCGGTGAATCATGTTTTTTGTTAAAGTAGCTGTGTACACGTTTTTTCAGG
The DNA here is from genome assembly GCA_949291445.1 of uncultured bacterium. Classification (GTDB taxonomy): domain Bacteria; phylum Cyanobacteriota; class Vampirovibrionia; order Gastranaerophilales; family Gastranaerophilaceae; genus Spyradomonas. The sequence continues at coordinate 39,854 of CASEVT010000084.1, read as the reverse complement.
TTTTTTGCTTTACCGACATAAATAATTTCGCCGTTTTTATCAAAAAATTGGTAAGAACCGCTTAAGTCCGGCAGTATTGCGAGTGTTTGTTCTACTTCGTTCATGATTTAAGTATAACACGTTTTTTGATTCGAAATATTTGTTTAAAAATGAAAAATAAGATATAATTATATGAATGATGGACGTATTAAAACAGTTGAAAAACAAAGTGATCGTGTCAGTACAAGCGATGCCGTCGGAGCCGTTGTACAGAGAAGAATGCATAATCGCAATGATGCAATCCGTTGTCAAAGGCGGTGCGGCTGGATTGCGTGTTGCCGGTGTCAGAGATGTTGTTAATGCAAAAAAACTGTTTAAGGTTCCCGTGATTGGGATTACCAAACCTGAAGTAATCCCTCCTAATTGGCGTGAGATCGTCTATATCACTCCTACGATAAAAGATGCAAAAGATTTGGTACAGGCAGGTGCGGATATTATTGCGTTTGATGGTACATCGCGGCCACGTGGTGAAAATAATTTAAAACAAATAATAAAATTTATAAAACTCAATAATAAAATTGCCATGGCGGATGTGTCTACAACACAGGAAGGGATTAGCGCAAGGCTCTTGGGTGCTGATATAGTCTCAACAACCTTGTCCGGTTATACTCAATTTTCACCTGAAGTCTCTGATGAACCGGATTTTGAATTGTTAAAAGAATTGGTGAATTCGGTTGATTGTCCGGTAATTCTTGAAGGAAGGATATGGACTCCTCAACAGGTCGATAAGGCCTTTGAGTTGGGTGCGTATTCTGTTGTTATCGGATCTGCAATTACCCGTCCGCAGTTGATTACGAAAAAGTTTGTTAATAGGAATAAAGATGAAAAAAGCTCTAAGTATTGATATTGGCGGTACTAAAATTTGTTATGCAATAATTGATGAAAACGGAGATTATTGCTGTGAACCTGAAAAGGTCGCTACACCCAAGGTTGCGCAGGAAATATTTTCTTTGCTGAGTTCTTTGGCGCAAAAATATGATTCACAAATTGATGCGATTGGACTTGCGACTGCCGGTGCCGTCAATAGTGACAATACCCGTGTTGTGAGTTCTACTCCGAATTTGCCGTCGGGTTATAACTCATTGGACTTTTCTAAAATTTCATCAAAAAAAGTGTTTGTTGAAAATGATGCTAATGCCGCTGCTTGGGCTGAATATAAGCTCGGTGCGGCTAAGGGATGCGATTATAACATTACAGTAACGCTTGGGACCGGAATCGGTACGGGTATAATCAATGAAGGCAAATTGCTTCGCGGTAAATCCGGTGCAGGCGGTGAAAGCGGTAGTATGAAGATTTTTGCCGATAAACGTCAAAAATGTACCTGCGGGCGATTTGATTGTTGGGAGTCGTATGCGTCAGGTACAGGACTAAGAAATTGTATATATAATATGGCGATATCTGAGCCGGAGTTCTCTGATTCCATATTCAAAGATAAATTGCCCTCGGAGTTGACAACTTACGATGTTATTGCGGGAGTGCGGAAAGATGATTCCTTCTGCAAAAAAGTTTTTGCTCAGTGGGTGGAATATCTGTTTGTCGGTATTGTTAATCTTGTTAATATCTTTGATCCGCAGTGTGTTGTTATATCCGGTGGAATGGGTGAGTTTATTGATGTTAATGAGCTTGAAAACAGAGTTAACTCTGAAATAGTTGTGCAACCCGTTAAAATTCGACTTGCTGAAATGAAAAATAATGCAGGCATGATCGGTGCTGCTTTATTGGCTTTGCAATAAATTCCGTCTGCTTTTGATGATATCTAATTTGATACTACATTAGTATTTTCTTGCAAGAGCTGTTTGTCTTTGCTAGTATTGTGTTGTAAGCCGAATTTGTAAATTTTTGTATAAGAATTATTTCAACAGCGCAAAAACTTGTATTTAGGGAAATTATAATAATATCGAATGTATGAAAGGGATATGTCATTGATAAGCGTAAATACATTTCTTGCAAACGCCGCAAATAAATACTCTCAGACATTTCAAAATATTGAAACTAAAAAGAAAACGGAAAAAGAGGAAGTAAAAGAATTGTTGCAAAACCCTGAGGATCCTCTGGCGCAGTACCCTGTGAGGGCAATGGGTTATGCAAACGAAGTCGGTGCGGCATTATCTACAATGCCCGGTTGGGGAAAGACTGCTGAGGTCGCGCTGTGGATACCTGCTCTTTTGTATTTGGGTGCTGATATTTATGATAAGTATTCCAGAGGTAAGGAGGGGAATTACTCTGAGGCTTCTGTTAATAAGGCTGTGGAACAGGCAACATTTCAGGCACTTGCCAGTGTAATTTTGCCTACTGCTGCCGTAAAAATGGGTCAAAATATTGCCGGTATAGCCACAAAATATGACGGTTCAAACCTTACTGCCAGCGCTCAAGAAGAGTTGTACGGAAAAATTTTGAGCGATTTTGATAAGGGCAAATTTGCTAAAGGTGATTATATTAAACCTGATGGTACTGTGAGAAAAGGTATTGACAGAGTCATGGATCGGATTTTGAATGACGATTTTGACAAACTGCTGTCCGGTACAAAACAAGATTTGAAAACCGAAGGGCTCTGGGCTAAGGTTAAAAGATTCTTTACTCATTCCAGCCGACCTGTTTCTGCTGCTACTTCCAATCGAACTGATGTGGACAATTTTGTAAGAAACAAAGTAAATGAAATTTATTCGCTTCAAACGAAGTTGGAAAATATTACGGAAGACTCTCTTTCTGCGCTTGATTCAAGGACACGCAAGTATTATAACAAAGCGTTGAAAAACATTGATGCTAAAGTTCAACAATTGATTGCTGAAAATCCGTCAATTATCCTCAAAAAAATTCTTAATAGTGGTGATGATAGGTTAAAAACTTATCAGTCACAGATTTTGGATAATTATCAGGGTGATAGTTTGAAATTGTTGTTAAGAGATAAGAACAGATCCGCAAAGCTTCTTTCTGATTTGATGGCGCAACCTGAGGATCGCGATTATATAACTAAATTTGTTAAGAAGGTGAAAATTGCACGTGATACCCTAAGACCTATTGTAAAAGGTAAAGAAATGCGGCTTGGCTGGTTAAAGACGGCAGGTGGGTTCATTGCATTGGGTTGTCTTGCAATCCCGATTGACCATTTTGTACATAAGTACATAATTGAAAAAGCGGTTGCACCTGCGCTTGAAAATGTTGAAAAATTTAACCAAAATTTTAAGAAAAAAGCGCATTAATTCGTGCAAGATTAAAGACTGCTCGTGCATAATCTTTGCTCTCTTGAATAATCTATTGTTTGTATTCGATTATACGATTACGTCATAGGCTTTTAGCGGTTGAGAATTTGTACCGAGTTTTGCTGCTGCCGCTTTTTGGTTGTCCGGCGGGTGGTTAAATGAGGTTTCGGGGATGTTTGGATCTCTTTGGTAATAGATTTCAGCTACCCGTTTATCGAGGGTTTGGGGGGATTGTTGGTATAGGTTTACCACGTAATCCATTTCCGGATCTTTTATATTTTTTGCGTTTTTAAGCCAAAACTTGGTTTGTATCCGATAGGCATCTTGTTCTTCTCTTATAGAGGTATAAGGATCATTATCGTATCCGTGTACAAATTCGTGTGCAATATATGTGCCGGTAAGTACGGGATTTGCGTATATGTACTCATCCATAACCGAGATTTTTCTTTTGTTGTGTTCATATTGAGCAATATTTGAACGTCCGCCCATTTTTTCAGTTTTATCAAAAGTTACGGTAATATCCTGTAGTTTTTCTACAAATTTTTTCGGAAAGAAGTTCACAGCCATATAGACTGCTTGATTTAAATTCTTCAAAGCAGTTTCGTTGCGTTCCTTTAGTGCTTGATCCGGATTGTAGCAGGCAAGCAGTAAATTTTGAGTATCTAGGAGATTTCTGTTTGCGTAGTCGTACGTCGGATCGATGCTCAATACTTCCTTAAACTTTGTCAGTGCCTTGTTGTATTCTCCGTTAAACTTGTAGCATTCGCCGAGGATGGTTTTCAATTCAATGTCGTCCGGTGAGATGGTACTTGATTTTTCAAAATATGGGATTGCACTTTTATAGTCGCCAAGTAGTCTGTATGTTTTTGCAAGATTTAAAGTGGCCTGATTGTTTTGGGGGTTTGCGCTCAGGGCTTTTTTATACAAATTTACCGCTTTGTCAAAATAACCGCCCTTCATATATTCATCGGCTTGCAATCTGTATGATTCATCCGCAGAAACAGTGCTCGCGCCAAGCGGTTCTGCTTCTTTTGGCTTTGCTGCAAATGAATTTATATGGTTATTTATATTAATTGGACTTATTCTTAGCGACATTACTTCATATTCCGGTCATCTATCCGTTTTTTATTGTAAAACATCTGAAGCTAAAAAATTGCTTAAATTCCGTTTTTTTCTTGTACAAAACTTAACGTTTTTAAAATAAAATACATTAATTAGTGGATACTCACATAATAAAAAGTATGGAATTATAATATTGTTAGTATTGGGGATAGTAGAGGCAAAATTGAATTTTTCAGCTTTAGTTGCACTGATAGTGGCATTTGTAATAATTTTTCTGACACAAGAGTCGGAAGCTGCGGCAATGGTTTCGTTGTTTCAGCCGTCTGCTATTTTGATAGTTCTTGGCGGAACGTTTTGTGCTTCTTTGTTGAATTTTAGCCCCGCAACTCTTTTTAATGCTTTAAAATCTTCCAAGGATGTATTTTTTAATAAAAATCATTCGCAAATAAAAGTAATAGATGAGATTTTATATCTGGCACATTATGCGAAGCGCAACGGACTTTTTTCGTTAAACGAGCTTACGTCAAATATACAGGATCCGTTTTTGAGGCGCGGTATTGAACTTTCTATGGATTATAATAATCCTCAGATGATATATGATATTTTGAAGGCAGAAATAACTTTTACCGAAGAAGAGGAGCTTATTAACTCCCGTGTTTTTGAGGCGTTTGGCGGATATGCGCCAACGTTTGGGATTGTAGGTGCGGTAATGGGACTTATACAGATTATGAGCTATATACAGCAGCCTGAGGTTCTCGCTCAGGGGATTGCCGTTGCTTTTGTATCAACTTTGTACGGGGTCGGGTTCGCAAACCTTTTGTTTTTACCGATTGCCGGAAAATTGAAGTTGAATTTGCGTGAAAAGGTTTTACTTAAAGAGGTTATTTTGCAGGGGATAGTTTCGATTCAAATGGGTGAAACCCCAATTGTTATTGAGGAAAAACTGGTTGCATATTTGAATTACCACGATAAAAGCCATTCTTTGAAAGAGCATTGCGGGGTAAGATAGATGAATCAACACGATTACTATTCAAATTCAAATGACTATATTAACCGCTGGGTAATTTCTTATGCGGATTTCATAACAATGTTATTGGCATTGTTTATGGTTTTGTATGCAGCATCTTCCATGGGGGCATCTAAAATTAAGGATGTTAATAAATCGTTAGAAAAAGTTTTTGTCAGTGAAACTCATAATGCTGCTCAAAAATCGGCGGAAGATGAGCCGCAAAATCCTTCGGATAAAGAAATATTGCCGCCTGAGCTGGTTATGAAAGAATTGAAAGCAAATTCTCAGCTCGATGATTCTGTAATATTTTTTAAAGAAAAAAGAGGCATAGTTATAAGGTTAAATGATAATATGCTTTTTGATCTGGGTTCTGCTATAATAAAACCGGAAGCAAAGGTTGAACTGGATAAGATAGCGCAAACACTCAGTACGTTTGAAAATCCGGTGGTTATTGAAGGGCACACGGATTCCAGCCCGATAATGACAGAGAAATATCCTTCAAATTGGGAACTTTCTACGGCCAGAGCGACTAATATAATTTCATATCTGACTCAACAACACGAATTTTCCGCAGGCAGATTTTCTGCAGTAGGATACGGTGAGTATATGCCTGTGTCTTCAAATGATACTCCCGAAGGACGGGCAAAAAATCGAAGAGTTGATATAATAATATTAAGTTCTGATAATAATTAATAAGTTGGAGTTAAAAATGACAAAACCTGTATCTAAAAAAGAACCCGAAATTAGACCTACTGACAATAAAAGTGAAAAAAAAGGTTCTATTTTTGCAAATATAATCGTAACATCAATTGTATGCGGAATTTTTGTCGGGGCTAATTATTTTTTACAACAAAACTTGCTTAAATCGCAGCTAAAAACTGTTACGGCAGAGGGAATGGGATTGGATGAAGAAGCAAGATTAAACCGCCCTGAAAAAGGTATTATCCTTGATTTGGGCGAATTTACGATGAACTTGAGCGACGTAAACCCTCGCAGATTCCTAAAAATCAGTGTCGCTATTGAAGTTACGAATCCTCATGGAGTAGACACGACGGCGCCAAACGGCGGTCACGGCGAAAAAACTAACCCGCTTCTCGCTGAAATGGAACAGTACAGACCTGCAATAAGGGACTCGATTATAACTGTTATGACCAGTAAAAATTCTCACGAGCTGGCAACTGCTGCCGGTAAAGAGCTTGCTAAACAAGAAATTACCGATGCGGTTAATGACGTCTTTGACGGCGAACGTGAGGTTATGAGAGTTAGTTTCGGCGAATTTATTATGCAGTAGTTGATTAAGGAGATTCAAATTGGATTCCGACAGAGTTCCTCAAACTGATGAAGATAACTCTTTAAACGACGAAACCGGTTCTTATGTAATAGATTTCGACGATAAAGAGCTGCTTAAAGATACCGAACCTCAGGAGGAAACTAAACGAGGCTATAAGTTATACAATTTTAGACGCCCCGATAAGTTTTCGAAAGATCATTTGAGAGGTTTGCAGGATATCCATCGCGAGTTTTCCAGACAACTTTCTATGGTTTTGACCGGATATCTGCGTATGCAAATTGAATTGGACGTTGTTTCTGTCGATCAGTTAACATATGATGAGTTTATGAATTCTATTCCGAATCCGGTTTCGCTTGCCGTTTTTGAGTTGAATCCCCTGCCGGGTCAGATTTTAATGGGTATAAGTTTTGAAGTTTTATCAAGTATTGTTGATAGAATGCTCGGCGGTGTCGGTTCGATTGAACAAAATAATCGTGAGCTTACTGATATTGAAGAGTCGCTTGTTAAAAAAATGATCGAAAGAAGTATTCAGACTCTTGAAAATGCCTGGTCTCACATTACTCCCGTTGAAAGTTCGCTCATCGGTTTGGATAGCAATTATTCCGGTATACAAATTGCATCCTCCGGTGAAATCGTTGCATTGGTCACTTTTGAAATGCACATTGCGCGTCAACACTATGGGTTAATAAGCATTTGCTATCCGTATCCGGTCTTGGAAAACCTTTTGGATCAGTTAACTACTCAACATATCTTTCAAACTAAAGGCATAATTGCAACTTCTGAAGAACGAAAGAAAATGATTGAAAAACTTAATACATCTTTTATCGACGTAAGCGTGCTTTTCGGTCAAACTGAACTCCCGTTCTCTGATGTTCTTGCACTTAAACCCGGTGATGTTATAAAATTGGATAACTTGTGCACTGATGATCTGATTGTCAATGTGAACGGTGAGCGCAAGTTCTACGCGCGTCCCGGCAAAATTAAAAATAAGGTATGCGTAAAAATTACCGATAGATACGACGATTATGTTAATACTCTAAAACAATTTTTATAGAAAGGGCTCTAAATGTCAGACGATAATATAAATAATGAAAACCTTAATCAAGATAATCAGCTTGCTCCGGAAGAAATTTCGACTGAACCTGATTTTGAAAATGTCGATGTCGGGCAAATTTCACAGCCCGAGAATGACGATGCGGCACCTGCTTCTACTGAAGTTAAAATTGAAGACTCAGGCAGAAATTATGATGAGCCTGTGACGGTGCGTCCGGTCGAGTTTACCGCTTTTGACAGCTATACGCCTACTAATACAGATACAAACAAGAATTTAGAATTACTTATGGATATAAAACTGGAATTGACTGTCGAATTGGGTCGCTGCCAGCTTCCGGTTAAAAAAGTTCTCGAGCTTACCCGCGGATCAATTGTTGAATTGGATAAAATTGCCGGTGAACAGGTTGAACTCTTCGCTAACGGCAAACATATTGCTAACGGCGAAGTTGTCGTTATTGAGGACAACTTTGGGCTTCGGATTACTTCTATCTCTGAACCCGAGGAAAGAATTAAAGCTCTGAAGTAATAGTCTTATAGCAAAAAAAACTCCCGAATCGGGAGTTTTTTTTAATCTTTTGAACTAACCTCTCAGTCCGAGTTTTTTAATCAATGCTCTGTACTCTTCGAGGTTTTGTTTCTTGATGTAAGTAAGCAGTCTTTTTCTCTTACCTACCATCATCAAAAGTCCGCGACGACCTTGAAAATCTTTCTTATTGTTCTTTAAATGCTCGGTAAGTTCACTGATCTTTTGTGTAAGCATTACAACCTGTACATTAGCAGAACCTGAATCTTTTTCATTCTTGCCGTGTTCTTTAATGATTTCTTGTTTGTTTTTCAGATTTATTGACATTGTCTTTTCCTTCTTAAGTTAGCTTAGGTTGGTGGCGTAAACTAATCTTATTCTGCAATGATAACATTTCAACTCCCCAAGTCAAGCATGGTATCAAAGGTTTTTGCGTAATAATTAAAAAAAGTTTACTGTTTAGATAAAACTTTTATCAAAATAAAAAAGCAGGTTTCAACAAACCTGCCCTTTTATTTTTGAATATTGTATAAGTCAAAAAACTATGAACAACCTGAATAGCCGCAGTTTAAGCAAATGAAGCAGCCTTCACCATATCCCAGAACTGTACCGCATTCAGGGCATCTGTGTTCTTCTCCCTGATGCTGCTCTTCGATTTGTTCTTCAATAGCCTTGATCTCGGGCATTTTCTTTTCTTCTTTTTTCTCAAGATTCATCGGTTGGAATTGTCTTGAATTATTTCTGTAAACGGTTATGCCCTTGAGGTTGTTTTCGTAAGCAAGCAAATAAGAATCGGCTACATCTTGTCTGGTCGCATTTTCTTCAAAGTTTACAGTCTTTGAAACTGCGTTATCAGTATGCAGTTGGAACGCTGCTTGCATTTTGACATGCCAGTATGGTGATACGTCGTGTGCAGCGACAAAAATTCTTTTTGCTTCCTGCGGGACTTCTGCGCAATGTGCCAGTGTGCCGTCGATTGATATTTTGGTCATCAATTCTTCGGAATAGAATCCGTGTTCCTTTGCATAAGCTTCAAATATCGGGTTGACTTCGATAAGCTTTGTTCCGTCCATAACGTCTCTTATGAATACAAGCCCGAACAAAGGTTCAACACCGCCTGATGCGCTTGCAATCATAGAGATTGTGCCTGTCGGTGCAATACATGTTGTTGTTGCATTTCTGATTCCGACCTTGGCAATTTGTGCATCCAGTTCTGCCCACATCTCATCTGTGATCATTCCTGCTGATTTACCTTTGTATTTTTTTGTCAGGAAGTTTTGACCGTCATATATGCTGCCTTTGAAGTTGTTAAATCTTCCTCTTGTTTGCGCAAATTCAATGGATTTAACTTTTGAATGGTAGTCAATAAATTCCATTACTTGTGCAGCAAGCTTTGTTCCTTCTTCCGAGTTGTATGCAATGCCTAATTTCATAAGCATATCCGCCCAACCCATAACACCCAGACCAATTTTTCTGTTGTTTTGTACCATTTCTGCAATTTGCGGCAGCGGATAATTGTTTATTGCGATTACGTTATCGAGAAAATGGATTGCCAGCTTTGTAACTTCTGCAAGTTTATCCCAATCTACACTTAAATTGCCCTTTTCACCTTTGATCATAAGTCCAAGATTAATAGAACCTAAATTGCAAGCTTCATAAGGAAGTAACGGTACTTCACCGCAAGGATTCGTCGATTCAATTTCACCGATTAAAGGTGTCGGGTTGTCAGAATTCATATTATCGATAAATATAATCCCCGGTTCTCCGTTTCTCCAGGCTCCGTCAACGATCAAGTCAAAAACTGCTTTCGCATTGAGTTTTCCAACTGCCTGTTTTGTTCTTGGATGGATGAGTTCGTAGTCACCTCCGGCTTTCAATGCTTCCATGAATTTGTCGGTAATTGCTACTGAAATATTGAAGTTATTCAATTTGGAATTATCGGATTTACAATTGATAAAATCCAGAATATCCGGATGATCAACTCTTAAAATACCCATATTGGCACCACGTCTGGTACCGCCTTGTTTTACGGCTTCGGTCGCTGCATTGAATACTTCCATAAAGCTAACCGGTCCGGAAGACACACCCATTGTAGAACGGACTACATCGTTTTTGGGTCTCAATCTTGAGAATGAAAAACCTGTTCCGCCGCCTGACTTGTGGATAAGTGCCGTATTTTTTACCGTTTCAAAAATTCCTTCGAGCGAATCTTCAACAGGAAGCACAAAACAAGCTGCCAACTGACCCAATTCTCTGCCTGCATTCATTAGTGTCGGTGAATTCGGCATAAAATAACGGTGCGTAATAAAATCATAAAATTTTTGTGTTGTTTGTTTTATTTCTTCATCGCTTGCACCAAACTGTTTGTCAGCTGCCGCAAGGGTTGATGCTACTCTTAAAAATAATTCTTTTGCCGTTTCAGTCGGTTTGCCGTCTTTGTCTCTTTTCAGGTATCTTTTTTCCAATACTTTGAGGGCATTCTCTGACAAACTTAACTTTTCTTCCATTTCGATACTCACTTCGATAGTTCTCCCCAAATAATTTATATTGTCCAAACTTACTTAGTATCGGTATTGTAATTAAAAATTTTAAAAACACCGATTTAGATATATTGTATAATAAACAACCCATGACGGACAAACAATTAATACAAAATAGTTACAGATATTTATATTGACAAAAACCGACATAATGGCATGAATAGTGATTATGAGTGTCATGGCGGTAATTCTTGTTTAATATTTTAAAAATTATGTGTTACAAATCTTTCTGTTTATTATCCGAACCAATTTATTTTTTACGGTTTCAATGTGTTAAAATTGGTATATGCTTGAATATTTGAAGAAAAGAAAATTTTTAAATCTTGAGAAGATTGAAGCTTTTTTGAGGCGTAAATCCTCGTTTACCGTAAGCGGATTGACTTCATTTTTGCGACTGTTGGTGGTTGCTCTTTGTGGGCAAACTAAAAGGGTAATTTTTGTTACATCTACTGAGCAGAATTGTTTGAAATACAAGCATGATTTAGAGAAATTTTTTGGTATAAGGTCTGAAATTTTTCCTTATCAGGATGTTTCTTTGTATGATGGAGTTTCTCCCAACTTGTATAAGTATGCAAAGCAGGTTGAATTGATTTGCAATTCTTCTAAATTTGATCTTGTGCTTGTGCCTGTGCGGGCGTTGTTGGAGAAGTTTCCTTCAAAAAAATTCTATGAGCAGAACTTAGTCAGTATTAATCTTGATGAGGAGATAGATCTGGATGGTTTTGTTCGTTCTTTGGTTAACCTTGGTTATAAAAGGGTAACGATGGTAAGCGATATTGGAGAGTTTAGTGTTCGTGGCGATATAATCGATGTTTTTTCATTTTCTGAATCTCCGATAAGAATTGAGCTGTGGGGGGATACTGTTACTGACATAAGATATTTCAACAATGAAACTCAACGGAGTATTGAGAAGATTAAAAAAGCTGAAATATTGCCTGTGTATAAATTTATTCCCGATGAGAAAAGTGTTGAGCGATTTAAGTCGGAGCTAACTCTTGCTATTAAGGAGGCTCAGAATGATGACAACAAAGATATTTTTCGTGAACGAATCGATGAAATATTTGAGAAAATTGATACTGAAAAATACTTTGAGGGGATTGAGTATTTTGAATCTTATTTTTGCAAGGATTCAAAAAGTTTTTTAGGATTGGCTGATGATGATTTTGTCGTTGTTATGGATGAGTCGTCGGAGATTTTTTCCAGATATTCCCAGTTTGAGCAAAATTATGATAAACAGATTATCGAAAATAATGCAAAATCGCTGAATTTGCCCCTTAAAGAAAAAGCGCATTCCTGTGTTGAAGAATTACAAAGTAGCATTGCGCCGAGGGAGAAAATTTTTCTGGATAATTTTATTGAAGGCGAATCAGAGTTTACCGTTGAGTTTGAAAGCAATCTGATTGCCGGTTTTTCATCTAAGATTGAGGATATTGTTGCTTATATTGAAGAGAAGATGAAAGATGGTAATAAAGTTGTTATTGCTACCGATTACAAAACCCGTATAGAGGAAGTGTTGAGCAGTTTTGAGATCGCATATTCAGAAGTCTTTGAGCAAGAAGGTGTGTATATTACGGATAATCTTGCGCTCGGCGGGTGTGAGATAGTTGATTTAAAATTGGTAGTACTTACTGATAAGGAGTTGTTTAATAAAAAATCCAAAGATATTACGTCTCAGAAAAGAAGTTATTACAAAGAAAAAGCCGAGTATATAGAGTCTATAAACGATATCAAAGAGGGCGAATATGTAGTACACAGCGTGCATGGTGTCGGTTTGTACAAGGGACTTTCAAAACAAGAAATTGACGGGCAATTGAAGGATTATTTGACGATAGAATACGCAGCCGGTGACAAGTTGCATATGCCGGCAGAGCAAATTAATTTGCTGGTAAGGTTCCGTGGCTCTGCGCAGACGCATCCAAAACTCTCCAGAATGGGCGGTAACGATTGGAATGTTACTAAAAGTCGGGCTAAAAAGGCTATTGAAGACATTGCAAAAGATTTACTCAGGTTGTATGCAAAACGTGAAGTTGCACAAGGGATCGCTTTTGAGCCGGATACTGTCTGGCAGTATGAAATGGAGGATGCATTTGAGTATACCGAAACTCCCGATCAGATGAAGGCGATACAGGAGACAAAAGCGGATATGGAAGATCAAAAACCTATGGACAGGTTGATTTGTGCGGATGTTGGTTTTGGTAAGACAGAAGTTGCAATCAGGGCTATTTTTAAGGCTGTGATGTCCGGTAAACAGGCTGCTGTTATTGTCCCTACGACAATACTTGCACTGCAACATTATCAGACAATATCCGAGCGTTTTAAGCCGTTTCCCGTGAAAGTGGAGTTGCTCTCAAGATTTCGTAGTGCAAAAGAGCAGAAAGAGACAATCAAAAAGTTGCTCACAGGCGAGTGTGATGTCGTAATCGGTACTCATCGACTTTTGCAAAATGATATTCAATTCAAGGATTTAGGGTTGCTGGTTATTGACGAAGAGCATAGATTCGGGGTTAAGCACAAAGAAAAGTTGAAAATGTTGAGAAAAAATATAGATATTCTCAGCATGTCGGCTACTCCGATTCCAAGAACATTGTATATGTCATTGTCCGGAATAAAGGATATGAGTGTTATGAATACTCCTCCGATGAACAGGTTGCCGATAAAAACGTTTGTTGGTGCGTATAATGATACGATTGTTAAAAATGCAATAAACCATGAGTTGGAACGTGACGGACAAGTTTTCTTTTTATACAATCGGGTTGAAACGATATATGAATTCGGTGCCGAGTTGCAAAAGATTGTACCTAACGCAAGAATTGCCGTTGCTCACGGGCAGATGGACGAGCGGGCTTTGGAGAATATTATGCTTGAATATGCAGAGCATAAGTATGATATTTTGCTTTGTACAACAATAATTGAGTCAGGTTTGGATATTCCTAATGCAAATACAATGATGATATATGATGCTGATAGGTTTGGTTTGGCTCAATTGTACCAGTTGCGAGGACGTGTGGGACGTTCTGACAGGCAGGCTTATTGTTATTGTTTTTATAAACAACAAAAAACTCTGACGCCCGAGGCTGTTGAAAGATTGAAGGCTATAAAAGAGTTTTCGACTCTCGGCGGCGGATATCAGATTGCACTCCGTGATATTGAAATCAGAGGTGTTGGTAATATTCTCGGCACCAAGCAGCACGGACATATGGCTAATATCGGTTTTGATACGTATTGTCAGTTGCTTGAAGAAACCATAAACGAGCTTAATAATACTGAGATTGAAAAACCTGTACATACTATTGTCGACATTAATATAACCGCTTTTATTCCTGATGAGTGGGTTGGTTCTAAAGAACAAAAAATGATTGAATATAAACGGCTTGCTGATGTGAAAAGTATCGCCGAGCTTGAGCTTATACATGAGGAGTGGAAGGATCGGTTTTCTAAGATTCCGGAGTCCGTTGAAAACTTGATCAAGCTCGTTCATCTTCGTTTGGCGGCTTCGGCTGCTAAAATCTCCGTTATTAGAGAAACCTCCGATAATATTAGGATTTATATGCCGTATAATAAAGCTGAATGGAATATTATTGCTTCACATTTGAACAAAAATATTACAAAATATATAAAATATACTATTGCCCCAAAGGCTTGTCAGGAGGGTAATTCTATATTGCTTTTTAATAATTCCGTGCTTAGTTTTAAAGAAGTATTTAACATATTGAACGATTTATTCTATTATATAAATAAAATAAGCTATGAGTATCAGATTGAAAATAATTAAATTTAATTAAATAGAAAGAGGAGTTTGATGAAAAAATTAAAGTTATTTGTCACCACCTTGGCTGCTACAGTGCTGTTGAGCGGTTGTATAATGGGTAATGACACTATTATAACGGTTAATAACGATAAAATTACAAAAGCACAATACGAAAAAGCATTCGATGCTGCAGCAGGCGGCTCAATGTTTACGCAGATGGGTATCGACCTGAAAAAAGATCCCGACAGCTTTTTGCATTTGATGCTTAAAGACAGAGTTATTAACGAATTGACTATAAAAACACTTCTGGATCAGGAAGTTAAGAAAAGACACATAAAAGTTACGAACGATGATGTGAACAATGAAATTAAATCCATCATCGATAAGATTGGCTCAAAAGAGAAGTTTAATGAAATCCTTAAACAAAACGGTGTATCTAATGCACAGTTGAAAAAAGATCTTACGGATGAAATTAAAATCAGAAAACTTGTGGACAGCCTTTCAGTTGTAGCTGTTGGTGATAGTGAAGCGAAGAAGTTTTACGATCAAAACAAAGAAAAATTTCAATATCCGGATACTGTGAGAGCTTCTCACATATTGATCAGTGCAAATCCTGAGGAACTTAAAGCAAAATTGAATGCTTCAGATGATTCCAAAAAGATGAGTGAAGATGAAGTTGCTAAAAAAGTTCAAGAGCAAATGGACGCTCAAAAAGCTAAAGCTGAGAAGTTGCTTGCTGAAGTAAAGAAGGACAAATCACAGTTCGCTAAAATAGCAAAAGAAAATTCTGATGATACGGTTAGTGCAAAAGAGGGCGGTGATTTGGGATATTTTGGTGCCGAAGAAATGGTAAGCCCGTTTTCTAAAGCTGCGTTCGCTATGAAACCTAACACAATAAGTGAGGTTGTTCAAACTCCCTATGGATTCCATATTATAATGGTTACTGATAGGAAAAAAGCCGGCACTGAACCTTTTGACAAGGTAAAAGGTGAAATTAAAGCTTATCTTGAAAATCAGGAAAAGGTAAAGGTTCTTCAACAATTTGTTGAAACTTTGAAAAAGAATGCTAAAATAGTCTATAACGATCCTTCATATAATCCTGAAGAAATTCAAAAGAAGTTGAAGGAACAGGCTAAAAATAATCCTGCATTGATGGACTCTCAGAAATCGGCAAAAGAATAAAATGGACAAAACCCTAAAAAATAGTCTTTTTACTTTGATCGATAAGTTTCAAGACGCAAAAATATTTGTAATAGGTGATATCATTCTTGATGAATATCTCTGGGGAACAGCCAATAGGCTTTCTCCCGAGGCACCTGTGCCTATATTGGAAGTGAAAAATAAAACTTATCTTCCGGGCGGTGCGGCGAATGTTGCGAATAATATTGCATCTTTAGGCGCAAAGGTATATTTGTGCGGCGTTGTTGGCTCGGATTTGTATAGTAAACTTTTGCTGGACATCTTGAATAAGAACCAAATTGACCATCAGTACGTTATAACCGACGAGTCAAGACCTACGACTGTTAAAACACGTTTAATTGCTCAAAATAACAGATATCTTGCTCGGGTTGATGTTGAGGTTGATTCAACACTTAGCGATGCTCTTTCAAAGAAGATATATGAGTATCTGGAGAGTGTTATCGATGAATTGGATTTGATAATCCTTTCTGATTATATCAAGGGTGTACTTTCTCAGTCGCTTATCAAAAATATCGTTAAGCTTGCAAATCGACATGACAAAATGATATTAATGGATCCTAAAGGTCAGGATTTTTCTAAATATTCCGGCGTTGATATCCTTGTTCCCAATATGGATGAGGCTTTAATCGCTACAAAGTCATCTTCTGAAAAACCGCTTAAGGAGATTGCGGCTGAATTGAGAAGGGTTTGTCTTGCCGATAAGGTTATTATTACACTATCTGATGAGGGTGTTTATTACTTTGACGGCATTGATGAAATTAGCCTTAAGTCTTATTCAACCGATGTTTACGATGCAACGGGTGCAGGTGACACGTTTGTTGCAACTCTTGGTTTGGGGCTTGTTGTCGGGGGTTTTGACTATGAAAAGGCGTTGATGCTTGCGAATTACGCTGCTGCTCTGGCTGTCAGAAAGGTCGGCACTTTCGCTATTAAACCCGCTCAATTAAAGGAAATTATTAAAATAGCTTATAATAATTCGGGGGCAAATTTTGGGTAGGGTCGTTAAAAGAGAAGATTTGCCGGATTTGCTCAGTAAGTTGCGTGCTGGTGGAAAAACAATCGTTACTACTAACGGGTGTTTTGATATTTTACACGTCGGGCATGTTCGGTATTTGCAAAAAACTAAAACTTTTGCCGATGTTTCTATCGTTTGTTTAAATTCCGATTGCTCTGTAAAAAAAATTAAGGGGCCTGACAGACCTGTGAACAACGAAAATGATCGTGCTGAAATTTTGTGTGCGCTTTCTTGCGTTGATTATGTGGTATTATTCGATGAATCGTCACCGCAAAACCTTTTGTGCGAAATTAAACCAGATGTGCATACTAAGGGCGCAGATTATACCATTGATACCCTTCCGGAGGCAAAGGCAATTCTGTCCAACGGCGGACGGGTGGAGTTTATAAGTTTTGTTGAGGGTAAATCAACAACTTCTATTATCGAAAAGATGCGCAGTTAGCTTTTCGGTAGTTGTGCGCTTTGAGGGCTAGTTTTGTGCAAGGTATTTTAAGGCTTCTTTCAAAAGTTCTTCTGATGAGTCCGGTTTTGTTGATGTTGTGGCTGCAAGTTTAAGTGCTTGTTTAGTCTCTTCTGCCGTGTAGCCTAGTGAATACAAAACTGCTTGTACTTCTGTGATCATTTCATCAGAGATTTTGATATCCGTTTTAATGTCCGAGATGTCAACGGGTGTAGTTTTTTGCCAGTTAATAAGTTTGTCTTTAAGTTCAATAATAATTTTTTGAGCAAGTTTCGGTCCAACGCCCTTAGCGCGTGACAGTTCCTTGTAGTTTTCTGTAATAACTGCGGATATCAAGTCGCATCCTGAAAATTCATCCAGCAATACTAATGCAACTTTAACCCCGACACCGGAGACACTTTGAAGGATATTAAAAATGTCGCGGTCTTCTTTGTTTGAAAATCCGCACAAGGTCATAGAGTCTTCTTTGTGAACAAGGGTTGTATAAATTTTTATTTGCGAGTCAACCTCATTAAGGTCATTAAGGCATCTGAGGGTAGTGTTAACAAGGTATCCGATGCCGTTGTTTTCGATAATCAATGATGAGCCTTTAGCGCTTGCGGGTTGTTTTGAGATCAGGGTACCTTTTATGTAGTCGTACATTTTATTTTTTTTCCTAATTTTTTAACTGTTACAATATCTTCATTGGGCGATTTCCCTGTAGTAGTAAGATAGTCACCGGTCAATATGCCTTCTATGCAATATTTTATCGCCAATTTCTGGTTTTTTTCCGACAATCTCATTCTGCCTCCGCAGAATCTGACGATTGAGTTTGGATTGGCTATTTTAATTATCGCAATCGTTCGTAATATGTTTTCTTCATCTATTTTATCAAGATAATTTTCAAACGGTGTATGCGGAATCGGCATAAGAATGTTAATTGGTATAGATTCCGGTTGTATTGCAGCTAACTCAAGCGCCATCTCGACTCTTTGTTCAATTGATTCACCCATACCAATGATAACGCCGCAGCAC
This sequence comes from uncultured bacterium, assembly GCA_949291445.1. Lineage (GTDB taxonomy): Bacteria > Cyanobacteriota > Vampirovibrionia > Gastranaerophilales > Gastranaerophilaceae > Spyradomonas. Next base: position 21,700 of record CASEVT010000084.1, on the reverse strand, counting down.
AATTCCATTCCGTACTTTTTTACAAGCAAGGCTGTGTTAGTTCTGTCTTCGTATGAATGCGTTGTACAAATTGACGGGTGGTAGGATTTACAGGTATTTATGTTGTGATGAAACCTTTTCAACCCGCTTTGTGCAAGTTGTTTTGCCTGTGAATCATTTAAAATACCAATCGATGCGCAACTGTTAATGCCGGTTTTATTGATTTCTTTTATCATCTCAAGCATTGAGCTAAAGTCACTTTCATCGGGAGTTTTGCCCGATGTTACGATTGCGAATCTGTTTGCGTGATGACTTTTTGCTTTCATTGCGGCGGATTTTACCTGCTCAATGTTGACAAGCGGGTGGGTCGCAATATCTGTGAGATAGTGCGAGCTTTGGGCGCAATATTTACAATCCTGTGAACATTTGCCTGTTCTTGCACTGATCAGGGAACAGAATTCAACTGTGTTTGTACAATGTTTAGCAGATATTTTTAAAAGTTCGCTAAGTTCAAGATTGTACAATCTTAAGAGTTCATCTTTTGAAAACATTTAAACTTTCAAAGCTCCTAAGAAATCTTCTTTTCTTGGCTTTCTACCACAACATTTATCTTCGTCACAGTAGCCCAGCTTTTCGCATTTTGGTGTGAGATAGGTTTTGAGCCAGGGTTCTTCTGCTATCAAAGCGTCGCACATTTTTTTGACCATTAATCTTATTTCATCTTGTGCTCTTGTGCAAAGTCTTATGTTTGCAAGATGGATTAATTCTCTTAAATTTAATGATGCAACAATCGAGCTTGCGGCTGCATTAGGTAAGATGAAACGGGCGTCTTCTGCCGGAATTCCTGCTTCTGTCATTTCGGTGTAAAATTTTGAGGTCTGTTCCATAAATTTGTTGTATTTTTCCAATAAAACGGGATTTTTTTCGATTGTTGCCGGTGTAAGATAGTCGAATTGTCCTTTTTCTTTAACGTAGCGTTGAGATTTTTGTGAAAATGACATGTGTCTGTGTCGTACAAGCTGGTGTGTACAAGCACGTGAAACATTGGATATTGCAAATGTTACTTGAATATGTTCAATTGTAGAATAATGTCCGGATGAGATGACTCTTTCAATTAACTTGAGCATTTTTTCTTCATCCGTTGCATTTTCATATATATTAATCGGCGAATCCGCACTGTAACATGTTCTGCAAGCTGTATAAATTGTTTTCAAAAGGTTTTCAGGTTTACAAATTAGCTTCACAACCGGCTGATTGTTATTTTGCATGGTGCGTCCTCCCCAATCTTATTTTCTTCCTCAATAATAGCATAACCGGCGTTGTTTTTACAAAAAGATTGCAAAGTTTGCGAAGATTAATAAAAGGTAATAAATTTCTGGATCTAATTTTTTGCTTGTTTTATACTCAAAAAAATAAGAGGATAAATGATGAGCGAATATCAAATCTTCTGTGATTTTGACGGTACGATTACACAAGAAGATACACTGAATAAATTTTTACGTCTGTATGCTGATAAAAAATGGCTCGAACTTGAGCAGGATTGGTTAAACGGTAAAATTGGTTCAAAACAGTGCACTTTTGGACAAATGCAACTTGTTCCGGTGCTTGATAATAAAGAATTGGATGATTTTGTAAAAGGAATTGATATTGAGCCTTCGTTTTTTGAATTTATTGAGTATGTTAAGTCAGAAAATATTGATTTTTACATTGTTTCTGACGGTTTTGACTTTTTTATAAAAACTATTCTTGAACAAAACGGGATTTATGATTTGAAAGTTTTTTCTAATCATTTGTCTGTTGAAAATGGTAGATATGTTTGTGAATTTCCGTATACAAATCCTGAATGTGTTGCGGCTTCGGGGATGTGTAAGTGTAGCATTGTAAAAAAATATAAAAATAGTAAAAAGTCCGTAATCTACGTGGGCGATGGTGTTTCGGATTTTTGCGTTTCAAATAACATCAAAACTGTGTTTGCAAAGGGAAGACTATTGGAGTATTGTAAGAAGAACAAAGATGCAGATAATGGTTTGATGAAGTTTGATTCTTTTATTGACGTTTTGAATTATCTGAAGAAATAAAGGAGATTATTATGCTCGATACAAAATTTAGCCTCTCGGATGCAGAAATAAAAGAAATAGATAAAGAATATTGCTCCTGGGGCGATACTGTTCATTATCACGATGATCAGACGATATTCAGAAACTGTGAAGGTTCTTTTATGTATGATTCAAACGATACACCTTATTTGGATCTTCAGATGTGGTATTCGAGTTGTAATCTCGGTTATAAAAATGAAAGAGTATTGGAGGCAGTTTTGGATCAGTACAAGACTATGCCTCAAATTTCTTCCAGATTTGTATATGATTATAAGGCACTTTTAGCTAGGAAGATTGCAAAAGCTAATTTGGATCGTTACGGAATAAAAGGCAGAGTTCAGTTTAATGTCGGCGGTGCTCAAGTTAACGAAGATATGATTAAGCTCGTTCGAAATTATACTAAAAAGCCCAGATTATTTGCTTTTATGGGCGGCTATCACGGTAGAACTCTCGGTACTACCGCTGTTACATCAAGTTACAGATACAGAGAACACTTCGGTCATATCTCGGATACGGCGCATTTTGTGCCATTTCCGTATTGCTTCAGATGCCATTACGGCAAAAATTGCGAAACTTGCAATATGTATTGCGTAAAACAATTTGCGAAACTCTTTGAAAGCGAATATAACGGAGTTTATGATCCTAATACGAAAGATTGTGAATTCGCCGGATTTATAGCAGAACCGTTGCTCGGTACAGGCGGTTATATTGTTCCGCCAAAGGGATATTTTAAAGAGCTTAAGAAAGTTTTAGATGAGCACAATTTGTTGTTCATGGTTGATGAGGTTCAAATGGGTTGCTTTAGAACAGGCAAACTCTGGGCAATGGAACATTTTGATGTTAAACCCGATGCAATGACTTTCGCAAAATCGATAACAAACGGTATGAATCCGTTGGCAGGTATGTGGGCGAAAGAAGAATTGATAAACCCGAAAGTCTTTCCTGCCGGCAGAACTCACTCCACTTATGCGGCAAATCCAATCGGAACCCGTGCCGGATATGAGGTGATGTCTATTTTCGAAGAACAAAGAGAAACTCTGGAAAGAGAGATTGCCAGAAAGGGTAAGAAATTCCTCGATGGTTTGAAAGTACTGGAGAAAAAATATAAAAATATCGGTACGGTTAACGGACTCGGCTTTGCATTGAGCATTGAAGTTACCGAAGAGGACGGATTTACTCCTGCTAAAAAGCTTTGTGACGATATTATAGAAGCCGGTTTGAAGGGTGATCTTACTTATCGTGGTAAAAAATGCGGTATAATCCTGAATAACGGCGGCTATTATAAGAATATTATTACTCTGGTTCCGCAACTGTATATTACGGATGAACAGATTGATATGGCTTTGGAATTGATTGACCAATTGTTTGAGAGATATACGAAAGGTTAAGTCTTGGTTCAAAGTTTAGATTTCGAGTTTGTACAGGAGAATGAGAGAGCTGTTTTGCTGTTCCATGGTATGACGGGCAGTCCGTTTGAGATGAAAAAACTCGGCAAGGCTCTTTTTGATGCCGGATTTGATGTTTATTGTTACTGTCTGCCGGGGCATGGTACCAGTCCGATAAGTATTAAGACCGTTAGATGGGAAGATTGGTATCAGGATTCTACCAGCCATTATCGGGATTTGACCAAAAAATATAAGGAGGTCTATCTCGGTGGTTTGTGCATGGGGGCGGTGCTTGCGTTGGCTATTGCTTCGGAATATAAGGATGTCAAAGGGATTCTGTCTTTGTCTACAACTTTATTTTTAGACGGGTGGACTATTCCGTGGTATAACTTTTTAATGCCTTTGGGTTTGCATACTATTTTAAGATATTATTATTCTTTTCCTGAGCGTGAGCCATATGGGTTAAAAAATGAAGCGTTGAGAAAAAAAGTTGCGGCTTTACAGAAAAAAAATACTGTCGCTTTGGACAATTATCCGATGAGTTGTATTTATGAGTTGGTTAAAATGTCACGTGTCGCTCAGAAAAACATGCACAAGGTAAAGTCGCCTGTACTTCTTATGCATGCTAAGGATGACGATTTGACAAGCCCTAAGAGTGCTGAATTTGTTTATAAAAATATTTCTTCCAGCATCAGAGAATACATAGAGTTGAAAGATAGCTATCATCTTGTGGTTATGGATAATGAGAGGGAATTTGTGTTCGCTAAATGTATCGAATTTTTGAATCGAATTTCTGAATATAATCTTGAAGAAACAGGGGTTTGTGTATGACATTAATTGATGGTATTAACAAGCTTTTTGCATATTTGCCCGACTCTTTGTTGGCTATAATTGTAACTAACATTATTTTGATTTTCGGTTTTATGTTTGGCAAGCTGGCTCTTTATAAATTTGAAAATAAAGTTAAGTTTATGGCATTGTACACAGTTTTCATTTCTGTCGTGATGGTATTGTATTTTATTTCGATAATCTGGTTTTCTTTGAGCAATCTATATGGCGGCAATGCAGTATATGCGGCGATTTTTCCTATATTTTTATTTTTGCCGTTTATTATCGGTCATTTCGCAAGCTATGAGCGAATCCATTTTTATACCAATGTTCAAATTTTAACTTTGATTATAAGCCTGCTATTAGCTGTTTCTTTTGTCTAGGTTGCATTGAAACTATGTAAACAATGGTTAAATAAAATGTAAAAAAATAGCAAAAAATCTGTGTGTGTTTTTTTATTGTTATAAAATATATGATAACCTTAATAATAAATTGTATGTGTGCGTGGAGGTCTGATGACAAACTTTCAAAAAAGTTTTTCTAAGCTGGAGAAAGCTGATTTGAAGCGGATTGAGCTAAACGAGCTGCCTAAAGAGATTCCGAATTTTAAAAATTCGTTTGAGTCAAAAGACTCGATAATTCGTAAGTGGCTAACTGACTGGATTGTGAACGGTTTTAAAAAAGGTAAAATAAAAGAGAATACACTTTTACCTAAAAAAGCTGATCTGGCATATTATTTGGGAGTGAGTGTCGGAACTGTTCAAAATGCTATAAGATACGTTGAAGACAGCGGATATTTGGAATCAAAACAGAGAATCGGAACTGTTATTCGTAATGCAGATTCTTCTAACCCGATTATACGAAAATCGATTTCTAAAAGAGAAAAAGTTATTGCACAGATAAAAAAATATATAATTGATAATGAAATGAAATTGAATGAGCCGTTGCCTTCCGCACGTCAAATTTCTGCAATAATAGGTCATTCAACAAATACAGTAAGGCTGGCGCTGGAGTACTTATGTTCGATAGGAATACTTGAAACTCGTGCTTTTCGGTCTAATGAGTCAAATTGGGTATTAAAATCTTTGCCGCAGCTTTCACAAGACGATGCTGAAAATGAAAACAGCACTCTAGTTAAACAAGTTGAAAAAGATCTAAAGGATTACATCTGTCAAACTTACAAGGTGGGAGACAGATTGCCGGCACACTTTGAGCTTTCAGAGATTCTTAAAGTCAGTATAAAAACTGTGCACGATGCTATGAAAGTACTAATTGATGAAGGTATATTATTGGCTCGAAGAGGCAGATATGGTACTACGATTATCAAGATGCCGAACGATAATGTGCTCCAACCTGAAAACGAAATTTCTATTTTTGCCAAGGCGGAAGAAGCACAGTATTACAGCTATCAAAAAATTGAAAATTCTATAAAATCTTATATAAGAGAAACTTTTGAAGTCGGTGAGAAAATGCCTTCTATGGAGGCGTTGTCTCAAAAATTCGATGTTAGCAGCAATACTATCCGAAAAGCACTTCAAAACCTTTCAAAACAAGGTTATGTCCAATTTTCCAGAGGCCGCTACGGCGGAACTTTTGTTACGGATATTCCTGAGACCGAAGGTTCACAAGCTTTCAGATGGCTCGCTGTTAGTCCTGAATATACGTTTACTTTTGAAACAGATAGGTAAGTGGTGTGCCTTTAGTAGCTCCGGTTTTTAATAGTATTGTAAGCAATTTTCAAATAAGGGATTATAAATGGCGAAATCCTCAAACATCAAATAATCCTCAACCTTTGTTTGCTGAACAACTGACTTGGCTGAAGGATCCTACTATTTCTTCTGCTATTAATGAATTGGAACAGTTGCAAATTGCTTCTGAAGATATCAGATACTTGAATAATATGGGGATAATGCTTCCGTTTTGTTCCGGCAAGGATGCTTTGGATTTTATTAAAAAGTCTAACGTGAGAATTTCGTTTGAAAAAACTTCGTCCAAAAATATTCACGCTCAATACGATTACAGCAAAAACTTGATTATGCTTAATGATATGTACAAAAATAATCAAGATTTTCCGGTAATACTGGCACTTGCGGAGGCAATATTGCACGAGTGCGGGCATGCGAAAGATAATGACGGCGATAGTTCTATACAGGAAGAATTGGGCAATCTGGGTATGAATGCCGCTGCACATCGTGCATTTTTGAAAAAATACGGTGACATTTTTAGTGAGTCTGATGCGCTTATTATTAAAGATGGTGTTAGTATTTATTCTACGCTGTTTTTCGATCCGGATCCTGAGAAAAAAGAGTTGGTCAGACGAATACGTCAAAAATACGGTTATCTGCCTGTGGGCGACATGCTGCATCCGCCTTCTCAAATTGCGTTTCGGATTAAGGATAAAAAATCAATATAGTTATAAAAACAATATCTCTTAATTATTATTTACTCTAAAATTTTCTGAAAATTAGCAAAAATTTTTATTTTGATATTTTACAAGTGTAGCAAACTAACGGTTGATGTGATATAATATTTTCATAACCAACTTGTTTGATTTTATATAAAATTGGCAAATAGGTAAAAGGAGGCTGTTCAATGGCGATTCTCACTGCATCAACTACGAAGAAGGAAGTAAAAAAATCCAAATTTAACGATGAATTCGAAAAATATTTGGAAAAACAATGCCTTAAAACTACATTCAACGGGTTGGAACTTGAAACTTTCAGCTGGTACAAAAAAATGCTGGGTTTGGTTTAGACATTGGATTATCTTTTGTGTAGAAGAATTGAAAAAGGCGCATTGTGCGCCTTTTTGAGTTATTTGATTATTTTCATAATATCATCAAGCGGTTTTTTGAGTGGTCTTGATGTGTTGCTGTCAAATGGTGAGCCTAGAGTAATAAGAGATATAAGGTTATTTTCCTGCGGTATGTTCAGGATTTCTTTTAGTTTCTTATAGGCTAAAATAGGAGCGCACATCCAGCAAGTACCATATCCCATTGCATGTGCTGCGAGTGAAATGTTTTCAATTGCTGCACCTAAGCTAAGAATTGACGAGTCGGGCTTCATTTGTGCAATTTCATCTTGAGTAAAGTCCATTTCAGATAGTGTTTGCTCAATAAATTTTTGTTTCGGTGTTTCAATTGCCGCAATAACTACCGGCGCTGCACCAAGAAACATTGAGTAATTTTTATATGTTTTAAGTTTTGATTTTTGCTCTTCAGTATTAGCTTTTTCAATCAGTGAATTATAGGTTTCTTCGATTGCTTCAATCATTTTAGTTTTTAATTCAAAATTGTAAATGACGATGAATTGCCAATTTTGTCGGTTAGTCGCACTGGGGGCAAGACGTGCTGCATCGATAATCCTTTTTATATCCTCAACAGGGGGTGTGTCAAGATTGTATTTTCTGATAGTCTTTCTTGTATTGATTACGTCAAAAAATTCCATTTAGTTTACTCCAAATAATAAGGTACAAGATGATTAGATTACTTTCAACTTTTTTTACAATCACAATTATAACATTACTTTTGACAAATCCAAACTATCAAAAGGCAAATGCCTCAGAGTCGTACGAAAATAATGAAGCGGTATTGTTTATAGTTGATTTTTCAAACAGCATGGCAGAGAAATTTCGCGGGGTAAAAAAAATAGATATGGTTTTAGATACCATATCGGAATTGTTGCCCAATATGCCCAAAAATCAGAAAGTAGGTTTGAGAGTATACGGACATAAGGGAGGTTTTTTAGCTTCACAAGCTTGCAAGGCAAGCAGTCTTGTTGTACCTATTGAAAACAATTCCGCCGGCAGGATCGAAGGGACATTGCTTTCATTGAAACCAACGGGTTGGACTCCTATTACATATTCTTTAAAACAAGCTGTGGCAAATGATTTTAGCGGATTTAGCGGTAAAAAACGAATAATCCTTCTATCTGACGGCGGTGAAAATTGTGATGAAAGTCCATGTGATTATGCACTGGAATTGATAAAAACACGTGACGATATTTTTATAGATGTAATAGCATTTACAATATTTGATCAAGATGCCAGCAATCAGCTAAAATGTGCAGCATTAGCAACACAGGGTAAATTTTATACGGCAAATACAGCAGCAGAACTGAAAAGAAGTCTTTCAGAATCCTTGAATGCGACAAAAGAGGTGCAAGGCAAAGTTATCCTTCACTGATTAGTCGGTGAATCTGAACTTAATAAGCGCTAAGATTGCGTGGATTCCGTCAGTCCATGTTATTTTCTTACCCTCGGCGTATTCTCTGCCGTAGTAAGATATTGGCAATTCATATATACGTGCTTTTCTTTTCAGAACTTTTGCGGTAATCTCCGGTTCAAAGTCAAACCTGTCGGATTTGATTTTTATTCCCTTCAAAAAGTCGGTGCGAAAAGCTTTGTAACAGGTTTCCATATCGGTTAGGGTTGTGTTATACAAAAGATTTGTAATCAAAGTTAAAAGCTTATTGCCTAAAAGATGTGTAAACATAAATGAACGAGTAGGCTTTCCACCGGAGAGTCTTGAACCGTAGACTACATCAGCCTTGTCTTCAATAATCAGGTTTATAAGTTCTGCATAATCGTTGGGGTCATATTCCAGATCAGCATCTTGAATAATCATAATATCTCCGCTCATATGTTCCATAGCTGTACGGATTGCGGCACCTTTGCCTTTGTTTGTTTCGTGGTATAAAACTTTATATTTTTGTTCGTAGTTTTTCAACAAATCTGTTGAACCATCAAATGATGAGTCATCAACCAGTATAATCTCTTTTTCCAAACCGCAGAATGATGTTTCTTCAAGCTTTTGGATTATGTGTTCTAAGGTATTTACTTCGTTGTAAACGGGTACAATTATTGTAATTTTTTCCATAATTATCCTATTCAATCCTTCAATATTTATAAAAAATATTGTATAATTAAATTGAGAATATGTTAAGGGCAAAAATGGAAGAGTCTCTAAAACCACAATTGCATTGCGATTATGATGCTTTAAAAAATGAAATAAACGCTGTTTGTAATTCAATTGACAAGGAAGATACTGTTGAGTTGTATAAAAGAGCTAAAAATGTGCATGAAGCTCTTTTGAGCACAAAGTTTTACGATTTGATAAGCGCTGTTCTTTCTCTAATCGGACTTCTTAAATACAAGTCTGATGCGGCAGCTTATAAGGAATCACTTTCAATATTGGAAGACGGAAGATTTTTGGCAGAGAATTCCGGCTCTAAATATGCACGCAAATTGAATTATTTTTGCAGAGGCGTTGTGTGCATGATGGATAAGAATTATTATGAAGCTGTGGTAAATCTTACTGTTGCAAAGTCTGTTCCAGTTTGTGAGATAAGTTTGGATAATAAGATTGAGAATTTGTTAAACCACGCAGATTTTTACAGCAATACAGAAACTCACTATTCCGTGACAACTCAAAAACCACTTGTGGCATTATTGAATGTTGCAAGAACACTCGCTGTTGAGACGAATTTGGATATGCTTCTAAAAACTATGGCTCAAGAAGTAAAAAAAGTTCTCAACGCTGACAGATGTTCGGTTTTTCTGTTAGATAAACAAAAGAATGAGTTGTGGTCTAAAATTGCGTTAGGTGTTGAAAGTCAGGAGATTCGATTTGCTGCCGACAAGGGGCTGGCGGGTTATGTCGTGAAAACGGGTGAGGTTGTTAATATTACTGATGCATACGAGGATCCAAGATTCAATCCTGAGGTCGATAATGACACAGGATACAAGACTTGTACTATATTGTGTATGCCGATTAGAAATATGAAGCACGAAATATTAGGAGTTTTTCAGGTTTTGAATAAGTTGAGCGGTACTTTTACACAGGAAGATGAAGAACTGCTCGTCGCAATAGGTACAAGCGCAGGTATTGCAATCGAAAATTCCAGATTGTTCGATGCTCAACAAAAAATGATTAATACACAAAAAGAATTGTTCAAAAATTTTATTGATACGCTTGCAGCCTCAATCGATGCCCGTGATAAAATTACTGCAGGTCATTCCAGCCGTGTGAAAATGTACTCTGAATTAATTTGTGATGTGATGGGAATTGATGGTTCGCAGCGTAATAAGATTACGTATGGCGCAATTTTGCATGATATCGGCAAAATCGGTATTCGTGATGCTGTTCTTCAAAAAGAGGGTAAACTTACTGATGAAGAATATAAACATATTCAAGAACACGTCAAAATTACTTATGATATTTTAAATAAGGTCTATCTTTCGGATGATTTTAAGGAAGTGGCGGAGATTGCATCAAGCCACCACGAAAAATATGACGGAAGCGGTTATTTCAGAAAACTTGCCGGTGAAGATATTTGTTTAGGCGGTAGAATTTTGGCGGTTAGCGATGTTTTTGATGCTATTACTTCAAAACGACATTACCGTGACAAAATGCCTATAAAAGATGCCCTGAATATAATCAAAACCGGCAGCGGCAAACATTTTGATCCAAAGATTGTCGATGCTTTCTTTTCTGTAAGGTTGGATAACCTCGTTCGTGTATTTTTGAGCGAAGTCGACTGGGTGCTTGAGTACAATGACGGGGTTGAATTATCACATTATACGGTGGATAATTTATATAACCTTTTGGTATCTGTGGAAATTGAAAATTTTAATGATGAACAAAAACATTTCTTTGAAATTTTTAATCACTACTATAACTGTAAAGCGGGAAATTAGTTCAGGAATTACTTTTATGAATAAAAAAACGATTCTAAATTTAATAGCAGTATTGTCTTTGTTATGTATTCCGTCATTTGCTGCAGAGCCGGAGCCGGCAATAAAAATGCCGTCTTTTTCTTTGACGAAAGATAATATGAAGCAGATAAAAAACAGTGAGCTCGCAAATGATCTGTTTAAGATTATTACTTATAATCAAAGTTCTGAGACTTCTAAATATTCGGATGATGATTATTCAAAGCTGTATGCGCTGGCAAATGAAAAGTATGCGCAGGGAAATATTACTTCTGCTTATAAAGACTACAAAACAGTGCTTGCGGCTACGGCATCCGATGATTTTGTAAATCTGGGATTTGCATATAGATTCGCAAATTTGGGTTTATTTTCGCTTTCGCAGGAAGCTATAAACAACATACAGGATAGAGATTTGTATTCAAATCAAATTGAGCTTATGAAGAAGGTATTCTTTCCGAAAATGACCTTGTCGTATGATGAAGAGATATATTTGGCTCAATGTTATACCGAAATTTATTTTAATAATCTGGCTTTTGAGGTAGTACGTGAGTTGAGTAAGAATTCTGAACTCTTGAAAAAATCAGATTATGCAAATTACATTTTAGCCCGTGCTTATTTGAATCTGAAAGAATACGGGCGTGCAATGAGTTCTGTAAACAAAGCGCTTTCTATTAGTGATAATAACGCTAATTATCTTAAATTGAAGGCTCAAATTTATTGTGAAAATAACAAGTTTTCTGATTCGATAAAGACGATTGACAGCATACTTGCTCAAAATGTTCAGGTTATGAATTACAATAAAGATATCGAAGCGATGAGATATTTTGTGCTGGCTAAGGCTAACAAAGACAGAAATAAATCCAGATTCTATCTTGCAAATTATTTCTACAAAAGCAACGATGTTCAGCGCGCAATAAAAGAGCTGGAGCAGAATGTTTTTGTCAACAAAAAAGATTACCATTCACTGACAGAGTTGGGAAATATTTATTATGCTCGTCAAGATTTTGTTAAGGCTATGGAGTATTATCAAAAATCATACAAGCTTAAAAAGAACGATCCTAAAACTCTTATAGGACTGGGCAATGTTTATATGGCACAAAAAAATTATAAAAACGCGACAGATTATTATCTGAAGGCGTTGAAAAAAGATAAGTTAAATTCGGAAGCATTGATCAATCTGGCATATTGCTACAAAATGCAAAATATTCCGGAAAAAGCCAGTGAATATTCTGCAAAGGCACTTAAAATTGCGCCTAATTCCGATAAAATATATTATAAACTTGCGCAAGCGGACGAGATATATGCGACCAATTATTTGAAGAAAGCTTTATCTTTAAATCCTATGAATACTGATGCCTGGCTTGATCTTTCAAAACGTGCTATTGATAACAAACAATCCGGTCTTGCCGGTGATTATTTGCGGCCTGTGAAATATATCGATAAGAAGAATTATCGTTATTATTACATATCGGGTCTGATTAAAAAGCAGGAAGGCAATTTGTCGGGGGCGCAGGCTGATTTTCAAAAATCACATAATCTCAATCCTTCTTTTGAGGATGTAGTCAAGGAACTTTCGTCGGAATTATAATTTATGAAAAAATATAACCTTTTGATAGTTGAAGATCATGCACTGACCAGATTTGCTTTGAAGACGGCATTTGAAAGTTCAGAGTTTGTGGTTTTTGAAGCGGAAAATGCTATGATTGGATTTGATTGTGTCAAGTCTAATAAAATAGATGTTGTTTTGATGGATTTGGGGTTGCCTGAAATTAACGGGATTGATGCAACAAAGAAGATCAAGACTCATTATCCCTCAATAAAAGTGATTATCCTGACCTCACACGACCGACGTGAAGAGGTGTTGGATTCTTTGCGTGCCGGTGCTAATGCTTATTGCTCAAAGGATATTAACCCTGAAAAATTAATTGATATTACAAAATCCGTGCTGAATGGCGAGGCGTGGTTTGATGCTAAAGTTGCTCAAGTAGTTCTGGATGCGGTTTCTTCTGTGCCTGCAAAGGTTGATGAGGAGTCTGTTGTTGAAACTAACCTTACCGGACGTGAAAAACAGGTATTGGCTTTGATTGTTGAGGGGCTTAATAATCAAGAGATTGCAAAAAAACTCGATGTCTCTATTAACACTACAAAGGCTCATGTTTGTAATATATTACAAAAATTGTCTGTTCAAGACCGTACACAAGCTGCTATTAAGGCTCTGAAAGATAAAATAATTTAGTTTTTATTCAAAAATCGGTTTTTTTGAATCGAAATAATCTTCTAAATTTTGGATATATTCTGCAGGTTTAGTTGCACCGTTGTTGCCGTATGGTTCAAAGCTCAGTACGTTGAGGTATTTTTTTGCGCGGCTTAGCGCTACATAGAAAAGCCTTCTTTCTTCGTTTTTTTCGCGCGGTTTTTTCCATAACTCTTTATATATAACTGATTGTGGAGTTGTTTTTTGATTGTATTTATTTAAAATTAAACCGAATCCGGGTTTTGTACCGTATTGCATTTCAAATGAAATGGTTGATTTGTCGCTGTTTTTAGAGTTTGTTGTTATTGCTGTGCAAAAAACGTATTCAAATTCTAAACCTTTACTTGCGTGGATTGTCAAAATTTGTACGGCATCTGTGTTTCGGGTATTTATTGCCGGTAATTCAAAATTTTTGTCCTCTTTTATTTTGTCTATGTAATCGATGAATGTGCCGATGCTGATATATTCTTCTTTTTCGGTGTAATTGAGCAGAATTTTTTCAAAAATTTTCAGGTTGTTTTCTGCCTTTGTGCGTTCAAGGTCATCAGTGCTATGGTAGGGTGAAATTTCTTTTATTAATTTGTAATAAACTTGAACTATATTTGAAGAGATTTTTTTTGTTTCAATCAGTGTTTGATTGAGTTTTTTGAGAAAATCGCTCAAGGTGTTTTGAGATAATTTTTCTTTGCATAAGGTGTATTTTTGGTTGAAATTAAATTTTTTCAGTTGTTCAAAATCGTACTCATCAAGAAGCAGATTATCCATTTCTGTTTTCAAGTTGTAAATTTGTGCGTCGCTAAATTCTGATGTGAGAATTTTCAGTAATGCTATTTCATCGTTAATGTTTTTCGCCAGCCTCAAGAGTGCAATGGTGTTTTTCACTACCGGTTCGTTGAAGTATCCGGTGTTTACTTTTTTTATTGCGGGAATATTATTTTGTTTGAGAAATTTTTCTATTAAATCCGCTTGTTTGTGCGATTTTACAAGAACAGCGAAGTCGGTGTATTTTGCGTTATCTTTCGTTTTTAGCTCTGCAATTTCTTTTGCAATGTATTTTGCTTCTGCGACTTTATGTTCGTATGCATTGTTAAACCCGTCCAATTTTGTTGTGAATACCATTTTTCTGTTTTGTTGAAAATTTTTGCCGGCAAATATCTTTTCATCAGGCAGTTGCAATTCTGTTTCTGTCACGTAGTTTACTGCTTCCAGCACTTCTGAGCTGGAGCGGTAGTTTGTATTCAGATTTATTTGGGAAGATTTTTGATTATACTTATTTTCAATATATTTGTGCAGTACTTCAAGATTCTCCATTTGTGCGTAGCGAAAACTGTAGATTGACTGTTTTCTGTCGCCTACAAACGTAATGTTAGGAGATTGGGGATTTAAAAGCAATTCGATTAATTCAAGTTGTGCGCCGTTTGTATCCTGAAATTCATCTATGATTATGTGTTTGAAATAGTTGTTGTAGTATGCACGTATTAACTCGTTAGTTTTTAAAATTTCTATGGTTTTATTTATTAAATCGTCGAAATCTGCCAGATTGTGTGATTCTAAAAGATGTTGGTAGATTGCGTAAATGGCCGTGATTATTTTTATCAGTTCGATTTCATGTTTTTCAATTTCGAACAAATTTTGAGGAAACCCTTCCGCTTGTCCGTAGTCAATAGCTTTTCGTTTTTTAAATTTGTCCAGAATTACTCTTGTTTTTGATATTTCATCAAAAGTCTTTGTTGTAAAATCGCAGTATTCGTCTGTATAATCCTTAAACAATCTTGCCCAATTTAGTGTATATTCTTCTGTCGATTCAAATTTAAACGGTGTCTTGTTCAAGACGGATGTGTATTCTTTTGTGGCTGTTAATGCGTTTTCATAAAACTCTTTTGGGGTATAACCGCAGGATTTTATTTTTTTTATCAGTACAAAAATTTCTTCAAAAATATTCTCTAAATTGCCGATTTTATTCAACTTCCCTACTGCATCTACGCTAAGAATATCAGTAGGCAAGTTTAGGTCGTCTAAAATTTTATTTACATTTTTAATTGAAGAAATCTGATCGTATTTAATGCTCTTTATTATGTAATCATATATCCCTTCAAGGTCTTTTTCATCGGCAAGTTTAAACGACGGTGACAAATTTGCTTCTATTGAATGCTTTTTTAGGAGCCTATTGCAAAAGCTGTGGAATGTGGAGATCCAGAAGTTGCTTGAGAGAGTATTTTCAAAGTTTTCATTTAATTCTTTTAAAATTCTTTCTTTCATCTCACCAGCGGCTTTGTCTGTAAAAGTTATTACAAGAATCTTCTCATGTGGTTCGCTAATTCCCTCTTTCTCAAGTTCGAGTGCCAGTTTTGTAAATCGTTTTGAAATTATTTTTGTTTTTCCCGTGCCTGCGCCGGCAACAATTTTTGTGCAGTTTTTACAAGGATTGAGCACAGCTTCTTTTTGTTTTTCATTAAGTTCATCTGTCAATTTTTCAATTGTATCAGTCATATGAGCTCTCCTCGTTGTCGCATAGAAACTTAAATGCACACTTTGAACAATTCCAATTCTCTTCTTTTTCAAAATATGTGGTATTGCGTATTTTGTCTATGATCGTATTTTTTAGATTACT
Organism: uncultured bacterium; assembly: GCA_949291445.1. Classification (GTDB taxonomy): domain Bacteria; phylum Cyanobacteriota; class Vampirovibrionia; order Gastranaerophilales; family Gastranaerophilaceae; genus Spyradomonas. Next base: position 5,836 of record CASEVT010000084.1, on the reverse strand, counting down.
TAAAATTTTTTCTTGTTTTTCTGAAATTTTGTCGGCTTCAATCATGTCTGATTTACAACCGCCGTTTTTTGATGAAGGTCTTATATATTGTAGTCCGAGTCGTTCCAGTTTCCCTTTGAATTCTTTCAGTTCAGGTGCATTTTCGCAGGCAATATAATATATTGGAATTTGGTAATCATATTTATTTTGATAATCTTTTGGATTTGCCGGCACTTTACCTGTTTTTGTCAAAAAATTGACCCCATTATCGCTTATTTCGTATTCAAGATCATTTTCCCTATCTGCACCGGTTTTGTAATCTATGAGTGAATATTTTTCACCATTTTGTGTAATTGCATCGATTCTGCCGTCAAATACAACATTTTTTATAATTTCAGTTTTGAAATGAAAAGATGTTTCTGTCCTGATGGATTCCGGTTTTGAGATGAAAAATCCGCTCATTTCAAGATTTTTTATTGCATCTTCAAAATTGTTCTCCATCTCCCTCAATGAGAGTTTGTCAGTTGCATTGATCAGGTCGATGTCGATCTGTTTGAATCCTGCTTCTATTGCGCTTTGGGGCTCTTGAACAGAATTAAATAATATATTCTTTAGTACAAGACATGTTTCTTTGTTATAGAAGTTTTGCCCTTTCTTGTTTAAAACTTCAAATATTGCGTGGACTATTGTGCCGTAATTCGCCGCAAATACAGATTGTTCCTTCAGATTGAGCAGATTTTTGAAATAGAATTTTCTTGGACAATTTTGATAGTTCCTGATTGATGATGGGTTCAATTTTAATATTTCATCGTCTGTTATGACTTTTGTATTTTCAATCTTCTGTTCAGATTGGCAACATGTTTCGCTTTTGAGTTCTTTTTCGTTCTGCTCAACCCTTTGCGGTATTATATTCGTTAAGTTTACAACTTCTTGAAAGTATGGTGAAGGGTTGGATTGCTTTTTGTCTTCGTAGCTGTGCGTAGTGACAACTATTGATTCGTTTGCACAGCTTAGTGCATTAATAAACTTTTTTCGCTCATTTTCGTTGTGGAGTTCATCCGGTTTTATCAAGTAATCGAATTGTGCGTATTTATTCTTCAATAGATCTGTTAATATTTTTTCTGATTGCGGCGAAATGAAGTTTATTGCGCTGTTTGCTGATGGCAAAACTTCTTCCGTAAGCGAGGGGATTAATACATATTTATATTTTTGAGATGAGGTTAGGGGTTCTATTTTTACGCATTCTTTTTTGTTTTGTTTTTCTTGTGTCTCTTCCCGACTGCCTTTTATCAATTCAATTATTACATTCAAATCGGGTCTTGTATTTATTACATTTTCGTAAAAATCTACTGTTTCTTTGACAGAGGAAATAAGGATTCCAAGTGGCTTTTTGAGTCGTTCTTGGTTGTAATTTTCTGCCACGGAGGAGATTATGCCTGTGATTTTGTTATTTTGAAAGGCTCCGTAGTATTTTCTTATATCCTCCAGCATTTTTTTTAATAAATCTTTTTCACTATTGTCTGCCATTTCAAGGTTAGTGTTAATTATCTGAAGTAAAAATCCGCTATTTTCGGTCAGTGACATGAATTTGTCCTTCGATTTTGGAGCAAGTTCATTTAACATAGATTCAATATGGATATTTAACTCCTCGTATGCCGCTTCTAAAAAGGCTCTTGAATCGTAATTTAGTCTTTCAAATTCTTCTTTCGAAAGATTTTTCAGTTCAAGTTTTTGAAAGATCAAAAAGATGTTGAAGTAACGGATCAACGCATTTTTGAAGTTTTTATAATCGTCACTTTCACCTTCGGGGTCAATAGGGATATTTTGGGATTTAAAAATATCCGTGATTCTGTTTTTTAGTGTTTGATTTGATACGAATATTCCGTAATCGCTATATTTATTGCCGGCTTGAACTTCGGATTTGATTTTTGAGGCTAAAAATTCTATTTCTTGTTTGAGTTCATCAAATATAATTGCACAGTAAGTTGTATTTGATGGAGGTTTGTTATTGTTTACTGTGTATACGGTTGTTTGTTTAAAAAGTTTTTCAAATAGTTTTTTATGTGCCGGAGAAATTCCTTCCGGTGCATCAATCAGCAAAAAGTCTTTATCTGTTGTGGCAATTTCATAAAGGTTTTCAGGTGCTGTTGAAGTTGTAACCAGATTATTTTCATCGAGTGTAGTTAAATATTTTTCATATAAATCCGTAATAATCACCATTCTTGCATAATCAATTGGTGCAAGTGTATTGATAATGTTTCTTATTTCGTCAGGAGTTATAAGGTTTTCGCTGAATTTTGAAAATAGCTTGTATAATTCAAAAAAGAATTCCAATGAATTTAACAAACTATTTAAAGAACGCTCTTTTGAAAATAATTCCTTTGCCAGTGAGTGGATTAGATTCACGGCAAGATTTTTTGTAATAAGTTTTTTTTGTGTATCTTTGAGAAGCTCTTCGTAAAATTCGTGTAAATTGGAATATGACAAAACCAAACAGTTTTCTGTTTTTTTGTTAAATATTTCTTTTCTGCTCTCACATCTGGAGATGGATTCGACAATTTTCACGCAACCGCTCATGAAAAAATTATATCAAACCTGTATTTAATTGCCAATCAAAAACAGGTTCCGCAGATTGGAACCTGTTTTTTGTGTGTATATTTCTACTTCGATTATGCTGCTTTTTTCTGATTCTTTTGATCAAGTATTTCGTTATTGGATTCGATAGTTTCTTTCATTGATTGTATGCTTGTAGTGTTTTGAGTCAAAATCGTATCCAAAACAGTTTTTATGCCGGAGTAGTCGACTGTACTTGCAATTTCGAAGGGGTTGTTGCTGGCACCTGATGTCATTACTATTTCAGGTGGCTCGGGGTTTTCGACTTTATCTACTTTACTTGTAAATGCTCCAAAATCCGGCGTTATAAATACGTTCACCGGCTGTTCCGGTTTGCCGTTTTGTGAATTGTTTGTTGCATTTGTTTGGGTAGGATTATTATTTGTTGTCGCAGTAGTGTCATTTTTAGGTTCTTGTACTACATTTTGGTTGTTGCCTGTATTGTTTGTTGAATTGTCAAAGTTGTAAAAGCTTGATGTTGTATCGTAGCTTGGCAGGGATGAAATCGAATTTTGTGTCGATTCAATCTGTGAATCTACGCTGTCAATTTGGCTGTTTGTTTCATCCATGTATTCTTGACAAGCTGTCATTTCGCCTTCTACAACTGCTATTGCTGCTTGTGTATTTTCTTTTTCCTGTTGTACTGTTTTAATTTCAGTATTTAAGGATTGTATTTTGATTTGTTTTTCGTTCATGGTGTTTAGCGCAGCTGCCATGGAAGAGATCATGCCTTTTACTTGCGAACTCAGTGAGTCAACAACGCCAAGTCCACTGCTTAACATTGCCTGCAATACATTAGTATTGCCTGTCTTCTGTGCAATGTATGCCGGTACTTCTTCTTCTTTCAGTTCACCGGATTGGACCTTTTTCATTGCTTCATCCATTGCTTCATCAGTTTTCTTTTCGAATTCCTGAACTGCTTGTGCTGATTTGTCGGTCGTTTCTGAGATTTTGTCATTCAATTTTGAAATCAAATCAAGAAGCTGGATGTTTTGTTGGTCGTATTCTTTTTTGAGTTTTTCTAAGTCAACTTTGTTTTTTTGCTTTTCTTCTTCTAAGCCTTTTATTTGTTCTTCTAAGGCTTTTTCTTTTTCGACCAGTTGTTCTTTTTTATCCTCCAGTTTGTCATAGTAGGCCTCATACTCTTTTAGTTGAGCTTCCAGCTGCTTCTTTTGCGCTTGAAGGCTTGATAGCTCTGATTCAAGAGTTTGTCTTTGACTGGTTACTTGTGTTTCTTCAGTTGTTGTATCACTTGTAAACAGTCCTTCTGACTCTTTTGCGGAGGATGAATTGGTTGTACTATTTGCCCCCGACGTTGTTGTCGGTGCTGGAATAGTAATTGGATAATTTCCTGTGTTTACACTCGTCATAATACACCTTTTCAATTTTGCCACACACAATTATAAAAAATTTTTTTTATATCAAATTTCAATATTTTTTATATCTGTTACAATTCGTAATAATTTTTTTAACACTCTAAAATAGTGTATTATTAAGGTGTTTAAGGAATTTGGCAGGTATTGTTATGCAGGAAAATAAAGTTATTATTACAATATCAGGTCTGGATAAAATTGGGATTGTTGCCAGACTTACAGCTGTGTTGGCTGAGTATATGGTTAATATCGAAGATATAAAACAAACTATCATGCAAGATTATTTTGTAATGGTGTTGCTTGCTGATATTTCAAAGTCGGATAAATCTTTCAAGGAGATAAAAGAAAGACTTTTGGCTGTGGGAGAAGAATTGCAGATGGAGGTTTGGGTTCAAAAAAAACAAATCTTTGATAAGATGCACACTATCTAAAAGGAATATATTAATGTCGTTTTTCAACACTGAATCAATAATTGAAACTATAAATATGATAAAAATTCATCATCTGGATATCAGAACGGTCACATTGGCATTGAGTTTGAGGGATTGTTGTGATACTGATGTCAGGGTGGTTGGGGATAAGATTTTTGAAAAAATTACTAAGTATGCAAAAAATTTGTGTGCTTATGCTGATGAAATTGAGGACGAGTATTCCATTCCTATTATTAACAAAAGAATTGCGCTGACTCCTATATCATTGGTGGGTGAGTCTTGTAAAAACTATGATTATGTATATTTAGCAAAAGTCTTGGATGAGGCGGCAAAATCGGTGAATGTTAATTTTGTCGGCGGGTTTGGTGCGCTGGTTGAGAAGGGTTGCACAAGAGGCGATTCTGCGCTTATCGAAAGTATTCCTGAGGCATTAAGTGTTACTGAACGGGTGTGTTCCTCTGTAAATTTGGCATCTTCTAAGGCGGGTATTAATATGGATGCTGTTTTAAAAATGGGGCATATTATTAAAGAAACTGCAAATAAGACTGCCGATAAGGATGGTATTGGTGCTGCAAAATTAGTTTGTTTTTGTAATGCTCCCGGGGATAACCCTTTTATGGCGGGTGCGTTCCACGGGTATGGGGAGCCGGAGTGTGCTTTAAATATCGGCGTATCCGGTCCCGGCGTTGTTAAGGCTGCTGTTGAGGCTCTTCCGGAGGGTGCTGATTTTAGTGAATTGGCTAATACTATTAAGAAAATTGCGTTTAAGATTACTTCAACCGGTGAGCTGATTGGACGTGAAATGGCGCAAAAGCTCAATATACCTTTTGGTGTGATTGATTTGTCACTTGCACCTACTCCTGAGAAAAATGACAGCGTTGCGGGTATTTTTCAGGCAATGGGTCTTGAACACGCCGGTGCGCATGGCACTACTGCCGCACTTGCTATGTTGAATGATGCGGTCAAAAAAGGCGGTATTATGGCAAGTTCTCATGTCGGCGGTTTGTCGGGTGCTTTTATTCCTGTTTCTGAGGATGCAGGCATGATTGAGGCGGCTTCTGAGGGGTTTATTAGTTTTGATAAATTGGAGGCCATGACTTGTGTATGTTCTGTCGGGCTTGATATGATTGCAATCCCAGGTGATACACCCGATTCTACTATCTCTGCAATCATTTCTGACGAGATGGCGATCGGCATGATAAACAAAAAAACTACTGCCGTCCGCATAATTCCGGTTCCTGGAAAAAATGTCGGTGAAAAGGCAGTATATGGAGGTCTTTTGGGTGAAGCTCCTATTATGTCTGTTTGCAGGCTTAATTCTGAAAATTTTGTTAAACGGGGAGGCAGAATACCCGCGCCTATTCATAGTTTGAATAATTGAATATAAATTATTGTTTTAGTTGTTTGTTGCTAATTCTTCTTATTGGTCTGGTTTGAATT